>JAFLRU010000017.1 GCA_022511325.1 Campylobacter sp.
TATTTATTAAGCTTAGTTTCGGGTGTTTTAAGCACAGCAAGTAAATTTTCACTCAAAGCAAAAGCTTGCATACCCTCATAAGTTAAAATGCTTGCCTTATTTCTTTCATAACAAGCGATAAAATCCTCTTTTTTAGGTCTTTCAACCGCAAAAATCAAAGAAATAAAAACACAAAGTGCTAACAAAATTCTTATCATTTTATCCCTCCTAAATTTCCTAAAACATCATTTGCCATACTGCTTCTATTTTGGGCCACCATTGCTAGAACATCATTAATTGCAGAAATGAGTAAGATTTGTAAAGATTCCTTATCTTCAAGCAAAGAATCATCAATGCTTATATCAATGATCTCTCCTTTACCATTTGCACTTACCTTTACAAGTCCTGCTCCACTTTTTGCACTAAATTCTCTATTTTCAAGCTCAAGCTCTATACTTTTTGCTTTTTCTTGCACTTGGGCTAAAAGTTCACTCATTTTTGAAAAATCCATATTTTCAAACATTTATTTTCCTTGATTTAAGATTTCTTTTACGATAATTTTATCATTAAAATCATATTTAACGCCTTTAATTTCTTGATAAGTTTCATCACCTTTTCCCAAAATCACTACTAAATCGTCTTTTTCTTTAAGCTCTAAAGCTTTTTTTATCGCTTCTTTTCTATCCTCGATGAGCAAAGCCTTATTTTCATCTTTAAAACCTTTCAAAATATCCATCATAATTTCTTTAGGTTCTTCATCGCGTGGATTATCACTTGTAATGATAGCAATTTTTGCAAAATGTTCTACAACCCCGCCCATTAAAGGTCTTTTAGTTTTATCGCGGTTTCCTCCAGCTCCAAAAACAACGATAAGCTTTTTATTTTTAAGAGTATCTAAAACCTTTTCTATACCATCAGGAGTATGAGCAAAATCCACAATCACACCCTCGCTTACCTTCTCAACCCTACCACAAACACCACCAAAATGAGTAATAGCTTTTTCCAAATCAGCTCTTTTTGGCTTAACAAGCTCATTCACGCAAGCACTTGCAGCTAAAAGATTATAAAGATTAAAAAGTCCAAGCAAAGTAGAATCTATCATATAATTTTGCTCTTTTGCTGCGACAAGTGCATTGATACCATCTTCTAAAGCATAAGCTTTGATGTGATAATAGGCTGGATTTTCAAGCCCATAAGTAAAAGAATTGCGAACATTAAATTTAATCGCAGCAGCGTCTTTATTGATAAATTTTAAACTTTCATCTGTAAAAAAACTTTCCTTAGCTTGTTTGTAATTTTCAAAACTTTTGTGAAAATCCAAATGATCTTGAGTTAAATTTGTAAAAATCTTTGCTGCAAATTCAAGTCCTTGTATGCGTTCTTGAACCAAAGCGTGAGAGCTTACTTCCATTACAAAAAACTCACATTTTTCTTTGCTTGCAAAAGCCAAATAGCTTAAAGTCTTTAAAATGGGTTGAGTGGTAAGAGATTTCTCATCAATTTGCACTTCATTGACAAAAGCCCCTCTAGTCCCACATAAACCACATTTAAAACCCAAATCAAGTAAAATCGAGTAAATAGCTGCTGCGGTTGTAGTCTTGCCATTTGTTCCTGTAATACCGATGATTTTAATCTTTTCATCAATTTTTAAAAGCCTTTTACATTCTTTAACATCAATGATTTTTGCATTTTTGTTTTGGGCATCTTTAGAGAATTTTTTATTTTGAGTAGTGAGTAAAAAATAGCAACCCTCTTCGCATTCTAAAGAATTATCGGTGATAAAATTATCATCAAGCTTTAAGATCACTTTTAAATCCTATGAGTTTTTTTTGAAGTTTAATAAATCTTTCATTCGCCCAAAAATAAGGTGAAGCGTTTTCTATATAATTAAGTGTCATATCCTTATAGCCATTATCAAAGAGTTTTTCTAAAAATTCTAAAAAATCTTCTTTATTATCAATCACAAGTTTTCCGCTATAAATCACATTTTCAAAGCTTTTTTTAAAGCCAATTTCCTCTTCGCTTTTTAAAAAATCTTGGTAATTTAAAGCATATCCATCCTCAAATTCCTCGTTTTGTTCCTCTTTGAATTCTACTGAAGCTAAAATTTTTTCAAAATCTTTGTCAATAGAGCGAGTTTTATAATGTTCTAAATAAAACTCAAAAAGAAAAAAAGCCTCTTTTTGAGATTTTAAAGCCAAATCACAAAGTCCGATAAAATTTAACAAACGCTTATTCTTATGCTTTTTATAAGCTAAAGAAAAATACATCTTAGCTGTTTTAAAATCTTTTTTATAAAAATGTTCAATACCAAGTTTTTTATAATTTTGCAAATTCCCCAGCCCCACCATCTAAATTAATAATAGAAATCTCTGGATGTATATCAATCTTAAGTTGTCTTTCAAGTCCATATTTAAGGGTAGTTCCACTTGCTGCACAACCCTTACAAGCCCCAATTAAATGTATATAAACAACGCCTTGTTTTATGCCTAAAAACTCAAGTCCTCCTCCATCTTTTTCTAAAATTGGCAGGGTTTTTTTAAGACTTTCTTTCACAGGATTTACAAGCTCTTCATCGCTAAAAGGCATCATCTTTTATCCTTAAAAAAATTTTTTCTAAATTTAGCGTATTTGTCTTTAAAAAAAGGTAAATATAAGTTTTTTATTGTTTTTTTAGATAAATTTTTAGTTTTTATAATCCAAATTTAAATTGAAAATTAATAAAATTTAAAATTGTTAAAAATTTATGAACTTAAAAGGAAATTTAATGCAAGAGCAAACTCGAATTTATGGATTTAAAAAGTTTCAGCTCATTTTTATCTTAGCTTTAATGTCAAGTCTGGCTCCACTTTCTACAGATATGTATTTGCCTGCACTTTCTCACGTTGAGCAAAGTTTCAAAACTGATTCTTTTTTAACTCAACTTTCTTTGGCAAGTTTTTTTATCGCCTTTGCTTTTGGACAACTCATTTATGGACCTATAAGTGATATTTTTGGACGCAAAAAGCCTATTTTAGTTGGAGTTTTGCTTTTTATAATTTCAAGCTTTTTATGTGTAATCATTGATAATATCTTTGGTTTTATCACCTTTCGCTTTTTTGAAGCCTTAGGAGGCTGTGCTGGAGTGGTTGTTGCAAGAGCCATAGTCAATGATCTTTTTGAACTTAAAGAGGCAGCGGGAATTTATGCTTTGATGATGATTTTTAGTTCTCTTGCACCTATGCTTTCGCCGACATTTGGAGGAGTTTTGCTTCAATATTTTTCGTGGGAGAGCATTTTTATAACCTTGTTTTTGTTAGGAGTTTTGCTTTTTTTAATGGTGTTATTTGGACTTAAAGAAAGTGCTCCAAAACTTGAAAAACAAAAATTTTCTTATAAAAAAACTTTAGAAAATTACAAACTTGTTCTTAAAGACAAAATTTTTTTAGTGTATGTTTTTTCAGCAGCTTTTGCTCTATGTGCAATGTTTGCTTATATCACGGGTTCAAGTTTTGTTTTCACTCAATCTTTTGATTTAAGCGAACAGGCATTTGGAGTTCTTTTTGGAATCAATGCCTTAGGTTTTGTGATTTTTGCGAATATCAATGCCAAACTAGTTCAAAAATTTGATTCTGAAAAAATCCTTGCGAGAGCTTTGGTGGTTATGTTTATTTCAACCTTGATTTTGCTTGTGAATGCTTTTCTAAATCCTAATTTTTGGCTTTTTGAAATTTCACTTTTTATAAGTATTGCAATGCTAGGTTTTATTGCACCTAATACCACGACCTTAGCTATGGCTCGTTTTAAAGAACACTCAGGCACGGCTTCAGCTGTCCTTGGCACAAGTCAGTTTGCTCTAGCAGGATTTATTTCCTTTGGCGTAGGGGCATTAAATGCAAACACTCCTCTTATCCTTGCTATCGTAATGTGCATCTGTGTTTTAGTAGCAAATGGGGTTTATTTTAAGTTTAGACAATGATTTTTGTTTTTATACTATTTTTAATTGTATTTGTTTTTTTTGATATAATAGTATTTTATTTTAAATTTTTTACAAAGGATAACTATGCAAGAAAATATTATGGGAGGGGGAATTTGCCTTTTAAGAAAACTTCGTTTAAATAAAATCTATCAAAAAATTCAAATATTATGTAAAAATTTAATTTCTCTTTATTTTCAAAATATCAATGCAATAGTTTATAAACCCTCATCAAAATTTGTAAAGGTGGATTAATAATGATTCATCTTAGTAAAGAAAATTTTTTAGATTTAAAATATCTTTGCAAAGGGGTTTTTAGTCCTTTAGAAAGCTTTATGAATTATGATGAATACAAAGCTTGTGTTTATGAAATGAAACTTAACAATTCTAATGTCTGGACTCTTCCTATTACTTTAGAGGTCGAGAATTTTAAAAATTTAAAAAATAAAGAAGAATTAGTATATGAAAATAAAACCATCGGAAGCATTTGCATAGAAGATAAATTTAAAGTTGATAACGAAAAAGAACTTTTTGAAATCTACAAAACTAAAGATGAAAAACACCCTGGAATTGCTAAAGAAAAAACTAAATCTCCTTTTAGAGTAAGTGGAAAAATAGAGCTTAAAGAAAGATTTGAAGATGGCTTACATAAAAATATACTCAAAAAACTTTTTGACAAAAATATAAGGAGCATAGCAGGTTTTCAAACAAGGAATCCTATTCATAGAGCCCACGAACATTTACAAAGAATTGCTCTTGAACTTTGTGATGGTCTGTTTATCAATCCTTTACTTGGTTGGAAGAAAAAGGGAGATTTTAGCGAAGCAGCTGTGATGAATGCTTATGAAGTAATGATAAAAAAATTTTATCCCAAAAATAGAGTCGTTTTAAAACCGCTTTTAACAGCTATGCGTTATGCAGGTGGTAGAGAAGCAATCTTTCACGCTCTCATAAGAAGAAATTTAGGTTGCACACATTTTATCATAGGCAGAGACCACGCAGGAGTAGGAGATTATTATGGTAAATATGAAGCGCACGAACTTGCAAAAGAACTAAGCTCTCATTATGATTTGGGCATTGAACTTTTGCTTTTAAGGGAGCCTTATTATTGCTCAAAATGCCAAGAAATAGTTTCTGATAAAACTTGTTCTCACTACAATGAAGCAAGGATAGAAATTAGTGGAACTAAAATCAGACAAGATCTAAGCGAAGGAAAAATCCCTGACGAAACAATGATGAGGAAAGAAATTTCAAATGTAATTCTTAGTTTAGGAAACGAAAATATTTTTATAAAGGAATAAACAATGCAAAAAATTATTTTAACCATAGGACCAAGCTTAGGAAATAAAATTCCTATTAAAGAAATTCACAATGAAAATTTTATATATAGAATCAATGGAGCTCACGGCAGTATAGAGGACATTAAAACGCAGATAAAAGCTTTAAGAAAACAAGTTAAAAACATAAAAATTCTTATTGATTTACCTGGAAATAAAATACGCACAAGTGGAATTTTAAAACCTATTGAGGTTAAAAAAGATAAAGATTTTTCTCTAAAAATCAATCAATTTAATTACAAAGATTTTTACAAGCTTATTAAACCCAAGATGGAAGTTTTTGCAAATGATAGCACTTTTTTATTTATCGTTAAAGAAGTGCGAGATAAAGAAATCATTTTTACTTCAAAAAGCAGTGGTTTGCTTTTAAACAACAAGGGTATGCACATTAGAAATTTACATAAAAATATTCCTTTTTTGTTTGACAAAGACAAAGAACTCATTAAACTTGCTAATGAACTTAATGTTGATTTTATAGGGGCTTCCTTTATAAGAAAAAGTAAAGAAATAGAAGAATTAAAAAAACTTAGCTCCTCAAAAATCATTGCTAAAGTCGAAACCTTAGAAGCTGTAAATAATCTTTATGAAATCCTTAAAAATGTTGAATTTATTTTAATTGATAGAGGAGATTTATCCACAGAAATAGGCATAGAAAAAATCCCTCGCTTTCAAAAATATATTATTGAAATGGCTCATCATAATGGAGTTAAGGTATTTTTAGCCACTCAAATTCTTAAGAATATGGAAGAAAAACCTATCCCTACTATCGCAGAAATAGATGATTTGTATTATATTATAAAAAGTGGAGTTTTTGGAATACAACTTAGTGAAGAAAGTGCTGTAGGAACTTATGTTAAAGAATGTATTAAATTTTTACATTTAATGAATGATGAAATCAATTCTGAAAAAATTATTTAAGGAACTGCTATGAAATTTGAGACTTTAAGTCCGGAAAATTTAAGCAGTATTTTTTTAGCTTTGGGAATTTTGCTTTTCTCTTCTTTTATTTTTGGAAAATTATTTGTATTTTTAAAAGCTCCTAAGGTTATAGGAGAGATTATGGGAGGTTTTGTTTTAGGTGCAAGTGGTTTGTATCTGCTTTTCCCTGAAGTTATCAGTGAAATTTTCTTAAATTTTAAGGAACAAGGAAAAATTCTCAATATTTTTTACCAACTTGGACTGATTTTTTTAATGTTTATTGCAGGATTTAATACTCAAATTAGTTTTGAAAAACAAAATCTCAAAATCATTTCAGCTCTTTTTATAGGAGCAACTTTTATACCTATATTCGCAGGATATTTTTTCATTGATTATTTTAAAGAATCTTTCTTAGGGGTTAAAGGGGATGATTTTTCTTTTAGTTTGGTTTTCTTAATTGCCATAGCAGTAACTTCCATACCTGTTATTTCCAAAATATTTTTTGATATAGGCATTATACAAACAAGATTTGCAAGTGTGGTTTTAACAACTTCTACGATACAAGATTTATTCTTGTGGATTTTTCTTAACCTAGCCATTAATTCAGCAACCCAAAAAGAAATATCCTTGATAGATAATTTATACACAGCAGCTCTTACAATCGCTCTGTTTGTTAGTGTTAAATTTTTTGCGAATTTATTAAGAAAAATATCATTTTCTATAAGTTGTGTGGATTTTTTTACCTTGTCTTTTGTGTTATTGTTTCTCTGCGTTGCTCTGCTTAACACTTTGCATATTAATCCTATGTATACTTCTTTCTTGGTAGGATTTTTGATCAAAAATATACTTCATAAACACGGAGAATTAAAAGAAAAAATGAGTGGAATTTCTAATTTTGCTTTTTCTTTTTTCATTCCTATTTATTTTGCTTTGATAGGAATCCAACTCAATGTTATACACGAATTTTCATTTTTAATGTTTGTATTATTTACCATTCTTGCTTGTTTATTTGAATTTTTGGGTTGTTATATTGCTTTATCATTTATTAAAATATCAAACATTTCACGGATTAATTTTGCCATCACTATGAATGCAAGAGGTGGTCCAGGAATTGTTTTATCAAGCGTTGCATTTTATTATGAAATCATCAATGTCAATTTTTTTACCACTCTTATTTTAACAACTTTGATTTCATCTATGATAGCAGGATACTATCTAAGATACCAAAAAATAAAAAATTTAGAAGGTTTTTCTAAATTTTAAAATACTAAAGATTACTATTTGCTATAAAAATTAAATCAAGCTTTTTGCAAGTTTAACGCTTTCTTTTAAATCCTGTTTTTCGCAAATGAAAAGATTTTTATAATCTTTAAGCTTTTTGGCTGTGCTTTTTCCTAAAGCTACAAGTTTATCTTCATCTTTAATCTCATAGTTTTTTAAAAAATTCTCCACACTTAAAGGCGAGCTAAATATAATAATACAAGGATGATTAAGAGGATTTTTGCTCTCTTTGTAAATATTTTCATAAACAATTTTTTGAGTTAAATCAACACCAAAATGTAACAAATCTTTATCCAAAGTAGAAGCAATCTTTTTAGCTCTTAAATACAAACATTTAAGCTCTTTTAATTCTTCTTTAAATTCTTCAAAAAGCTCCTTTGCATAAGATTTCTTAGGAAATTTTACTTTTTTAAAGCCTAAATTTAAAGCTTCTTTAGCAGTATTTTCTCCCACAGCATAAATTTGCAAATCAAAATTTAAAGGATTTTTACTTTGTTTTAAAGCCTTCAAAGCATTTTTAGAAGTGATGATAAGAGCGTTAAACTCGGCTAAATTCACACTAAAATCATAAAAAACAATTTCATTTAAAATAAGATTTTTCACCCCTTCAAAAGGAGTAGAATTTAAAAGATAAATATCCATTTTAACATTCTTTAAAAAGCTTTTTGAGATTTTTTGCAGCTAAAAATGGGTCCTTTGCCTCCATTATAGCTCTTACAACTGCAATTCCACTTAAATTTAAGCCCTTAAGCTCGCTCACAACATTTTCATCAATTCCACCTATGGCAACCACAGGCAAACTCGATAAAGCAATAATCTTCTTAAGAACTTCAAGACTTAAAACCTCACTATCCTTGGTCGGCGTTGGTTTAATTGCTCCACATCCCAAATAACTCGCACCCTCTATAAAATCAAGCTGTTCTAGTTTTTTTAAACTCAAACCTATAATCTTTTCTTTACCTAAAAGTTTTCTTGCAATGCTGATATTTAAATCCTCCTGCCCCAAATGCACTCCATCAGCATCCAAAGCCAAAGCGATATCAAGTCTATCATTGATAATCAAAGGAATTTTATAAGCTTTGGTAAGCTTCTTAACTTTAAGAGCAAGTTCATAAAATTCTTTTGCACTCAAAGTTTTTTCCCTAAGTTGCACTATACTCACACCACCTTTTATGGCATTTTCTAAGAGCTTTAAAAAATTCTCATCACTCAAAGTTCCACGACTTGCAACCAAATATAAACTTAAATCCAACATTTATTCACTCAAAAATTTGTAAAAATGGTTAGTTGGACCACAACCCTTACCCAAATTTAAAGAATAATAAATCGCATTTTTAACATATTCTTTAGCTTCACTCACTGCTTCAAATAAACTCAAACCTTTAGCTAAATTTGAAGCAATCGCCGAAGAAAGCGTGCAACCTGTTCCGTGAGTGTTTTTAGTTTGGATACGCTCACTTCTAAGTATATGAATGTCCTTACCATCGTAAAGCACATCATCAGCATTATCTTCGCTATGTCCGCCTTTAAGCAAAACGCTTTTAGCCCCAAGTTCAAGAAGGGCTTTTGCGGCTTTAATTTTATCTTCTTCATTTTTAATCTCAAAACCACAAAGATACTGGGCTTCTGGTATATTTGGAGTTAAAACATCTGCAAAACGCACCAAAGTTTTTTTAAAAAAATCACAATCCTCTAAAGGCATTAAAGCGAATCCATTTTTGGCAAACATTACAGGGTCAATTACGATATTTTGGGGTTTAAACTTTTCTAAATTCAAAGTTACGCACTGCATAAGTTCTTTTGAACCTATCATACCAATTTTAGTTGCTTTTGGCACAATGTCTTCAAAAACTGCTAAAATCTGCTCATCGACAATATTTGTTGGCACATTATGCACAGAAATTACTCTTGCTGTGTTTTCGGCTACAACACTTAAAACCACACTCATACCAAAAAGATTATGAGCACTAAAAGTCTTTAAATCTGCTTGTATCCCAGCACCTCCACTGCAATCACTCCCTGCTATACTCAAAATGGGAATTAACTCACTTCCTTTTGCTTTCATTAATTTAATCCTTCTTTTAATTTTATTCTTCTAAATTTTCATTTCTTCCATACAATATGCCCGTTAATATTATGTTTTTCATAAACTTTTAACACATCTTCTAAAAATGCTATTAATTCCTTTTCATTTGAAGCTTTTGCACTCTCAAGCATTTGGATAAACATTTTCTTACCCGTTTCAGTTTGCTTTAAATTCTTTTTTAAGAAATTATGTCTCGCACAAAGGGTTTGCCCATTCTCTAAAGTTGCTTTTCCACCTAAATCCTTAGGTTTTATATGATCAACATGAAGTTCTACACCTTCTTTCTCACCCATTCCGCATATAACACACTTGTAATTATCTCTTTCTAAAATTTGCTTTTTTAAATTTGGGGCAAAGTCTTCCAAATCTTTTCTTAATATCACAAAATTAGGGTCATAACGATATACACCTTTTGCAATTTTTTGCAAATGTCCTTTTTGATGTAAGCTTCTAATCCCTCTATCTGGGTCTCTAAAAACCTTACCTGTGCGAAGCTGATATTCTTTTGTTACCCAATCAACAACTTCAGGGTGAGCAATATCTCTATTTGGATTTGCCTTAAAAAATTCCATTATCAAATCAAGCTGAGAAAATGTTTTATCACTCATTAAATAATCCTTTTTCTTTTTGAATTGTTTCTAAAAAACGTTTTTTAGAAAGCGAACAATATGTTTCATCAAGCTCAATGCCAATAAACTTTCGTTGATTAAGATGGGCTTCTATCATTGTTGTTCCACTTCCACTAAATGGGTCGCATATGACATCGTCAATAAAAGAAAAAAGTTTGATACATCTTTTTGGCAATTCTCTAGGAAAAGGTGCAGGGTGTCCTATGCGTTTTTTAGATTCTCCATTAAAAGTCCATAAACCATTTGTCCAATCCATAAATTCTTGTTTTGTTATATCATTTTGTCCCTTATGCTTCTTTTTCCACTCCCCTTTATAAAGCACGAGAATAAGCTCCACAGGAGCTATCACATAGGGAGCTGAAGCAGAAAGCCAACTTCCCCAAGCTGTCCGCCGCGAGATATTTCCCTCGTTCCAAACGATGCTACTATGATATTTCCAACCTATTTTTTTAGCAATTTGTGTTATATCTGCGCCTACACTTTGTTGTCCGCCTTTATTTTTATCAAGCGGAATATTAAGACAAAATCTTGCACTATCTTTAGCCCAAAAATAACAATTTTTTATCCATTTTTCACTAAAGTTTAAATACTCCTCATAATCATTGCAATCTGTGTTTGAATTATATTCTATACCAATATTATAGGGTGGAGAAGTGATAATTAAATCAAGACTGTTTTTTTGTAACAATTTTTTATTGAGCACAGAATCTTGATATAAATGAGAATTCATATAAGAAAAATAATTTGATTGTTTTTTTATTTTAAGTGCATTTTGCCTTGAAACAGAAGTCATAGATATCCTTTAAGCTTTGATATTCTATAACAAAAATTCTCAATTTGTGCTTTTAACATTTAATTCCTTAATTTTTCTATAAAAACTTCACCTCTTTCATTTAGCTTTGCTCCCTTAAATGAAATTTTAGCAAAGGCTACAATAAGAGCGTGAAAGATTTGATAAAGCTCGAAAAGCTCGCACTTTTTATCTAAAAGTTTGCAAAGCTCCTCTTGATTACTTTCAATCCCACTTTCAAAAAATTCTCTTAATTCCTCGTAATTTTCAAATTCATAACCTAAAGCTAAAGCAAGACGATTTGTATAGCTATCCACAACCAAAATTTCTCTCTTGCAAAGATAATTTAAAACACTATCCACACTTTCATAACCTAAACCTTTAATATTTAAAAGCCATTCTCTGCTAACCAAATTTTTAAAATTTTCTAAAGTTTCAAATTCTTTTAAAATCTTACTCACGAAGTTTTTAATCCTTTTGGCTTTAGTGTTATAAAATCCACTTGGTTTGATTAAAAGTGCTAAATCTTTATCTGTTAAATGATCAATTTGCTCTAAACTATCAATGCCTTGTTTTCTTAAATTGTCTAAGGCTTTTAAAACATTTTTCCAGTTTGTATTTTGAGTTAAAATCACGGAAATTAAGATTTCAAATTCGCTTAAACCCCTATTTTCAAGCCAATCAAAATCCCCAAAAGATAAAGAAAAACTTAGGAGCTTTTTAAAAATATCACTTCCATTCATCTCAAACTTTCCTTAAAAGCTAGATAAAACTGCTTTGCTGTCCTTGCTCCTCTACTTGCTCTTAAATTCGCAAATTCCTTAGCTTTTGAATGCAAAAGTTCTTTATCGACCTTTTCATTTCGAAAGTAAAAATCAACGATTTTCAAATATTCCTCCAAATTCCCTTGATAAAAACTAAGCCAAAGTCCAAATCTATCACTTAAACTAAGTTTTTCTTCTGCTGCATCACTTAAGTGAAGTTCGCCGTGTATAACTTGTATGTTTTGATTGTCTTCCAAATTTTCCTTGAGTAAATGGCGGCGATTTGAACTTGCATAGATAAGGATATTACTTGGAGCTTTTTCTATGCTTCCATCAAGCAAAGGCTTTAAAAATTTATAGCTCATATCATTTTCTTCAAAAGAAAAATCATCACAAAAAAGTATAAATTTATAAGGCTCTTTTCTTAATTCATCAATAATATCACATAGAGCAAACAAATCATCTTTGGAAATTTCGACAAGTCTTAAACCACGTTCTTTAAATTCATTAAATACAGCCTTAATTAAACTTGATTTACCTGTGCCTTTTGCTCCCCAAAGTAAGGCGTGATTTGCTCCTTTGTCTTGTATGAAATTTAAAGTATTTTCCACTAAGGCTTTTTTTTGTTCCTCTATACCCACAAGTTCATCAAGACTTATAGTATCAAGTTCAAATACAGCTTTTAAAATATCTTTCCTTGCTCTATAAATTGCCGCATAAGTCTTACTCCAATCCACACTAAGCCTTTCTTAAATGAGTTAAAATTGAGACAATAATATCATCATCGTCTTTGCTTTTTGCTTTGATGAGTTCTTTTTCGTTATTAATACTTGTAAATTGTATATTCTGCTCATAATTACTAATGCTTTTATATTTTTTAAGAGCTAGAATTTTAATGTTAATGAGGGCTAAAAACTGCTTTGTATAAACATCAAGCTTTCCAAATCTGTCCTCAATCTCACCTTCTATCTCATAAACCTCACTCACCTTTTTACACCCAGAGAGTCTTCTATAAAGTTCGAGTCTTAAGCGGTCTTCACTAATAAGCTCACTATTTAAAAAAGCATTGATACTTAGTTTTAAGTCAATTTTATTTTCCTCTAAAGACTCCTTTTGCGTGAGATGATTGAGTTCATTTTCAAGCATTTTAAGATACAAACTATAACCGATTTGTTCTATATGCCCACTTTGATCAACTCCTAACAAATTCCCGCCTCCTCTGATTTCAAGGTCGTGATAAGCCAAAATACTTCCCGCTCCTAAAAAGGAATTACTTTCTAAAGAAATAAGCCTTTTAAGGGCTTCTTTAGTTATACTTTGCTTATTTTCAATGAAAAAATAACAATATCCTTGTTTATTGCTCCTACCGACCCTACCACGAAGTTGGTGTAAATCTGCCATTCCAAAACGATCTGCCTTTTCAACGACTATGGTATTAGCATTTGGCAAATCAATCCCACTTTCAATAATAGAAGTGCTAAGAAGCACATCGTATTCTTTATTTTCAAATTTAAGCATCTCTTCTTCTTGAGCCTTAGAATCAACCTTAGAATGCAAAACAAGCACTCTTAAATCTTTAAAAAGCTCTAACAAACGCTTTTTACACTGCTCAATACTTGCAATATGATTATGAATATAGAAAATTTGCCCTCCGCGTCTTAATTCTCTTGCAATGAGTTCCTTAAGCAAAACCTCATCATTTTCTTTGACAAAAGTTCTTACATCAAGTCTATCTTCAGGTGGAATTTGTAAGGTGCTATAAGTTTTTATAGAGCTTAAAGCTTGATTTAAACTTCTTGGAATCGGGGTAGCCGACATTGAAAGAATATGGGCATTAGAAGAAAGTTCTTTGAGTTTTTCTTTTTGTTTCACTCCAAATTTATGTTCCTCATCAATGATTACAAGAGCTAAGCTTTCACATTCTACGCCTAAAAGTGCGTGAGTTCCTACCACAACACAGGGTCTTTTCTCCTTTAAACACTCCAAAAGATTTTTTTTATCCTTTGAGCTTGTAAAGCGATCGTATTTAAAAACAGCAATATTAAAGGGTTCAAAACGTTTTTTTAAGGTTTTAAAATGTTGTTGCGATAAAAGCGTTGTAGGAACGAAAAAAAACGCACAAAAACCATTTTTAATCACTGCAAAAATTGCATTCATCGCAACTTCAGTTTTTCCAAAACCCACATCGCCACTTAAAAGCCTATCCATAACCTTAGAGCTAGCTAAATCTCCTAAAATTTCCTCACAAGCTTTAACTTGATCTTCAGTATAAGAAAATCCTGCTTTTGAAACAAAATCGGCTTGTAAGGCAAAGTCTATATCCATCTTTTTAGGGCTAATTAAAGCTCTTTTTGCAGCCATAATCACAATTTGTGAAGCAAGGGCTAAGAGCTTGGTTTTCAGTTTTTCTTTAAGTTTAATGAAAGTCGTTTTTCCTAAACGATCAAGCGTTGGAATTTCCCCACTAACTCCTAAATATTTATCAATCAAATGCAAATTTTCAACTGGCAACAAAAGCTTATCGTTGTTTTGGTATAAAAGCTGGACAAATTCCTTTTTAGCTCCGCCAACACTAATAAGTTCAAGTCCTAAAAATTTTGCCACTCCATAATCTTCGTGAACGATAAAATCATTGATTTTTAATTCATCTAAAATAAGCTTTGCTTTGCGTCTGCTTTTTTGTTTTTCTTTTTGATTTAAGGAGATAATAAGCTCATTTGCAGAGATTAAATTCACCCTTAAATTGCTTTTTTTAAAAACTAAATTTGAAGAATCTTCAAGTTCAAGCTGTTTAAAAAGAGCTTCATTTTTGGCTAAAATGGTAATTTTTTTATCCCTATGAAAACTGAAAAAATCTTTATTATAAACACTTTGCAAAGGCTTAAAAAATTCTGCTTGTGGAATGATTTTTTGATTGATAAAACTTAAGTCTTTTTGAAATTCGCTCAAATCAAATTCTTTAATGCTTCTAAAATCAAGTTCTAAATAATCACAAAAATCATCAACACACCAAAAACCCAAAGAATGTATATCATTGATTAAAGCCTTACTTTGAAAATTTTCAAGTTTGTCTTTAAAATGCTCATAGTTATCTTCGTTAAAATACATTAAAAAAGGGCAAATTTCAAAACCTTCAAGCTCATTTGGAATTGATTTTTGGGTATTTAAATCAAAATATCTTATGCTTTCAATTTCCTCTTCAAAAAGTAAAATTCTCAAAGGCTGTTCTTCATTGATACAAAAAATATCTACAACATCGCCACGCACAGAAACTTCACCCTTATCTTGAACTATATCAACAAATTCATAGCCAAGTTTCAAAAGTTCTTCTTTAAAATTATTTAAAATAAATTTTTGTTTTTTAGAAAGTTCTAAATTTTTGAGGTGTCTTTTTCCCGGAAGTTTTTTAAGTATAGTGTGCAAGGGAGAAATAAGAATTTTTTCATTTTGTTCTTTATGATAAGCATTTAAAATACTACAAAGTTCAAAAAGTTCTTTAGAAAAAACTCTTAAATCATCTCCAAATTCTGCACGAAAATCCGGCAAAACAAAGGTTTTTATCCCTAAAAAAAGAGAGATTTGCGAAAGCAAATCCGCCTCTTTATCATCTTCACAAAGTATTAATTCGCAAGGTTTAGAATGTTTTAAATATTCATAAAATGACGCTTGCATTATTCAGGGTTATTTTCGATGAGTTTAAGTGTATCCTCATCTTTAATCTTAGAAGTTCCTCTAAATTTTCCACCATTTTCAATCGAAAGCTGCACAACTGAAATATCTCCTAACACAACTCCACCTGCTAAAATTTCAAGACTACTCGCATCAAGCTCACCTTCAAAATAACCATTAACTACAACTTTATCTGCTTGTAATTCACCTTTTAAATTTCCATTTTTACCAATAACAACTATGCTTTCAGAGTGTATAATACCATTTAAATCTCCATCTACGTGAAGCATAGATGAAAAATAGAATTTTCCCTCTATTTTAGCTCCTGATGAAATTACTGTTGTTTCTGTGTTTGAACTTGGTGCTGAGCCAACACCGCCTCTATTAAAGATTGCCATGGAACTCTCCTTTCTGTATTAAAAAAATTATTCATATTTTTTCTTTGCAAATTTAAAAAAGGTAAAGGTTCTAAAGTTTTATTAATAAACCTAACCTCATAATGTAAATGAGGACCTGTTGAAAGCCCTGTATTTCCGCTATATCCTATTAATTCTCCTTTTTTAACAAATTGACCTGCTTTTACCACATCTCTTCTTGTCATATGAGCAAAAACAGTTTTGAAACCAAAATTATGAAGTAAAATAACATTATAGCCATAACCATTTTCATTGTATCCTGCAAATTCAACCACTCCGTTTGCAGTGGCATAAACGGGCGTT
>JAFLRU010000018.1 GCA_022511325.1 Campylobacter sp.
TCACGAGAACCTATTACCGCGATCTTAATTCTATCGCCTATATTAAAAATCAACTTCCCACTTTCATCTTGAATTTCATTCAGTGCTAAAATGCTTTCTGATTTTTTACCAATATCTACATAGACTTCATCATTTTTAATTTCGACTATTACGCCTTCAGTTGTAGCATTTTCTCTTGATTTATCAAAAGCTTCTAAAAGCTGTTCGAAATTTTCTTCTTCGACATAGTCATCTACACTATTTTGAACTTTTTTGTTCAACTTATTCATAGTGGTCCTTTTATATAAAATTGCATTAGATTTTATCCTAATTTTTCTTTAATTAGTGTTAAGAAATGTGATTTTTTTAAATTTTAAAGATTTTTTCAATATTTTTTAAACAATTAATACCCAAATTCCTCAATTTTTCCAATTACTTCTTTAATAATCCAATCTGGCGTACTAGCACCTGCACTAATACCACAATGTTTTTTACCTTCAAACCACGATTTTTCAAGCTCATTTTGCGTTTCTATGAGATAACTATCCTCGCAGTGATTTTTGGCAATCAAAAAGAGCTGCTTAGTATTTGCTGAATTTTTACCTCCGACAATGATAATAATATCGCTTTTTTTGGAAAGTTCTGTAATGGCTTCCTGATTTTTAAAAGTCGCATCACAAATGGTATTAAAAACTCGCACTTCTTTAACTTTTAGCATTAAAAAATTCACAAGCTCCATAAATTGCTCTACCTTTTTAGTGGTTTGACTCACCACTGCAATTTTATTAGGAAGTTTTATATTTTCTAACTCGCTTTTATCTAAAACCACATAAGCCTTTGTGCTGACATAGCTTTTAACTCCCTTAACTTCTGGGTGATTTTCATCTCCAAAAATTACCACTTCATAACCTTCTTTACTCATTTGTTCGCAAATTTGTTGAGGCTTGGTTACAAAAGGACAAGTGGCATCAAAAATTTCAATGTCTTTTTTTCGAAGTTCGGCTAAATCTTGCTTTGTAATGCCGTGTGTTCTTATAATAGCTTTTTTTTCATCGCTTAAATCTTTAATACTTTGCAGAGTCTTGACATTGAATTTTTTTTGCAAGCGAGAAATTTCCTCGTTATTATGAATAAGTGGTCCTATAGTTGCAGCATCTTTAATCTGCTCAGCTTTTTTAATAGCCCTTTTAACCCCAAAACAAAAACCATAATTTTTAGCAAGCTCAATAATCAATCCTAGCTCCTAAATTTTCAAGTATGTTTCTAAAATTTGGAAAAGAAGTGTTAATACATTCTTCATCATCAATTTCCATACCACAAATTAAACCTAAAATGGCAAAAGACATAGCAATTCTATGATCTCCAAAACTTTTAATCTGTGCAAATTTTGGTGTGCCACCTGTAATTTTAAAACCATCTTCTAATTCTTCTGCTTTAATCCCACATTTTTGTAAATTTTCAACCACGCACTTGATACGATCACTTTCTTTAACTCTTAATTCTTTTGCATTTCTTAAGACACTTGTGCCATAGGCTCTTGAAAAAGCTATAGCAAGAGCTGGGGCTTCATCAATAAGCCAAGAAATATTTTCGCTTACTTCCACAGACCTAAGTTCACTACTTTGCGCGTAAATTTCGCCTATACTTTCAAAACTATTTTCATAAAATTTATAAGTAATTTTTGCTCCCATTTTTTCTAAAATTTTATAAGCTTCTATACGAGTGGAATTAAGCAAAATATTTTTAACACAGATTTTAGAATTTGGCAACAAAATCGCTGCCAAAACAAAATAAAATGCTGAAGAAGGATCATTTGGAATGGTTATTTTTAAAGCTTTTAGAGGCTCTTTTAAAGGCTCTATTTCTAAACTTAGCTCATCTTGGCTGATTTTTAAAGGTGCATTCATTGCTTTTAGCATATTTTCACTGTGATTGCGGCTAAGTTCTTTTTCTTTAAAATGACAAGTTTTATCTGCATTAAAAGCTGCTAAAATCATTGCTGTTTTAACTTGAGCTGATGAAATTTCACTCACATAATCAAAGGCTTTAAGTTTAGCTCCTTCTACGCAAATTGGAGCTAAATTTGCACCCTCTCTGCCATAAATTTTCGCTCCAATTTTTCTTAAAGGTTCGCAAACTCTTTTCATAGGGCGATTGTTAAGGTATTTATCACCGCTTAAAACAAAAAAACCCTCTAAGCCACTCAAAAAACCTATCATTAAACGCATTGCTGTGCCTGAATTTCCACAATCTAAAATGCAATTTGGAGAGCTAAAACTTAAAGGAGGAGTGATTTTAACTTCACTTTCTTGTCTTTGAACTTTAGCTCCTAAATTCTGGATAATTTTAAGAGTATTAAGTGTATCCTCCGCCAAAAGATAGTTTTTTGCAGTACTTGGAGCATTTGCTAGAAGAGAAAAAATCGCAAATCTATGGCTAATACTTTTATCTGCTGCAAGATTTTCTATTGAAATATCAAATTTTTCTAAGGCATAAATTTTCATCTTAAACTAAGCCCTAATTTTTCTAAATTCTTTAAAATTTTATCCATACAAGCTGAAATTTCAGCTTCTTCTAAGGTCTTATCAAGACTTTTGAAAACAAAATTAATGGTAAGGCTCAATTTCCCCTTTAAGCTCTCATCATCGTAAAGATCAACCACTCTAAAGCTTTCTAAAAAATCTAATTTTAATCCTTCAATACAATTTTTTACCTTTTCATAAGAAAAATCTTTGGGAATAAGTATGCTTAAATCCCTACTCACACTTGGAAATTTAGAATAAAGTTTAGCAATTTTTGGACTTTGCTTAAATAAATTTAAATCAAACTCACAAACATAAGTTTGAAGCAAATCTTTTTTTCTTTCAAGCTCTAAATTTAGCCTCCCTAAAAAGCCTATTTTCACTCCATTAACATACAAATCAGCCTGTTCATATGGACTTAAAAAGCTATGATTTGAATTTTTAAGCTCAAAAGCACCTAAAATATTTTTAATATCCGATAAAAAGCTATAAAAATCAACCAAAGCGGGTTTAGCTTTATTTGAAATCCCCGCTTCTTCTTTAAAACCGCAGTGGATTAAAGCCATATGAGCAAATTCTTCATTCGCAGCATTAAATACAGCTCCGCTTTCAAAAAGCTTGATAATTTTTTTAGAATTTTTGATATTAAAACTTGCTGCATTTAAAAGATGGTTTAAAAGAGTGGTTCTTAAAGTGCTAAGTTCTGCGGTTATAGGATTAATAAGCTTTAATTTTGCAAGCTCAAAACCAAGTTCTTTAAGCTCTTCTTCGTTATCCAAAACATAGTGCAAACTCTCAAAATACCCATTGTCTGCAGCTTTGTTTCTTAAAATTAAAAGCTTTTTATATTCTTTATAGGTTTCATTGATACGATTCTTTTCTGTAAATTCCAAGCCCTTTGAAGCAATATTATCAATACCTATCATTCGGACAATTTCTTCGCAAATATCTGCTAAATTTACAATATCTGGGCGATGTAAAGGAATTTTTACACTCATATGATGCTCACCGTGAATCACACTTTCAAATTTAAGCTTTTTTAGAATTTTAAGCACTGTATCCTTATGTACCTCTTGCCCTATAATTTTGCTTATGTTTTCTACATTAATATCTATAACTGAATTTTCTTTTTTTTCTAAAATCTGTTGCGAAGAGCTATAAATTATAATATCTGGATTTTTTTGAAGTAAATGAAGCAAGAAATTCATACCTATATTTAATTTTGGCTCACTACCTCTAAAACTTCTATAAACAAGTTTTTCATCTTGTTTTTTATAACAATCTTTAGCCTCTGCTATGATAAAAGGTTTCGTATAATGAGCTTCTAATATGATGATTTTACTATTTGCACCTAATTTAAAACCTTTTTCTTGACATATTCCGCTCACACTTAAAGGCTTATCTTGACACATTATCTTAGTTTCGCCGTGATTTTCTTTGTTTAAATTTAAAACAAATTCTGAATTTTTCTTACTGATACTATGTAAATCATAAGCATTAAAAAGCACGCCAGTTGAATGTGTTGTATAATTTAACAAATTTTCAATACTATTTGAATTTAAAGAATCAATTTGAGCAAGACGCAAGTTAATTAGCAAAGTTGTTTCAAATTTTTGCTTGAGTTCTATCACTTTATAAAGATGAAAACTATTTAACTCTTTACTAGCTACTAATTTTAAAATTCTTCCTATAGCTAATACCTTTTCATCATCTTTAAAAACAGGAATTTTTCTAAAATCTAAATCCAAAGCTGCTGATAAATCTCTTGCTATACCATAAATACTCAAGCAATCTCCACGATTTGGAGTAAGTTCAACTTCAATAAGCTCATCATTAAAAAGAGTATAACGATTTAAGGCTTTACCAAGCTCGAGTTTTCCTATACTTTCATCTAAAACTAAAATTCCATCATTAACTTTAGCAAAGCCAAGTTCATTTGAAGAGCAAATCATACCATAAGAATCCACTCCGCGAAGTTTAGCTTCTTTAATCTGCATACCATTTGGCATTATAGCACCCTTTAATGCCACAGGAACAAATTGACCTACTTCGACATTAGCTGCCCCGCAAATGATTTGCAAAACTTCATTTCCAACATCGACTTTACAGATATTAAGCTTATCTGAATTTTCGTGTTTGATTTTTTCTTTTACAAAGCCTACTACGACTTTATCTGGTGCTTTTAAATGTCTTGCATCATCAACTTCAATTCCTATAGAATTTAAAGTTTTAACTAAATCTTCTAAACTTTGCTTTTCAACATCTATCCACTCATTAAGCCAACTTTTTGTAATAATCATCTAAATTGCTCCAATAATCTTAAATCTCCCTCAAATAAGGAACGCAAATCAGGAATTTGATGAAGAAGCATAGCAAATCTTTCTACACCCAAACCAAAGGCATAGCCACTGACATTCTTATAACCCACAAAATTAAACACATTTGGATGCACGACACCACAACCTAAAACCTCAAGCCAAGTCGTGTTTTTACACACTCTACAACCACAACCCTTGCAAAATACGCAAGAAATATCCACTTCAGCTGAAGGCTCTGTAAAAGGAAAAAAACTCGGGCGAAAACGCACTTTTACATCCCCAAACATATAGCGTAAAAAATCCTCTAAAATACTTTTTAAATTTGCAAAACTTATTTTTTGTCCATTTTCAACAACAAGTCCTTCAACTTGGTGAAACATCGGAGTATGCGTCAAATCAAAATCTCTTCTAAAAACAGCACCCGGAGTAATCATACGAATCGGTGGTTTTTGTGCAAGCATTGTACGAATTTGCACTGGTGAAGTATGAGTTCTTAAAAGACTTTTATCTTTAAAATAAAAAGTATCTTGCATATCTCTTGCTGGGTGAGATTTAGGCAAATTTAAAGCTTCGAAATTGTGAAAATCATCTTCGATTAAAGGACCTTTTTCAATACTAAAATTTAAAGAGATAAAATATTCTATAATTTTATCCATAGTACTCATAACAGGGTGTAAAGCTCCATTTTGAGCGTTTTTATCAAAATAGGTAAAATTAAAAACATTTTCTTTCATTTTTTCATTCAAGCTTTCTTGCTCTAAAATTTTAAGTTTTTTTGCATAAGCTTGATTAAATTCTTCTTTTTGAATGTTAAGTTTGGTAGCAAATTCTTTTTTCGCTTCGCCGTCTAAATTTTTAAGCTTAGCAAATTCTTCTGTAAGCTTTCCTTTTTTTCCAAGCACTGAAATTCTAAGACTTTCTAAATCATTTAAATTCTTACAATCTTCAATTTGTTTAATAAAATCTTGCAATTTTAACCCTTAATCAAATATTTTAAAGTCTTATTTTATTGAAAACTAATTTAAATTAAGCATAAAAAATAATACTTTTAAGATATAATTATATAAATTTAATTCAAAAAGGAGAAACTATGCGAGAAAAAACTATTTTTGAACTCATTGTTGAGGGAAAAGCTCCTTGCAATAAAGTCTTAGAAAACAATGATTTTTTAGCCTTTCACGACATTCAACCAAGAGCACCCATTCATATTTTAATCATTCCAAAAAAACATTTTAAAGATTTTCAGGAATTCGACCCTAAATTGATGGAAAAAATGACTTCTTTTATCCAAGAACTTGCTGTGCTTTTAGGACTTGATAAAAGTGGGTATCGTTTGATTACAAATTGTGGTAAAAACAGCGGACAAGAAGTTTTCCACTTACATTTTCATATGCTTGGAGGTTCAGAGCTTCCAAGAGATGTTAAAATGGGAGCAAATCCTCAAACTTTATTTTAAAATTTCTTAAAAATCTAGCTTAAATTTTAAACTTTGATTTAAAATTTAAGCCTCAATCTAAATTTATATACAAATAAGAATTATTATTCACATTTCTATGTTAGTTTAAATCACTTAAAAGTTGTTCCTCCGTCTATAATAAAACTATGTCCAGTTACCCAACTTGCTTTAGAAGAACAAAGAAAAAGACAAGCACCCGCTAAATCTTCAGGTTGTCCCATACGATTTAAAGGGCTAAGTTCAATTGTAGCATTTTTAACCACTTCATAGTTTGTAAAAGCCCTTAAAGCATCTGTTTCAATAGGACCTCCACTTACGACATTTACGCGTATATTTTTTTCTCCAAGCTCGGTAGCTGCATATCTAGCCATAGCTTCAACAGCAGCTTTTGCTGTGCCGTGTCCAGAATAATTTTCTATATAAACAAGATTTCCTGTTGATGAGATAGAAATAATGCTCCCACCCCCTACTTTTTCCATTCTTTTTGCAGACTCTTGGGCTCCTACAACAAAGGCATTAACAGTTGCTGTAAAGATATTATTAATTCCTTTAGGTTTAAGTTTCATAAATTTAGTATAACCTCCTACCACAGCTCTTCCCGAAATAATCGCGTTGGAGATAAAAAAATCCACTCTATCAAAATCTGCGTCAATTTTTTCAAAAAGTTCTTTATAAGTTTCTGGTTCTAAAATATTAAATTCATAAGCTTTTGCTTTAATTTTGTAATTTTTTTCTAAATCTGCAACAATTTCTTTAGCCAAATCCTCATTGGAATTGTAAGTAAAAGCTACATTCACACCCACCTTAGCAAATTCATAAACTATAGCCTTTCCTATTCCACGAGTTCCACCACTAATAACTAAGGTTTTTCCTTGAAATTCATTATTCATTAAAATCCTTTTATTTCGTATTTTTTCATTATTTTTTCAATTTTAGCAAAATTTTCTTTACTTGGAGGACAAAGCGGAAGTCTAAATTCCAAACTCTTAATAAGCCCTGCAATATACATTGCTGTTTTTATAGGAATTGGATTGCTTTCGCAAAATAAAATTTTATTGATTTGATAAAGTTCATCATTAATTTTTTTAGCTTCTTTGAATTTCTCCTCCATTGCCTTATGAGTTAAAAGACTGATTTTATCAGGCAATAAATTTGAGGTTACGGAAATCACACCTTTTCCGCCATTTGAAAGTATAGGATAATTAATCGCATCATCTCCAGAAATAAGAATCATTCTAGGTTCATTTGCTAATAAATCAACACATTTGTCGATATTTCCACTTGCTTCTTTAATACCATAAATATTTTCACACTCTTTAAAAAGCTTAATTGCAGTATCTGTAGCAATTTCACAAGCAGTTCGACCCGGAACATTATATAAAAGCACAGGAATATCCACACATTTTGCAATAGCTTTATAATGCTCAAAAAGTCCTGCTTGAGTAGGTTTATTGTAATAAGGAGTTACACTTAAAATCCCGTCCGCTCCTTGTTCTCTTGCAAATTTTGCCAAATCCATAGCTTCGTGCGTTGCATTGCTTCCAGCTCCTGCTAAAACCTTGACCTTTGTTTTTTTACAAGTTTGCACAGCAAGCTCTATACAAGTTTTATGCTCATTATGTGTCAAAGTTGCACTCTCTCCAGTTGTTCCAACAGGAACTACTGCATCAATGCCATTATCAATTTGCCTTTGAATGAGCTTAACATAAGTTTGTTCATCAACTTTGCCCTTTTTAAAAGGAGTTATAAGTGCTGTCATAGCACCAATTATGGCATTTTTATTCATTTATGAATCCTTTCTTAAAATTATAGTTGTGGAATTTTCCTTAACAAAATACTCATTTGCACATTTTACCAAATCTTTAATTTGCAATTTCTGCGTGTCTTTTTCATAATTTAAAAGCGGTTTTAAATCTCCCTTTGCGAGAAAGGCTCCATAGGTATTAGAAACAGCACTTGCAGTGTTTAAAGAAAAAATAAAATCACTTTTAATGTTATTTTTGACTTTTTGTAAAGCCTTGTTTGAAATTTTACCAAGTTTGAGAGAATTTAAAATTTTAAGCAATTCTTTTTCGACAAGTTCGGCTTTAACATTAGGATTGCAATTGCAAATAAAAATAAATAAATTCTCATCAATACTATCATTTACAAAAGCGTAATAATCATTAATAAGATTAAGTTTATCCACTAAAATCTCGTTGATTAAAGAACTTTTTCCATTTCCTAAAAGTTCAGCCAAAACATTAAGAGCTGGAATGTCTTTGTGTTTATAATTTGGAATTTTAAAAGCAAGAGCTAAAAGTTCAGTGTCTGAATTTTTCTTAAGCTCTACCCTTTTTGCTCCGTCTTGTTTAGGTTCTTTAGTATGAATTTTTGGAATGGCTTTAGAATTTTTAATCTTTTCAAAATGCTTTTTAGCATACTTAAAAACCTCCTCTGCTTCAACATCTCCACTTACAAGTAAAATTGCGTTTTTAGGTTGATAAAAAGTTTGATGAAATTCTCTAATATCCTCAATCGTCCAATTTTCAATATCCTTTAAAAAGCCAATAGGAGTCCAATGATAAGGATGATGAATGAAAGCGTGATTAAACAACCTAAAATACAAATATCCCAAAGGATTATTATCGGTTCTCCATCTTCTTTCTTCCAAAACAACCTTTCTTTCAGGCTGAAATTCCTCATCTTTAAGACTTAAATGACTCATAAGCTCTGCAAAAAGTCCTAAAGCTTTATCTAAATGCTCTTTAGAACATTTAATGTAATAATGCGTGTAATCAAATCCTGTACTTGCATTATCTACGCCTCCAAATCCCTTGACAATCTCATCAAATTCACCCGCTTTTAAATTTTTTGTGCTTTTAAAATTAAGATGTTCAAGCATATGAGCTATGCCGCTTTTTCCCATAGTTTCATTTCTCGAACCAACCTTATAAAAAATATCTACACTAATAACCTTACTATCTTTATTCACTCCAAAAGCATAAACTTCGAGTTTATTTTTAAGAATTGTTTTTTCATAATTAATCATTTTAAATCAACTCCCACTGCCTCACTAATGTTTGCAAAACCATCTCTTCTTAGTAAAAAACTCAAATTTTCATTGATTTTTTTAACCAAAGATGGACCTTTAAATACAAGAGCAGTATAAATTTGAACCAAACTTGCACCCTTTTTTATGCGTTCATACGCAAGTTCCCCACTATCTATTCCACCACTTGCAATCAAAATTGTCTTCCTAAAAAGCTCTTTAGCGAGCTGTTCAAAGAAAGTTCCATTTTTTTCAGTAATAAGTTTGCCACTAATACCTCCAAAAGTTCGGTTATTACTAAGCAAAGAATAATCCACGCTTGTATTTGCGATGATAAAACCTTTCGCACCTTTTTCTATAGCATTTTCGCAAAGTTTTAAGGCATTTTTAATTTTCATATCGGGTGCAATTTTAATCAAAATTGGTTTTGAAGTGATTTTTAAAGCCTCTTCAAGTAAAGTTGTTAAAAACTCATCATTTTGTAAGTTTCTTAGATTTTTGGTATTTGGTGAAGAAATATTAATAGTAAAATAATCACATAAATCCCTAAAATTTTTAAGTAAATCAAGATAATCCTTCAAAGCTTCTTCACTTGTTGCATTTTTACCAATATTTGCACCCAAAGGTAAAACGAAAGGATAAATTTTAGCAAGCCTTAAAGCAATTTTATCACCACCTTGATTATTAAAACCCATAGCATTTTGCAAACTTTCTTGTTCGCTTAAACGAAATAATCTAGGTTTTTCATTACCTTTTTGAGCCTTTGGCGTAAAAGTTCCAAATTCTAAAAAACCAAAACCCAAAGTACTCAAAGGTTTAATCATTGTAGCATTTTTATCAAAACCCCCCGCTAAACCCACTGGGTTACTAAACTCGAGTCCTAATATATCTTGTTTTAAACTCTCATCATTTATTATATAATTATGAGCCAAAAAACTTAAAGCACTTGGAAAAACTGCATTTAAAACTCTCAAAGACAGCTCGGTTAAACAATGAGCGTTTTCAGCTTCAAGCTTAAAAAGTAAAGGTTTTATCAAATCATAAGTCATATTTTTCCTTTTTTAGAAATTCTAACTAAAATTAACTAAAGTTAGGCTTTGTCTTTTTGATTTTTAAATTTTTGATAAAGTAAAGAATTTTTCATAAGCTCCTCATCTCTTCCCATTGCAACGATTTTTCCCTCTTCAAGCAAAGCAATTTTATCAGCATTTTCAATCGTGCTTAAACGATGGGCTATCATTAAGATTAAATGCTCTTTTTTAAGCCTTTCTATTGTTTGCACGATAGCCTTTTCACTCGCATTATCAAGGGCTGAAGTCGCCTCATCAAAAATGAGTAAATCAGGCTTTTTATACAAGGCTCTAGCAATAGCTATTCTTTGTTTTTGTCCCCCACTTAAATTTTTGCCGTGTTCAAAAAGTTCAGTATGGATTCCGCCCATTTGTATCACAAAATCATAAGCATTTGCGAGTTTTAGGACCTCTATAACTTTTTCCTCATTAAATTCCTCGCTATAAGCAATATTTTGTGCAATAGTATCATTGAAGATATAAATATCTTGAGTTACCAAAGCAATCTTAGAACGCAAAGATTTTAAAGTAAAATCATTCAGTTTTTCTCCATTAATTAAAATTTCTCCCGATTTTTTTTCAAAAAAATGTAAAATAAGTCCGATAATTGAAGATTTTCCGCCTCCACTTGGACCCACAAAAGCTAGAATTTCACCCTTTTTAAATGAAAAATCAATGCCTTTTAAAACCTCTTTTTCCTCATCGTAACTAAATCTTACTTCTTTAAATTCCAAATCATTGATATGTTTTAACTCTTTATCACCACCTTTAATTTCAGGTTTTAAATCCAGTAAATGAAAGGTTCTCTCACTCGCAACCACAGCACTTTGTAACCTACCATATAAAGAAGTAAGTTTCTTCAAAGGAGTATAAATCGCAAAAAGAGCTGAAACAAAGGTAAAAAAAGTTCCTGCACTCATTGTTCCATTCATCACCTCTTTGCCTCCGACAATGATTACAATTGCAACCCCAAAAGAACCAAGCATTTCCATTAAGGTATTTGAAAGTGCATCAATACGCACAGCTTTAAGATTTATTTTACAAAGCTCATTATTATGGGTATCAAATTTATTTTTCTCCTTTTTTTCCGTATTATCCGCTTTAATCAGCTCAATATTAGAAAAAATTTCATTCAAACGCGAAAGCATATCTGCATTTTTTTCCATTCCTTTTTTTGCATATTTTTTAAGTTTTTTCACAAACCACGCTAAAGGAAAAATAGCAATAGGTAAGACTATTAAAGCAAAAAATGCAAGTTTTGGAGAATGATAAATCACAACAGCTAAAAGCCCTAAAACTGTAAAAAATTCTCTCAAAAAATCAGGAATGATATTTGAAACTATACTTTGAAGCAAGCTAATATCGTTTGTGCAACGACTAACTAACTCTCCGCTTCTATTTTTTTTAAAAAACAATACATCCAAACGCAAAAGATTTTCTAAAACACGAGAACGCAAGGTTTTAAGTATATTCGTGCCAATATAAGAAACATAATAAGTTTGCAAATACATTCCAAAATTTTTTAAAAAATATGCAAAAACAAGAAAAAATGGGACTATATAAAGCATAGTTTCATCTTTTTCGATGAAAATTTTATCAATGATTGGTTTTATAGCAGAAAAACTCGCCGCCGTTCCAATACTTGCTAAAATCATACCAATGATTGCGATTAAAAATTGCTTCCAATACTCTATATAAAAAGGTTTAAAACGGATTAAAACTTCTTTTAAATTCATATACACTCCCAAATCGTGCCATTTGGCGTATCTAAAAGTGAAATTCCAAGCTCATTTAATTCATTGCGGATTGTATCAGCTTTTTTATAATCTTTATTTTTTTTAGCCTCATCTCTCTCTTTGATTTTTGCTTCAATCAAACTCCTTTTTTTCTCACTTACTCCCCATTGAAAATACAAATTTTCATCTAAAAAACCAAAACCAAAAATGCGTGAGAGTTCACAAAGCTCTTGTTTTAATCTTTCTTTTAAGTCCTTATTTTTACCTTGTTCATCAAGCTTTAAATTCGCGTTCATTATAAACTCATCAAGCACAGCTAAGGCTTTAGAGATATTTAAATCATCACTTAAAATTTCTAAAATTTGCCTTGTGTTTTTACCCTTAAATTCAAATTTTTGTGTGTTAAAATCACTAATTTCTCCTACAATGAGCCTCTTTTTAAGACGATAAAATTTATCAAGTCTTTTTTTACAAGCTTTTAAATCTTCCAAAGAATAATTAAAATTTGCTCTATAATGCACACTTAAAAGATAAAACCTTAAATTCTCTCCGCTTACTTCTTTTAAAGCATCTTTTACAAAAAAGCTGTTGTTTAAACTTTTACTCATTTTTTCGCCATTGATATTTACAAAACCATTATGAAGCCAAATTTTAGCTAAATGATGATGATTAGCACAACGACATTGCGAAGCTTCATTTTCGTGGTGTGGAAACAAAAGATCTGCCCCTCCTGCGTGAATATCGCATTCATCTTTAAACAAAGCTTCAATCATAGCTACGCACTCTGTATGCCAACCCGGTCTTCCTTTGCCAAAATCGCTTTCATAAAAATTTTTATCAAATTTCCACAACACAAAATCACTTTCATTTTTTTTATTTGTAAAAGTTTCTAAACGACTTTGGTTTTGCTCTAAACTTCTTTTTGAAAGACTGAAATATTCTGTATCCTTACTTGTATCAAAATAAACTCCATCTTCTAAAACATAAGCAAAACCTTGATTATAAAGCTTAGTGATTAAACTTAACATTTCTTTAATATAATGTGTTGCTCTAGGTTTAAAATCAGGGTCTAAAACATTTAAAGCTTTCATATCTCTTTCATAGCTTTGTATATAAAATTCGCTAAGTTCATCTAAACTTTTACCACTTTCTTGCATTTTTTTAAGAATTTTATCATCTATATCTGTATAATTTCTTGCAAATTTTAGCTCACACCCTAAAGCAAGCAAAACGCGTCTTAACAAATCAAAACAAATACTACTTCTTGCGTGTCCTAAATGAGCATCATCATAAACAGTAGGACCACACAAATAAACATTGACCTTTGTTTTTTTAAGTTCTATTTTTTCTTTTAAAACACTATCTAAAAGTTTCATTAAAAATTCCTATCAAAATATCCACGATAAATTGTTTATATTCAAATAATAAAATCGTAAAAAACCCCAAAAATAAAATCATCAAAAAAACCATTCTCCAAGAAATCAAAGCAATCAATTGCTTAAAACCAAATTCCTTAATATTAGCAAAAAGCAAATAAAAAGCACTTAAAGAACTTGCAAATGCAACGGCTAAAACTTTTAAACTTTCATCTTCAATGATAAAAATTAAAGCTACAGAACAAAAAACGCTTAAAATCAAAGACTTAAAAGCAATGATGGCTGCAATTTTTTGCTTAAATTTCGCATAGAGCCAAAGAGAAAAAAGCTTTTGCAAACCAAAAGGTAAAAGTCCTATAAGGTAAGCACTTAAGACATAAGCAGTTATAACACTATCATCTTTTGTAAAATTTCCTCTTTCAAATAAAAGTTGCGAAATTTCAACACAAAATACGATTCCAACAATAGTTGCAAAAAGCAAAAGTGTTGATAAAGCCCATAAAGCTTTACGCATAAAATTTAAAGCCAAAGCCTCTTGATTGCTTTTAAGATGTCTTAGAATTTTTGGAAAACTCACTTGCGTTAAAGCTATGGCAAACAAAGCTAAAGGAAGCTGAAAAACGCGATTTGCATAATAAAGATAAGAAATGCTTCCGCTGATTAAAAAACTTGCAATACAAGTATCTAAAAGTGAGCTAAGCTGCGTAGCACTTGAACCTAAAACCCCGTGAAAAAAATTGCTATAAAAAGACCCTAGTTTAACTTTCGCTCTTTTCAATTTAACACAAAGAACCATTGCTTTAATTACAGGATTTTTATAAAGCACCACAATATGCAAGATAAGCTGAGCTACACCACTCAAAACCGTCGCATAAGAAAAATAATAAAGCGTTTTTTCAGGGGTATTTTTATCGACAAAAAAAGCTGCAATAACTATGGCTAGATTAAATAAAGCCGCAGAAAAAGAAGTGATAAAAAATTTATGATGATAATTTAAAATGGCACCCAAAAAAGTTACAATAAAAATAAAAAACAAATACCAAAAATTAATTGCTACCAAAGGAGAAGCTAAAGCTATAGTTTTTTCATCAAAGCCAAACGCAAAAATTTTTGTAAAAAAAGAAGAAAAAAAGCTCACAAGCACGCATAATAAAAATACTACGATACCAAATTGCAAAAGCACACTAATACAAAAAGCCCCTTTTTTCTTTGCTTTAACAAAATTAGGCAAAAAAGCTTGTCCGAAAGCACCTTCAGCAAAGATTCTTCTAAAAAAAGCAGGCATTTTTAAAGCGACAAAAAATATATCACTATAAAGTCCAGCTCCTAAAAAAAGAGCAATTAAAACATCTCTTGCTAAACCCAAAATTCTAGAAAATAAAATCCCTAAAGCATTAATAATAAAATTTCTAAATACCAAACTTTTCATTAAAATAATTCATTTTAAAATTTTAATATTATTTTAACTAAAATATATTTTAAAATATTTAAAAAAATAATTATTTCAAAGTTTAGTAGCTTTTATCAAAGGGATAATTTTTCATAAGAATTAAATTAGAGTAATTTTAAACTTTTAAATTCTCTCCTTGGGTCTCTTTTGAACCCAAAAATTGATTTGATAACCTAAACTTTTCTTATCTACAAAGTATGATTTTATTTTATTGTCATTTTTGTTATTAGGTTTTTCATTTCTTCTAATGTTAAGTCTCCTTCGTGGATTGTATATATGTGTATGCCTGATTCGTCTGTTATTGATTT
>JAFLRU010000019.1 GCA_022511325.1 Campylobacter sp.
GGTGCAAGCGAAGAACTTAAACAAAAATTCCTTTCAAATATGTCCACTCGTGCAAGTGAAGCCTTCTTGGAAGAAATGTGCTTCTTAGGAGCTGTGAGAGTAAAAGATGTTGAAGATGCTCAAAGAAAAATTGTTGAAGTCGTTCAAAAACTTGCAGAACAAGGCTTAGTCCAAACTGGCGATGCAGATGAAATGATAGAATAGGTGATTTATGATTAATCGTAGCAATGTAATTTCAAGCAATACTTCCAATCAGCACGTCGTTGAAGATTATCGTTTTAAGGTGATTACAGAATTTCCAGAACCTAAAAAACCAGAATCTCAAAATAATGTAACAGATGAAAGTAAAGAAAATGAAACAGAAAATAAAACAGCTCATTCAGAAAATGAAGGAACAAAATTAGAGGAAAAGCCAATCCCTGAACCACTTTTTCCACCAAGTTTTGTGGAGGACTTGCTTAAAAAAACCGATGAAATGTCAAATAATATTGTCAAACTTCAAATGCAAATTGAAAGCCAAGAAAATGAATTTAATAACCGCCTAAGTTCTGAACTTGAAAACGCTAAAGAAAAATTTACAAAAGAAGGTTATGAGAAAGCCAAAGACGAATTTGATAAAGAACTCACCGATTTGAAAGATAAATACCTAAAAAGCGTAATGAAACTTGATGAAGCATGTGCAAATTTGGATTCTTTTATAGAAAAAAACGAAAAAGATCTTGCAGATACTGCGGTGGATATTGCTAAAGAGGTGATTTTAAAGGAAATTGATGAGGATTCTAAAAAGATTGCCTATGCTTTAGCCAAAGATTTGATTTCAGAGCTAAAAGGTGCAAACGAAATTGAACTTAAGGTTAATTCTAACGATTTTGACTATTTAAAGGATAAATTCTCAAGCAATCATCATATCAAAGTAAGTCTTGATGATGCGATTAGTAAAGGTAGTGTTGTGATTTTAAGTGATGCTGGAAATATAGAATCTAATCTTAATAGTCGCCTTACAAAAATCAAAAAAATGGTTAATAATGAATGAAAAACTCGCTCACACTCAAGCTGAACTTGAAAATTTAAATCCAAGTGAGCTTGAAAATTTAGCTTCCAAATTAAGAGAAAAAATCATTGCTGTTGTAAGTAAAAACGGGGGTCATCTGAGCTCGAATTTAGGAGTTGTAGAGCTTAGTATAGCAATGCATTTGGTTTTTGATTTTAATAAAAATCCTTTCATTTTTGATGTTTCTCACCAATCTTACGCCCATAAGCTTTTAAGTGGTAGAGAAGAAAACTTTGATACCTTAAGGCAATTTGGCGGAATGAGTGGTTATACCAAACCTAGCGAAGGAGATTATTTCATTGCTGGGCATTCTAGCACTTCAATTTCTTTGGCTTTAGGGGTTTGTAAAGCTATAAAATTAAAGCAAGAAGATAGAGTTCCTGTGGTATTAATTGGAGATGGAGCTTTAAGTGCTGGTATGGCTTATGAAGCTTTAAATGAACTTGGCGATAGAAAATATCCTTGTGTGATTATTTTAAATGATAATGAAATGAGCATTTCAAAGCCTATCGGTGCAATTTCTAAACATCTTTCTAGTGTGATGGCAACCCAAACCTATCAAAAATTTAAAAAGAGGATTGAAAAAGTCCTTGAGTTTTTACCTGATAGTGCTACTTATATGGCAAAACGTTTTGAGGAAAGTTTCAAACTTATAGCTCCGGGTTTTTTATTTGAAGAATTAGGACTTGAATACATAGGTCCAATTGATGGACACAATCTTAAAGAGCTCATCAATGCTTTAAAACAAGCTAAAGCTATGCAAAAACCTTGCGTAATACACACTCAAACCACCAAAGGTAAGGGTTACGCCCCAGCAGAGGGTAAGCACGCGAAATGGCACGGAGTTGGAGCTTTTGATATTCATAGTGGAAAGAGTATTAAAAAAGCAAATACGAAAAAAAGTGCTACTGAACTTTTTACCCAAAACCTTCTTTCTTTGGCACAAAAATATGAAAATATTGTTGGAGTAACCGCTGCAATGCCAAGTGGGACAGGGCTTGAAAAACTCATCGAACAATACCCTAACAGATTTTGGGATGTGGCTATTGCAGAACAACACGCCGTTACTTCAATGGCTGCAATGGCAAAAGAGGGTTTTAAACCTTTTATAGCCATTTATAGCACCTTTTTACAACGTGCGTATGATCAAATCATACACGATTGTGCAATTATGAATTTAAATGTTGTATTTGCCATTGATAGAGCGGGTATTGTGGGAGAGGACGGCGAAACCCACCAAGGAGCTTTTGATGTGAATTTTTTAGCCCCTATTCCAAATTTAACCCTCCTTGCTCCAAGAGATGAAAAAATGATGCAAAATATAATGACTTATGCTTATCATCATCAAGGAGTTCTTGCTTTTCGCTATCCAAGGGGAGCTTTTATCTTAGATGATGAGTTTGCACCTTGTGAGCTTGAATTTGGCAAAGCTCAATATTTGATTAAAAATCAAAGTAAAATAGCATTTTTAGGGTATGGACAAGGTGTTGGAAAAGCAAAACAAGTTTTGGATTTGTTTGAAAATGATTTTGCAAATTTGATTGATTTAATCTTTGCTAAACCTTTAGATAAAGAGCTTTTAAAGGAGCTTGCTTCAAGGACAAAAATTTGGTTTATCTTCAGTCAAAATGCTAAAATAAATGGGGTAGCAAGCCTATTAAACGCCTTTTTACAAGAAAATGATTTAAAGATTAAAATTATAAGTTTTGAATACGAAGATGAGTTTATACCGCACGGCAATACAGAAGCAGTAGAAAAATCTTTAGGGCTTGATACACAAAATTTAGCTCAAAAAATCAAGTCTTATTTATAAAATGTAAAAATTTATAGCCAAAATTCTTATTTTTGTGATAAATTCTAAATTTCAAAGCTTTAATACCGATTTATCATTTGATAAAAAATATTATTTGATATAAACTTTTTTTAATGATTTTTTTTATATTATTTAAAATAAAAAAGACAAAAAAGGTGGAAAAAGTGGAATTATTGCAATTATTAAAAGAACACGAGCTTAAAGTTACTCCTCAAAGACTTTGTGTTTTAAAGATTTTAAAAAGACACGAACACCCAAATATTGATGAGCTTTATGCAGAAATTAAACAAGAATATCCTTCAATTTCTTTAGCGACAGTCTATAAAAACATCAACACCTTGCAACAACAAGGTTTAGTTGTCGAAGTCAATGTAGCTAATCAAAAAACTTGCTACGATATTTATGAACAAGAGCATATCCATATCATTTGTAACAAATGTGGACACATTGAAGATATGAGCTTTAAGGACGCAAAACTCGATGAATATCAAGAAGGATTAGAAAAAAAACTTGGTAATAGGGTTAAACAATTAGCACTTTGCGTTCATACAAGTTCTTGCTCAAAATGTCAATAAGTCTTAAGAAAAATTAGCTAAAATAAACCATAAGGTTTTCCAAATGGTTTATGAAATTCAAAAGAGCTTTTTACTTGCAAACGATTTAATTGTTTCTAACTTGGGTCAAGATGGTATTAAATTTAAAAGTGTAGATATAAGCACTTTTTATACGAAAATTTCTCCTCAAAAAATCATTAAATTCCAAAACATAGGACAGAAATATTTTAAATTTATTTTAGCAGGAAATGAATTTTTAGAACAAAACGAGGAAGAAATTTCTCAAAAATTTTTTTTAAAAGAACAAAAAAAAGCCCTCGTTCCTGCGCTTAAGAAAAAAAGATTTGAATTTAAATTTTGTTCGCTCAAAACTTATATAGAGCTTTATGAAAAGCCTAAATTATGTATTTTGAAAGTTTTTTTTCAAACTCTAGAAGAAGCAAGAAATTTTGTTATTCCAAAAGATTTTAAGGTTTTAAAAGAACTTAAACTTGATAGCAAAAACTTGAGTCTTTATGGTTATGATTTAGGTTTTGATATAGAAAAATGCTTTAAAATCATAGAAAAAAACCAAAATTTTACACTTGAATTTCCAGATGCAATCAGCTCCTTTGATGGTTTTAGAATTTTCTTGTTTTATTTGTTTAGAAAGCTAAGATTTTATTGGAATTTGGCTTTACAAAACAAAAAAAAAGATGATTTATATGAATTTTATGTTTATGCTCAAAAGATTTTTATTATTTTATCAAGCTTTGATGAGGTTTTTGATAAAAATTTAAGTGAGTTTTTAGCCTCTAAATTTAAAGATGTGGTTGAAAAAACCGCTTTACTTTTAGAACCAAAAAACGATGAAGAAACCTTACTTTTAACCTTGAGTTCAAAAGAATTTAATGATTTATTTAATGATTTTGAAGTTTTTATCAAAGAAAGCTCTTTTTATCAAGGTTTGCAAAAGGATATTTTTTTTAAACAACTTGTAGCTTTAGAATTTAGAAAAAAACTTATCTTGTTTAAGAAATTTCTTGTTAAAGACTTTGAATACGAAAATTTTTCTTTTAAATTTATGCAATTGAGCGTATTTTTAGAGTATTTTAAGACACTTTTTAATCTTAAAAGTTTAGATAAATTAAATGATAAATATTTTTTAAACTCTTCTAAAAAAGCTTTTTCAAAAATAATGAAAAAAAGAAAAAAACTTCTAAAATACATTGATAATTCAAGTAAAAATCTAAAAATTTATAAAGGTTAATTAATGCAAAAACAAGACAAAATCATAGAAATGTTTAATCAAATCGCCCCAACTTACGATAAGAGTAACCGAATTTTAAGCTTTGGTATGGATATAAGTTGGCGTAAAAAAGCGTGTGAGAAGGTTTTAAAGCTTTATTCGAAGCAGGATTTAAATATCATTGATGTTGCGTGTGGAACAGGAGATATGATAGAAATTTGGCAAAAAAGTGCTTTAAATTCAGGTAAAAACATTGTTTCTATAAAAGGCATAGATCCAAGCAAAGGAATGCTAGAAGTCGCAAAACAAAGATTTGAAGGACTCGAATTTATTGAGGCTAAGGCTCAAAATTTGCCTTTAGAAAATGAAAGTGCGGATATTATGAGTATAAGCTATGGAATTCGCAATGTTATGGAAAGAAAAGAAGCTTTAAACGAATTTGCAAGAGTGCTTAAGAAAGATGGAATTTTTTTAGTTCTTGAATTCACTAAGAGAAAAAAAGGTGGATTTATCGCTACTTGTAGGGATTTTTATCTTAAAAATATCTTACCAAGTCTTGGAGGAATGATTAGCAAAAACAAAGACGCTTATAAATATTTACCTGATTCCATAGAAGATTTTTTAAGCGAAGAAGAATTTATAGAAGAACTTGAAAACGCAGGTTTTAAAATGCTAGAATTTCAAAATTTTAGCTTTGGGGTTAGTTCTATGTTCATTGCTAAAAAGGTATGAAACTCTCAATTTAATCAATTTTATTTTAAGAGAGTTTTTTAAACTCTCTTAATTTTATGTTTTGACTTTTTAAACTTTTTGATTAAAGGTGGTATGATAATTATAAGTGCTGCACCTATAAGTAAGGTTTTAGCAATTGCTCCATCATAAAGTATAGAAAAATCCCCGCCGCTAACAGAAAGAGCTCTTCTTAAATTCACTTCAAGCATTTCTCCTAAAACAAAACCCAAAATCAAAGGTGCCATAGGAAATTGAAGTTTTCTTAAAACATAACCTACAATACCTATGATGATGATTAAAAACAAATCAAAATTTGTGCTGTTAATTGAGTAAATTCCAATGGCTGAAACCACAGCGATAATAGGAGCTAAAACCCAAATCGGAATGCTTAAAATTCTTACAAATAAACTAATAAGTGTGATATTTAGGAAAAGGAGTAAAACATTAGCAAAGAGTAAAGAAGCAATGAGCCCCCAAACTATGTCAGGTTGATCATTAAACATTGTAGGTCCGGGATTTATATTATAAAGTGTTAAAGCTCCTATCATTACAGCTGTTGTTCCAGAACCCGGAAGTCCTAAAGTAAGCATAGGGATAAAAGAACCACAAGCTGAAGCGTTATTTGCGGCTTCAGGAGCTGCTACTCCTTTTAAATCGCCTTTTCCAAATTCATTATTTTTTCCTGCAAGTTTTTTCTCATTCATATAAGAAATCGCACTTGCTATGGTTGCACCTGCTCCGGGCAAAACTCCTACAAAAAAGCCTGTAATGCTTGATCTTATAATAGTCCAAAAACAATAGAAAAATTCTTTAATAGAAATTAAAAGTTTTCCTGTTTTTTTAATAACAGCTCCTCCAGTATGTGTATTTTCTAAGATGAGTAAAATTTCACTGATTGAAAACAAGCCAATCACAAGAATCACAAAAGGAATTCCATCATATAAATGCGGATTATCAAAGGTGAAACGATAAACCCCAGAATTGCCATCAATGCCTATGGTGGTTAAAAATAGTCCTATAAGAGCTGATAACATCGAGCGAAAAGGCTTTTGTGCAAGCATAGAACCAAGAGTTGCAAGAGCAAAAATGATAAGAGCAAAATATTGTGCAGGTCCAAAACTCAAAGACCATTTTGCAAGTAAAGGGGCAAAAAGCACGATTCCAACAATAGCGATAAACGAACCCACAAAAGAACTAATCGCAGAAATACAAAGAGCTTTTCCAGCCTTTCCTGCCTTGGCTAAAGGGTGTCCGTCTAAAGTTGTCATAATCGCTGCTGCGTCTCCGGGAATTCCTAAAAGTATTGATGAAATGCGTCCTCCATATTCACAGCCCATATAAACGGTCGCAAGTAAGATAATCGCGGAAGTAGGCTCAAGCCCTATAGAATAAGCAATTGGCAAGAGTATAGCTACCCCATTAATAGGTCCTAAACCCGGTAACATTCCAACAATAGTTCCTATAAAACAACCTATAACTGCAATGATAATATTTTTAAAAATTAAAGCAACCTCAAAACCTTGCAATAAATATTCCCAAGTTTGTAATAAATGCTGCCAAATATCCAATTTTTATCCTTTACTCAAAAATTTGTCCAATAGGCAGAGTAATTTGCATTAAACCATCAAAAAGATAATACAAAAGCACGCTTGCAAATATTGCAAAAATGAGTGCATAAAACCATTTAGCCTTAAAAATAAGCGAAGTTAGAAAAATAAAAATCATACTTGAAAGTATAAAACCTAAATATTCAAATAATGAAGCAAAAACAAATAAATTTATAATTAAAAGTATGGTTTTTTTAGCTAAAGCCAAATCAGGCCATTTAATTTCAGTTTTTTCGAAAAAGAAAAAAAGAGAAATCGCACCAAAAATAATCAATACTAAAGTGATGATAGGAAAAGGTCTAGGTCCTAAAGGCTCGTAAGCAAATTCAGTTTTTATACCCCAGCCCTCATAAATGAGAAAGGAGCATAAAAGCACTAAAAAAACAGAAAAAACGCGTATGCTAATCATTTATCTTACTTTATTAAGTCAAATTCTTTAGCTAATTCGCGATATTTTTGGGTTTGAGTTTTTACAAATTCTTCTAATTCTTTGCCGTTTTTATTGAATTCAAATAAACCTTCTAATTCTCTTTGTTTTTTAAATTCTTCAGTTTGTTGAAGTTTTGTAATTGCTTCAAGCCACCAATCATAATCTGCATCAGATACCTTTGGAGCCATATAATAACCTCTAATTGTAGGCCACACTACATCATAACCAAGTTCTTTTGCAGTAGGAACTTCAGCGAGTTTTTTACTTTCATTTGAACTTAGGCGATTATCTGCAAATACAGCTAAAACACGCACACTACCTGATTCTAAATGAGGTAGAAACTCTGCCATTCCTTGAACTGCTGCGTCAATATGTCCTCCAAGCAAAGAAATCATAGCATCTCCACCCCCTTCAAAAGCCACATAACGAGTATCTTTGATACTCACACCCGCAGCCTTTGCAAGTAAAGCTGTGGTCATCCAATCTTGCCCACCAACTGAACCACCAGCACCAAAACTCATAGATTTAGAATCTTTTTTAAGAGCATTAAGCAAATCATCTAAGGTTTTATAAGGTGAGTCTGCTTTAACTCCAACCGCAGCATAATCAACTCCGCCTGAAGCAAGCCATCTTACATCGTTTTCGTTGTATTTGCCGTGTTTTCCTGTGGCGATATTAAGTAAAGTTCCACTTGAAAAAGCAACAATAGCATTGCCATCTTTTGCCCTAGAATTAATCATTGAATTATAAGCCACAACACCAACTCCGCCGGGCATATAAGTAACTCTCATAGGTTTGGATAAAATTTTAGTATCTGCAATACTTGTTTGAATAAGCTTACAGGTTAAATCAAATCCACCACCGGGTTGAGCTGGAGCTATACATTCTGGGCGATTAGGTTCTTTTGCAAAAGCCAAAGTTCCAACAAGAGTCAAAATAGCACAAAATAATTTAAATTTCATTTTTTGTCCTTTTTAGATTTTATTTTTAACCATTGTAAAGCTTATTTACTTAAAATTATATCTTTGTTAAACGAAAATAAGATAAAATTTATAAATTTGTAACTTTTTTACACAATATTATACAAAAGTATTTTTTAGTATGTTTTTATTAGGAAAAAAATGACCGTTAGCGAACTCAATTTAAAAGCAAAAAGCTTGCTTGAAGCACATTTTGATAATATCATTTTAAGTGGTGAAATTTCAAAAATCACTTTTCACACTTCAGGACATTGGTATTTTGAGCTTAAAGATGAAAAATCAAGTCTTTCTTGTGCAATGTTTAAAGGAGCGAATTTAAAGCTTAATTTTAAGCCTAAAGTTGGAGATTTTTTAGAACTTGAGGGAACTTTGAGTTTATATACAGAAAACGGACGCTACCAATTTATCGCTTCAAGTATGAAAAAATCAGGTTTTGGGGATTTAGAAGCACAATTTTTAGCCCTTAAAGAGCGTTTGGCTAAGGAGGGTTTATTTGATGAAAATCATAAAAAAACCTTACCCAAACTGCCTTTTAAGGTTGGTATCATCACTTCTTTTACTTCAGCAGCCCTTGAAGATATGCTTAAAATCATTCATCAAAAGGCTTATTTTTTAGCCAAAATTTATGTTTTTAACGCTTTAACTCAAGGAAATTTAGCTCCGACTTCTTTAATCAATGCTTTAAAAAAAGCAGACTCAAAAGGACTTGATGTTTTGGTTCTTGCAAGAGGTGGAGGCAGCAGAGAAGATTTGTTTTGTTTTAATGATGAAAGCTTAGCAAGAGAGATTTTTTCTCTTAAAACCCCTATTATTTCAGCTATAGGACACGAAATTGATTATGTTATTAGTGATTTTGTGGCAGATTTTAGAGCTCCAACACCGAGTGCGGCTATGGATTTTTTATTTCCTTCAAGACTTGATTTGGAACAAAATTTGGATTATTTGGAACAAAATTTAAAAAATCTTTGGAAAGTAAAAATACATCATTTAGAAAATGAGCTTTTAAATTTACAAAAAATTTTAAAAGCGAAGTCTTTAACTTCTTTAATTGAACAAAGAATTGAACAAAATCAAATATTATTTAAGCAATTTCAAATTCTAATGCAAAATAAAATTAAAATAGCAAAACTTGCCCTTGATAAAGTCCAAAATGCTTATTTACAACACGAAAATTTTTTTGAAAAAAGCAAAAATTTAATTTCTATCAAAAAAAATGGTAAAATAACCAAGCTTGAAGAATTACAAAGCGGGGATTTAATCACCTTAAATTCTCAACTTTCGCAAAAAGAAGCAAAAATTTTATAAGGAAAACAATGAGAAAGATTAATTTTAGTGCAGGACCATCAACTTTACCCCTTGAAATTTTGCAAAAGGCTAAAGATGAACTTTTAAATTATCAAGGCAAGGGTTATTCTATAATGGAGATTAGCCATAGAAGCAAGGTTTTTGAGGAAGTGCATTTTGGTGCAATGAGTAAGGCAAAAGAGCTTTATGGTTTAAATGATGATTATGAAGTGCTTTTTTTACAAGGAGGAGCGAGTTTGCAATTTGCAATGATTCCTATGAATTTGGCACAAAATGGAAGCTGTGAATATGCAAATACAGGAGTTTGGACACAAAAGGCGATTAAAGAAGCAAAAATTTTGGGTGCGAATGTTAAAGTGGTTGCAAGTAGCGAAGAAAATGGGTTTAATCATATTCCTAAGGTTGAGTTTAGCGACAATGCTGATTATGCTTATATTTGCTCAAACAATACTATTTATGGAACGCAGTATAAAGAATATCCAAAAACAAAAGCACCTTTAGTTGTCGATGCTTCGAGCGATTTTTTCTCAAGAAAGGTTGATTTTTCAAATATTGCTCTTTTTTATGGTGGAGTGCAAAAAAATGCAGGAATTTCAGGTTTAGCTTGTGTGTTTATCCGCAAAGATATGCTTGAAAGAAGCGAGAAAAAAAACCTTGCAAGTATGCTTAAATACACCACTCACTCTCAAAATAACTCTTTATTTAATACCCCTCCTACCTTTGCAATTTATATGTTTAACCTTGAAATGCAATGGCTACTAAGTCTTGGAGGGCTTGATAAAATTAATGAGCTTAATCTTAAAAAAGCCGAACTTTTATATAATTTAATCGATGAAAGCAAAGGATTTTATAAAACTCACGCTCTTAAAAAAGAAGACCGCTCTTTGATGAATGTTAGCTTTAATATCCCTAAAAATTCAGACCTTGAACCACTTTTTGTCAAAGAGGCGGAAGAAAAAGGTATGTTAGGACTTAAAGGACACAGAATTTTAGGTGGAATTCGTGCAAGTATTTACAATGCTATCACTTTTGAACAAGTGCAAACCTTGTGCGAATTTATGAAAGAATTTCAAAAGAAATACGAGTAGATTTTAATACTTTAATTTTTTTAATGAGATTAGAATACTGCCCTCTTTTATTTGAGCTATCGTGGTCATCTCTAATCTTTTGTTCTATAAGATAAATAAAGTTTGAACAAGAAAAAACTTGGTCTGCACTCAAACGATTATTTGATTCATCTGTTCCAATATTTTTGTCTAAATTTTTATATCCCATTTCTAAGATATATTCACTAAGTATTTATTCTACAAAATCGCCAAATTTAATTTCACAACTTTGCGTTACATTTTGGATAAGTTTTGTTTTGGCATTAGTGATTCTAAAAAGTCCTATATATCTTTTGAGATTTTCTAAAACATTTAGCACAATTTCATAAATTTAAATCTTGCCCAAAAATTCTTAAATCAAGCTTATTTTTAAAAACTTCGTAAATCATCTTAAATATTCCTGCAAACTTTTAATCTCAAAATGGCTTTCATTTTGTATTGCCTTAATAGACTTTGCTCCTGCAAAAGCAGCTCTTAAATTTGTAAAATATGGGATTTTAAAGCGAATGATATTTTCGCGAATTTTTTTAGTATCGCCTTTGAAACTATTTTCATCGCTTGTATTAATCACGAGCTGTATTTCACCGTTTTTGAGCTTATCCTCGACATTTGGACGCCCTTCTGAAATTTTATAAACAAGCTCACATTCAAAACCATTTTCTAAAATTTCCTTGCAAGTTCCGCTTGTAGCCATTAGTTTAAAGCCTAATTTTGTGTATTCTGCAGCAATTTTTTTGGCAAATTTTTTATCCTTTTCTTTCAAAGAAATAAAAATAGTTCCATTTTGTGGTAATTTATTAAAAGATGAAATTTGAGCCTTAGCATAAGAATTTGAAAAATCCTTGCTAATTCCCATAACTTCACCAGTTGAACGCATTTCAGGTCCAAGTTCTAAATCACTTCCACTAAGCTTCGCAAAAGGAAACACAGCTTCTTTAACGCTCATATATTTGGATTTTTTAGGACGCAAAATTTTGTGTTTATCATCAACCACATCAAAACTATCATAAAATTTCAAGGCTTCTCTTAAATTTCCTTGCCACATCACACGCGTAGCAACCTTAGCTAAAGCAATGCCTGTTGCTTTGCTCACAAAAGGCACAGTGCGAGAGGCTCTAGGATTTACTTCAATGATGAAAAGTTTATTTTCATAAAGAGCAAATTGTATGTTTAAAAGCCCTATTACTCCTAAATTTAAAGCAATATCTGCAGTTTTTTCTCTGATAAGTTCTTGCATTTTTTCATCAATATTGCAAGGCGGCAAAGAACAAGCACTATCACCCGAATGAATACCCGCTTCTTCAATATGCTCCATAATTCCTGCCACATAAACATCTTTTCCATCACTTATCGCATCTACATCAAGTTCAGTTGCATTATCCAAAAACTCATCAAGTAAAACAGGGCTTTTATCACTTACATCAACTGCTTCTTGCATATAAATACGGAGTTCATTTTCATTTTGCACCACTCTCATCGCCCTACCACCCAAAACATAACTTGGACGCACCAAAAGTGGATAACCTATCTCATTTGCTTTAACAAGAGCTTCTTCAACGCTTGTTGCAGTGGAATTTTTAGGTTGAGAGATTCCAAGTTTGCTAATAAATTCTGCAAATTTCTTTCTGTCCTCAGCCAAATCAATCGCTCTTGCACTTGTACCTATGATTTTTGCTCCAAAAGCACTAAGTCTTTTAGCAAATTTAAGAGGAGTTTGCCCACCAAAATGGACAATTACTCCATCAGGTTTTTCTCTTTCAATCACAGCTCTTAAATGCTCAAAATCAATGGGTTCAAAATACAAAACATCGCTTGTATCATAATCAGTTGAAACCGTTTCTGGATTGCAATTATACATAATAGTTTTAATATTCATATCTTTAAGAGCAAAGCTAGCGTGAACACAAGCATAATCAAACTCAATACCTTGCCCGATGCGATTTGGTCCCCCGCCTATAATCATCACTTTTTTTTCTTTTTTATTTTCAAGCTTAGTTTGAGTGCTTTCACTTACATTTGTGCTTGAGTAAAGATAAGGTGTAAGAGCCTTAAATTCACCCGCACAGGTATCAACCTCACTAAATTCTGCAATGATTTTTTGCCTCATTCTTGCATAATAAATATCATTTTGAGAAAGCTCAAGATTGTCTTTTAGATTGACTAAAAGAGCTATCATTTTATCTGAAAAGCCCATAGTTTTAGCTTTTCTAAGCAAGACTTTATCATTTAAAATATCCATATCAATTTGCTTTTCAAACTCGGTTATTTCCTTAATCTGCTCTAAAAACCAAGGATCAATACTTGATAAAGTATGAATTTCCTCAACACTAAAACCCTCTCTAAAAGCTTGAGCAATGTATAAAAGCCTTTTTTCATTAGGATTTCTTATCTTAAAAATCAAATCATTTTTATCTTCAAAATACATTCTATCAAAGCCACTATAATTTCTCTCAAGCGAACAAAGAGCTTTTTGAATGCTTTCTTTAAAGGTTCTTCCTATTGCCATAACTTCACCAACGCTTTTCATTGCTGTGCCTAAAATATCGTTAGCTCCGGGGAATTTTTCAAAGGTAAAACGTGGAATTTTCGTTACGATATAATCAATCGTAGGTTCAAAAGAAGCTGGAGTGAGAGTAATATCGTTTTTAATCTCATCTAAACTAAAGCCCACTGCCAAAAGGGTTGCAACTTTAGCGATAGGATAACCTGTGGCTTTACTTGCAAGAGCTGAAGACCTTGAAACTCTAGGGTTCATTTCAATGACTGTCATTCTGCCATTTTTTGGATTTATGGCAAATTGAACATTTGAACCACCTGTATCGACACCAATTTCTCTAAGTATGGCAAAGGAAGCATTACGCATTACTTGGTATTCTTTATCTGTTAGAGTTAAAGCGGGTGCAATAGTGATAGAATCTCCTGTATGAACGCCCATAGGATCTAAATTTTCAATGGAACAAACGATAATGCAATTATCAAGATGATCTCTTATAACTTCCATTTCATATTCTTTCCAACCTAGCAAACTTTCTTCAATTAAAATTTCGTGGATAGGACTAAGATTTAAAGCCTGAGTAGCAAGTTCTTTAAATTCATCTAAATTATACACTACTCCACTTCCTGCACCTCCTAAGGTATAAGAAGCTCGTATCATCAAAGGAAAACCTATTTCAGTACTTGCTTTTAAAGCCTCATCATAATCATACGCATACATTGATTTTGGCAAGTCCATACCGATTTTTTTCATACATTCTTTAAAAATTTGCCTGTCTTCACCTTTTTTAATCGCTTCTGGTTTAGCTCCTAAGAATTTAACTTTTCCTAAAAGCCCACTTTCATAAACCTCCATAGCGACATTTAAAGCAACTTGACCACCCATAGTTGGCAAAATTGCATCGACTTTTTCTTTTTTAATAATACTCAAAATGCTTTCTTTAGTGATAGGCTCGATATAAGTTGCATCTGCAAATTCTGGGTCTGTCATAATCGTAGCTGGATTTGAATTGATAAGAACGACTCTATAACCTAATTCTTTCAAAGTTTTAGCTGCTTGAGTGCCTGAATAATCAAATTCACAAGCTTGTCCTATCACAATAGGTCCGCTTCCTATAAGCAAAATGGTTTTAATATCAGTTCGTTTTGGCATTAATATTCCTAAGCTAATTTTATAGCCGATTATAACAAATCTTTGTTTTTGAAAGCTTAAAAATTTCAAATAAATGTGGATTTATATTGTGAAAAGAAAACAAATTTGAATAAATTTAAGTCTAAATCAAGTGTTTAAAAAATTATATTAAATTCACTCCACAAAAACACCAGTATAACCTGTTGTTGCAACGGCTTTAAGTAAATCCTCTTTTGCAACTTTATCTTCACATTTTACAAAGGCACTTTTGTCTTTAAGACTTGCTTTAACGCTTATAACTCCATTAACCTGCAAAATCGCTTTCCTAACAATAGCAGTGCATAAAGGACAATGCATTCCCTCAACAAATATAGTGTATTGTTGTTCAGCTTTTAAAGAA
>JAFLRU010000002.1 GCA_022511325.1 Campylobacter sp.
ATATCTTTGAAGGCTCTGCCCCAAATATACAGCTTTCTAGCCTTGAAAAAAAGCTTAGAAATCATTATGTGGTTTTTGGTTATAGTCGTTTAGGGCAAGAAGTGGTGCAAAGGATTAAAACGATTGGGGTGCCCTATTTGGTGCTTGAGAGTGATTTAAATTTGGTTGAGCTTGGAAAAAGCAGAGGTGAAAATGTGCATTATGCCAATGCAGCCCAAGAAGAAACCTTAAAAGTTGCAAACATAGAAGAATGTGCTGTTACCATTATCACAATCACTAACGAAGCTAAGCTCGAAATGCTGTGCGAACTTCTAGCCAATCTTAAAAAACCTATTGATATAATCATTCGCGTTGATGGAACTTTTGAAAAAGTCTTTTTTTCAAGCATTGATGAGCGTATCCATCTTGTTCGTGCTGAAAAAGTTTTGGCTAGAAATTTAGTGCAAGAAGCCTTAGAATGTGTGATTAATAAACATTAAAGGAAGCTTTTGTCTAAAGATTTAGAAAAAAATGAACGCGTTAAATATCTTAGAAAATTAGAGAAATTTGCTCGTAGTGCTTATGTTATTCTTAAAAAAGAAGATTTTGACCTCAATAAATTTAAAGAAAGAATGCTTAAAAACTACCAAAACCTTGATAAGAATTTTCGCGTAAATTTAAACTCAAATTATGCTAAAGCCTTAGAAGATTTTGTAAAAGCTTGTTTGGATTTTTCTAAAGAAAAAGAAGAACTCTTAAATCTTGCAAATTCTCTTGATAAACAAAAAAACAGGGCGAAAAAAAAAGAAAAATATAAAAATTACCTTAAGGACTATGAATGATTAATGTATTTTTTGATATGGATGGAACTTTGATTGATAGTGCAAATGCTATAAGTGCAGCGGTAAATGAAATCAGAGAAAAATTTGAACTTGCTCCACTTTCAAGAGAAGTCATTTTAGAAGTTATTAATACTCCGGGTGTCAATTGGGCTAAAGAACTTTATAATATTGATGATTTTCACGACAAAGGCTTTAAAGAAGGCTTTGAAAAATATTTTATTAAACATTATGAGCAAAGCGTGGTTTTATTTGATAAAGTTATAGAATTGCTGGAATTTTTAAAAGAAAAGAAGTGCTACCTAGCCATTGCTACAAATGCTCCACAAAGTTCTTTAAATCAAATTTTAAAAAAACACAATATCACAAAATATTTTGATAAAATTTTAGGTGTAAGCTTAGGAATTGAACCAAAACCGCATCCTATGATGCTTAATCTACTTAAACAAGAAGCACCCTATGATTTAAGTGTTTTTATAGGAGATAGTGCTAAAGATAGAGAATGTGCTAAAAATGCTAATATACTTTATTATCACGCTAAGTGGTATCAAAAAGATTTGAAAGAAAATGAATTTAGCACAGCAAAGCAGTTAAAAAATTTATTAGAGAAGCATTTATAGCTTTTTTATCAATAATGCGTTAAAATTAACAAAAAAATTTAATTCAAAAGAGAAAAAATGAGTGAATTATTAATAGAAATCGGCACAGAAGAACTTCCGGCAATTCCTTTATTAAAGGAACTTCCAAATATAGAAAATAAATGGAAAAATATCTTAAGAGAATACCGCTTAGAAAGCGAATTCAACTTTTATTACACACCAAGACGCCTTGTATTTTGGAGTGAGAATTTTCCTAAAAAACAAGCAAAAACTACAAGTGAATTCATAGGAGCTCCTAAAAATATAGCTTATAAAGACGGCAAACTCACCCCTGCTGGACTAAGTTTTTTACAAAAAGCTGGCATTAGCGAAGAAGAGCTTAGCTTTAAAGAAATTAAAGGTAAAGAAGTTTTATACCATCAAAAAGAGCTTGAAGGTAAAAAAAGTTCTGAAGTTTTAGGGGTAATGACGCAAAAATTCTTGGCAAGTCTTAATTTTGGCAAAAGTATGCGTTGGGGAGCTAATTCTTTTGAATTTATCCGTGCTGTGCGAAGTTGTGCCTGTGTTTTAGATGATGAACTTGTAGAATTCGAACTTTATGGGGTAAAAAGTGCTAAAAAAACTTTTGTTCACAGAAGCGTAAGCTACGATTTAAAGGAATTTAAAAGCATTAAAGATTATTTTAAACTCTTAGATGAGAATTTTGTTATATTAGATCCTAAAAAAAGAGAAGAAAGAATTTTAAATGAATTTAAACTCATTGAGGCTAAAGAAAAGCTAAACATTGCTCAAGATGATGAGCTTTTAGCTGAAGTTGTGGCAATCACAGAATACCCTACCGCTTTACTTGGTAGCTTTAAAGAAGCTTATCTTGAAATTCCAAGCGAAGTTATCATCACTTCAATGAGAGAAAATCAACGCTATTTTGCACTTTTTAACCAAAAAGGCTTAGATAATCATTTTATCGTTGTAAGCAATGCGGTTTGTGAGGATTATTCAAAAATCATTTATGGTAATGAAAGAGTTTTAAGAGCTAGACTTAGCGATGCAATGTTTTTTTACAAAAACGATTTAGAAGAAGGTTTAAAACCTGAAAAACTTTCTAAAATCACCTATCTTGAGGGACTTGGCACGCTTAAAGATAAAAGCGAGAGAGAAAAAACTATTGCTATGATTTTATGCGAATTTTATCAAAATGAAAAGAAAGAAGAACTTTGCAAGGCGATTGATTTTGCAAAGGCAGATTTAAGCACTCAAATGGTTTATGAATTTACGAATTTACAAGGCATTATGGGTTCTTATTATGCTAAAAATTTGGGTTTTAGTTATGAAATTTGCCTTGCAATTAAAGAACAATATCTTCCAAATTCAGAGCATTCAGCCTTACCGAGCACTGAATTTTCTAGCATAGTTGCACTTGCAAATAAACTTGATACTCTCTTAGGGCTTTTTAGTCTGGGTAAAATTCCAAGCGGAACCAAAGACCCTTATGCCTTAAGAAGAGCGGCAAGCGGAGTGATAAAAATTGTTTTAAATTTAGGTAAAAATTTTGATTTAAATATTTTATTTGAAAAACTTGCTCCAAAATATAAAAATTTCGATTTGCAAAATTTAAAAGATTTTATTTTTGAAAGACTTTACACGCTTTATGAAGTCAATGCTTCTTTTATCAAAGCAGTTTTAAGCTCAAAAAATGCGGATTTAATTCATATTGATGCAGCCATTAAAGCTTTGATAGAACTAAGTCAAAAAGAAAATTTCAATGAAAATTTTAGCACCTTTAAAAGACTTGCAAATATTGCTGTTCATACAAATTTTAAAATTGATACAAGTCTTTTTAAAGAAGAAGCTGAAAACAAACTTTATGAGGAATTTAAAAAGAGTTTAAACGCCCAAAATCTTAAAATCAAACTCAATAATTTATTCGCTCTTAAGCCTTTTATTGATGAATTTTTTGATAAAGTAATGATTAATGTAGAAGATGAAAAGCTTAGAAATAATCGTCAAGCTTTAATTTTTAGCATTTACGAGGAATTTTTAAAAATCGCAGATATTAAGGAAGTAAGCCTATGAGAATTTTTATCTTATTTTTTCTTGCACTTTTGGCTTTTGGGAATGAAAAAATCGAACTTGTCAAAGGACAAGCTTTACTTTTAGAGCTTGATAAAAAAGATTTGCTTGAGGTTAAAAGTAAGGGTAAAAAGCTTGTTTTTTTCACTGACCCTAAAAATAAAGACAAAGTCATAGCCTTATTTGCTCTGCCTTATAAAAACCCGCCAAAAACAAGTCAAATTACAGCAATTTATAAAAATAAAAATCAAAATTTCATCATTTACGCTTTAGAGGGAAATTATACAAGTGAAAAATTGCAAGTTGAACCTAAAAAACTCTTTCCGCCAAAATCGGTTCAAGATAGGATAGAAAGAGAGCTTAAAGAAGCTAATGCTGTGTATTCTAGCATTACAAAAGAACTTTTAGTAAATGAAAATTTTAAAATTCCACTTGATAGTTTTATCACAAGTGCTTTTGGTAAAGCTAGAGTCTTTAACGAACAAGTTGCAAGTTACCATAGTGGGACAGATTTTAGAGCACCCACAGGAACGATTATCAAGGCTGCAAATTCGGGTATAGTAAGGATTGCAAAGGATCGTTATTATGCAGGAAATTCGGTTGTAATTGACCACGGATATGGGATTTACTCGCAGTATTATCATCTTAGCGAAATTAAAGTCAAAGTTGGACAAAGGGTTAAAAGAGGTGATATTGTAGGACTTAGTGGAGCTACAGGAAGAGTGAGTGGTCCTCATTTGCATTTTGGAATATTTGCAGGAGGAAAGCAAGTGGATCCTTTGGATTTTGTGGCTAAATTCAATCAGTTTTTTCAATGAAATTTAGTGAATTTTTCAAACTTTGGGCACAGACTTATTACAAAAATGTTGCTTTGATTGGAAAAAAAGGAGATTTTTTTACAGCTGTAAGTGTAGGAAATCTCTTTGGAACCTTACTTGCAAGCCATTTTTTAAGCCTCATTGATAAAAAAATTCTCACTCCGCCTCTACAGGTTGTAGAAATAGGAGCAAATGAAGGTTATTTAAGCAGAGATTTTTTAAGTGCTTTACTTGAATTTAGACCTCAAATTTTTAAAGAACTTGAATTTTTTATCATTGAACCTTATGAAAAATTAAGAATTTTACAAAGAAAAACCTTAGAAGGATGTGAATTCACACATAAAAATTCCTTAGAAGATTGTAAATTTAGCAATGCTTATATCTTTTGTAATGAACTTTTTGATAGTTTTTCTTGTGAGCTTATCAATGAAAAAACTATGGCTTTTGTTGATGATTTTAAGCTTTATTTTGCTCTAAGTGATGAAAAAATCCAAAATGAACGTGAAAATTTAGGACTTAAAATAGGAGAATTAAGCACGGATTTAAATCTTTTTTTCAAGCAGCTTGATAAAGCTTGTAAGAGCTTTGTTTTTAGTGGTTTTGATTATGGAGTTTTAGAACCAAATAAATTTAGCCTAAGAATTTATCAAAAACACGAGCTTTTCGACCCTTTTAAAGTCAATTTAAAAGAGTTTTTTGGTAAAAGTGATTTAACTTATAATGTTAATTTCACACATTTATTAAAACTCATTGAAAATTACAATTTTAAGCTTTTAGCCTTTAAAAAACAAAGCAAAGCCTTAAGTGAATTTAATTTCGAAGAGGTTTTAGAGCAAACAAAAAACAAAAATTTACAAAGTTATGAGAATTTTCTTTCGCAAGCAAAAAGGCTATTTTTTGGCTTTGATGATAAATTCCATTTTTTTGAGTTTGCTAAATTTTAAAAAGCTATATTTTTAAGCGTCGCTATACAAACACCCTCCCTTAAACCTTCATCAATTACGATAAGTTTTTGTTTCTCAAATAAAGCAAAAAGTAAAAAACATCCCGCTACGATATAATTTTTACGCGAGTTTCCTACAAATTCTCTCGCTTCATTTTCTCTCATATTCCAAAGTTTTATACCAAATTTTAAAAAATCATTCACACAAAGCCTTTTGCCATTAATCTTTGTAAAATCGTAATCTTCATAACTCAAACCAAGTTTTAACGCACACAAACTCGTAGGAACTCCTGAATTTAAAACAATTTTCTTAGCCTTGAATTTCGCAAGTTGTTTTTTAATCTCCTTAAGCTCATCAAAAGCCCTAAATGCCAAAGAGCAAAGCCTTTTATCGTAGATTAAAAAATGAAGTTTAAGTTTTTTATCTTTTAAATTTTGGATAAATTGTGGGTATTTTTTCAAATAAGCTTTATTGATTGTTGATTTTTGGCTTAAATTTTGGGGCTTTGCCTTTTCATAAAAAGTGATAATACCAAAATCAAAACTTTTAAAAACACCTTTAAAAGACAGCTCGCAAGAAGCTCCTCCTAAATCACAATATGCAAATTCCTCACTCAAACCTAAGGCTAAAAGCCCTGTTTTCATTCCCAAAACGCTAAGTTTTGCTTCAGTTTTTGCATCAATGATTTTAAATTCTGCCCCAAATTCTTGCTTTAGCTCCAAAAAAAGCTCCTTAGCATTACTTGCTTTTCTAAATGCCGCAGTTGCGACAATCAAAGCATTTTTAAGTTCATATTTTAAAGCTAAAGTTTGTAAAGCTTTTCTTAAATTTAAAATGGCTTCATCGCCTATTTTTCCAGTTATATTAAGATTTTTTGCCGCAGCAATTATGAATTCGTATTCAGCAATTTTTTGGAAATTTTCATCCATTTCTAAGGCTCTTAAAGTATTTGAGCCTAAATCTATACCTAACATAAGCTTCCTTAATTAAATTTTAGAGTATAATAGCAAAAATTTTTAAAGGAAAAAAAATGCTCTTAGGTGTAAATATTGACCATATCGCTGTTTTAAGAGAAGCTAGAAAGGTTAATGATCCTGATATTTTAGAAGCAGCTTTGTATTGTTCTAATTTTTGCGACCAAATCACTCTTCACGTAAGAGAAGATAAAAGGCATATGAATGAAAAAGATTTTGAAAATTTAATGTTATTTTGCAAAAATCCTATCAATTTAGAATGTGCCACAAATGATGAAATTTTAGAACTTGCTTGTCAGTTAAAACCCTCACGCGTAACTTTAGTTCCAGAAAACAGAGAAGAGCTTACCACTGAAGGAGGGCTAAATTTAAATCTTGAAAAAATTGAAAAAAGTATTCAAAAATTACAACTTTGCGATATAGAAGTATCGCTTTTTATCAACCCAAATTTAGAAGATGTGGAAAAAGCTTATGATTTAAAAGCTGATTTTATAGAGCTTCACACAGGTTTATATGCGAATTTACATAACGCACTTTATACAAATATTTCACGCACTCCTTATAAAATTAAAAGTCTTAACCTGCCTAGAGAAGAGCTTCAAAAAGAACTTCAAAAGGAACTTGGACTTTTAAATCTCTGTGCAAAGAAAGCTCAATGTTTAGGACTTAAAGTCGCAGCAGGACACGGACTTAATTACAAAAATGTTAAAGAACTTGTAAAAATCAAAGAAATTACTGAACTTAACATAGGACAAAGTATAATAGCAAGGTCAGTTTTTGTAGGACTTAAAGCTGCTATTTTAGAAATGAAAGCCTTAATCCAAAGATGAAAATAGCTGTTAGCATAGGTGATATAAACGGAATTGGCATAGAAATTCTAATCCGCTCACACAAAGAACTTTCAAAGCTTTGTGAGCCTTATTATTTTGTGCATAAAAAGCTTTTAAATAAGGCTTTAAAACTTTTAGATTTAAGACTTGAAAACGCAAATTTGGTTTCTTTTTCTAAAAATTCAAAGCAAGAATTTAAGTTTTTAAAAAAAGAAAAAAAGCTAAATATCTTTTCTTTTAGTGCGAATTTAAGTTTGGATGTGGATTATGATTTTGAACTTAAACCCGGTGAGATTGATAAAAAAAGCGGAGCTTACGCATTTTTAAGTTTTGAAGCAGCAAATCATTTTGTCCGCCAAAATTACGCAAATGCTTTGGTAACTCTAAGCATTCATAAAAAAGCGTGGGAAGAAGCAGGAATAAAATTTAAAGGACACACAGACGCTTTAAGAAGCTTTTATGGAAAAAATGCAATTATGATGTTAGGTTGCAAAGAACTTTTTGTCGGACTTTTTACAGAACATATACCTTTAAAAGAAGTCAGTCAAAGGATAGAATTTAAAGCTTTAGCAGAATTTTTACGAGATTTTTACTTAGAGACGCGTTTTAAAAAAATCGGAGTTTTAGGCTTTAATCCTCACGCGGGAGATTATGGAGTTATAGGAGGCGAGGAAGAAAAAATCATCACAAAAGCTATTATTTTTACAAATGCGTATTTAACTTTCTTACAAAGCGATTTAAAAAGCCAAAAAAACTTTTTAAAGCTCATTAAAACAGACGAAAAAGAAAGTTTTAACGAGCTTTTACATAATGAAAATTCTCAAAAAGAACTCCTTAAAACTTTCACACAAAAAGAATTTTATCTGCCCTATCCTTTGGTTGCAGATACGGCTTTTACTAAAGCTTCTTTAAAAGAATGCAATCATTTTGTTGCAATGTATCACGATTTGGGCTTGGCTCCGCTTAAGGCTTTATATTTCGAAAAAAGCGTAAATGTGAGCTTAAATTTACCTATTATCCGCACAAGTGTTGATCACGGAACGGCTTTTGATAAGGCTTATAAAAAAAATAAAATTAATACCAAAAGCTACAAAGAAGCTGTAAAATTCGCTCTTTATTTAGCAAAACTGCGTCAAAAAAGTAAATTTAAAAGTGAAAATTAAGATATAAAACGCTCTAAATTAATAAAATTTCTCTATTTATTAATGATTTCTCTTCAATTAATATATAGAGCAAATTTATAACATTTGACTTTAAATTTCTATGAATGGGTAAATTTATATTTGGAATATAAATTGCTTGTTTTTTATAAATTATTTTAAAAAGGTAAAACAATGAGTATAAATATAAATTCAAATCTTCAATCCAATACTTTATACACCACAAACAAAATTCAAAACAAATCAACTTTTGATGAAATTTTAAATCAAAGTATAAACTCATCAAGTTACAATTTAAATTCCTCAAACGATACCAACAAAGAAGAATCAAATAAGGCTTTAATCTTTGAATTTGAAGATGTTGAAAGTGTTTTAAAAAGATTAGATGAAGTTATAGAAGCTGTAAGTGAGCATAAAGATAGACAATTTGCCGCTAAACTTAAGTCTTTCAAAGCACAAATAGAAAAATATAATTTTGCCTAAACATAGTAAAATTATATACTTAAATAAACAAAATTTAAATTTTTTAAAAAAATTTTCAAGTTATTTTTAAAAATATAATAATTTTACTCTTAATTTACATTCCTTTAAACAAATTTCATTAAAATTTAGCTCTAAAAAAATATTAAAATGGAGTTTATTTTGAAAACTAAAAGATTTTTTGCTAGCTTTGCAGGTTTTATCGGTGCTTTAATCCTCTGTGTTTTTTTAGCGAGTTCTTTACAAGCTAAAACAGATAAAGCTGAAGTAACTAAACGTCTTGAAGCCTTGGACAAACTGACTAAAACTTTGGCTATTGTTGAGCAATATTATGTTGATGATGAAAACATTACTGATTTAGTAAATAAGTCTATTTCAGGACTTTTAAGCAACCTAGATGCTCATTCTTCTTTCCTTAATGAAAAAGACTTTAATGATATGAAAATTCAAACTAATGGTGAATTTGGTGGGCTTGGTATCACAGTAGGAATGAAAGACGGGGCTTTAACGGTGATTTCTCCAATTGAAGGCACGCCTGCGGATAAAGCGGGGATAAAATCTGGAGATATTATCCTCAAAATCAATGATGAAGCAACCTTAGGAATTTCTCTTAATGATGCTGTAGATAAAATGCGTGGCAAACCTAAATCCCAAGTTACTTTAACAATCTTCAGACAAGGCACTTCAAAACCCTTTGATGTCAGCCTTACAAGAGATATTATCAAAGTCGATAGCGTTTATGCAAAACTCATAGAAAATGAAAATATACTTTATCTAAGAGTTACAAATTTTGATAAAAATGTCGTAGATGAAGCCACCAAAGAACTTAAAAAATACCCTAAAGTCAAAGGAGTTATACTTGATCTTAGAAACAATCCGGGCGGACTTTTAAATCAAGCAATAGAATTAACAAATTTATTTGTAGATGAAGGAGTAATCGTTTCTCAAAAAGGACGCGTTGAAAATGAAAATAAAGAATACAAAGCAAATCCTAGAAACAAGATTTCAAACAGCTCCTTAGTCGTTTTAGTGAATGGAGGAAGTGCAAGTGCAAGTGAGATTGTAAGTGGGGCTTTGCAGGATCTAAAACGTGCTGTAATCGTTGGAGAAAAAACCTTTGGAAAAGGTAGTGTGCAACAAATCATACCTATTAGCAAAACTGAAGCCTTAAGACTCACCATAGCAAGATATTATCTTCCAAGTGGTAGAACTATACAAGCTGTGGGCGTTCAACCAGATATTGAAGTGTTTCCGGGTAAGGTAAATACAGCTGAAGATAATTTTAGCATTAAAGAAAGTGATTTAAAACAACACCTTGAAAGTGAGCTTGAAAAACTTGATAAAAATAGCACTAAAAGCAAACAAAAAGATGATAAATACTTCATCACTCAAAAGCAAATTAACGAAGATGCACAGCTTAAATCTGCTATTGACACAATCAAAACTCTAAATTTAAATAAGGATTTTAAATGACAAAAAAAGAATTACTCTACGAAGGTAAAGGCAAAAAAATGTTTAAAACTGAAGATGAAAATCTTCTTATCACTGAATTTAAAGATGATTTAACTGCTTTTAATGCGGAAAAAAAAGGCAGTGAAGCAGGCAAAGGGAAACTTAATTGTAAAATCAGCACCGAGCTTTTTCATCTTTTAGAAAAACAAGGAATTGCAACTCATTTAGTTGAAACCATTAGCGAAAATGAACAAGTAGTCAAAAAATGCAAAATCATTCCTATAGAAGTCATAGTGCGTAATGTAGCCACAGGTTCGCTTACCAAAAGGCTTGGCATAAAAGACGGGCAGGTTTTACCCTTTGCTTTGGTAGAGTTTTGTTTAAAAGATGATGATTTAGGTGATCCTTTTATTAATGATGAGCATTGTCTTATCTTAAATTTAGTCAAAGACAAAAACCAAATTGAAGAACTTAAAAGCCTTGCAAGAAAGATTAATGAAGTATTATTTAAATTTTTTGATTCTAAAAATTTAAGACTCATAGACTTTAAAATTGAATTTGGCATCGATAAAAATGGAAAAATACTTTTAGCTGATGAAATCAGCCCTGATAGCTGTAGATTTTGGGATAAAAATACAAACGAAAAACTTGACAAAGATAGATTCAGACAAGATTTGGGAAATGTTAAAATGGCTTATGAAGAAGTGCTAAAAAGAATTTTAAGTTGAGGAAAATATGGAAATAACAATTAATGTATTTTTAAAAGAAGGTGTTTTAGACCCGCAAGGAAAAGCTGTTGAGAAGGCTTTACATTCTTTGAATTTCCATAAAGTTAGCGAAGTAAAAATTGCTAAACAAATTAAAATCAAGCTTAATGAAAACAATAAAGAAAAAGCTAAAAAAGAAATTACAAAAATGTGTGAAGAATTGCTAGTTAATAGCGTAATTGAAGATTACGAGCTTGTTTTATGAAAGTTGCCATTATAAGATTTGCCGGGACAAATTGCGAATTTGATACAGCTTATGCCTTTGAAAAAATCGGAGCTAAAGTGGAACTTATTTGGCACGAAGAAAAAAATTTCAAAGCAGATTTAGTGGTTTTACCGGGTGGCTTTTCTTATGGAGATTATCTAAGATGTGCTGCAATTGCAAAATTTGCTCCTGCAATGGAAGGGGTTTTAGAACACGTTAAAAAAGGCGGTTTCGTTTTAGGAATTTGCAATGGTTTTCAAATGCTCCTAGAATTAAAGCTTCTTAAAGGTGCAATGAGACACAATGAAAACCTAAGTTTTATATCCAAAAACCAAGCTTTAAAAGTCATCTCAAATGATAACGCTTTTTTAAGAAAATTTGAAAAAGGTGAAGAGCTTACTTTACCTATTGCACACGGCGAGGGAAATTATTTTGCAGATAAAGATACTTTAAAAGAATTAGAAGATAAAGATTTAATTCTTTTAAAGTATCAAAACAATCCAAATGGCTCAATCCTTGATATAGCAGGAATTTGTGATGAAAATAAAAAAATTTTTGGACTTATGCCCCACCCTGAAAGAGCTTGCGAAGAATTGCTAGGTTCAAGCGTAGGTTTAAAAATGCTTGAAGGTTTTATGCTTTGAAAATTTTATTTTTATTATTTTTTCTCGCTTTAAATCTTTTCTCCCAAAACGAATTTTCTGTTTTTGAAGAGCCAAATAAATTGCGAAATTTAAGCGAAGAAGAACAAAAGATCTACAAAAATATTGCACCGAGTGATGAACAAGGAGATTTTGAAAGCAATATAGAAAATCCTTTTATCCCTCAAAGCTCTTTAGTTTTAAGTATTCAAGATTATCCTAGTAGGGTTTATGTTGGAGAGGTTTTTTGTATCAAGGTTTATGCTAAGACGACTGAAGAAACTAATTTTGACCTTGAACTCAATTTGACTAAAAACGATGATTTAGAATTTTTAACCCCTAATCCTAAATGGAAAAAACAAGAAAATACCTATGAAACTGCTCTTTGTTTCGAAGCCTTAAGCTCGAATGCGAATTTAGAGCAAATTATCGTGCAACTTACACGCAATAAAGAAATGTTCCAAGAAGCAGGGCTTTGGCTTGAACCTATAAAATTTGAGCTTACTCCTACAAATAAAAATTTCTCTCATATCGTTGCAAGCTCTTTGGAAGTGAAAAAAGTTAAAACAAGCTTTTTTGATGATAAAAATGTGATTATGATGCTTGAGCTTAGTGCTACAAATGCTAATCTTAAAAGCTTTCGTATGGACAATGTGGAAAGACAGGGCATAGAAAATTACAAGGGTGATTTTAACTCTTCAAGTGCGTTTTATTACGCTATTTTTCCATCTTTTAAAAACAATTTTGAATTCTCTTATTTTAATAAAGAATCAAAAAAGCTTGAGAATTTTAATCTTAAACTTCAAATCAGCGACGATGAGATAAGCACCCAAAGTGATTTAAATCCTGTAAATAAAGATTTTAATATCTACAAACAATACGGACTTTGGGCTTTGGCTCTTCTTTTTGCTCTGATTTTCATTTTTACACGCAGTTTTATTGTCTTATTTTTAGCTCTTGTGTGCTTTGCTTTAAGCTTTCTAGTCGATACAAGCACTCAAAACGGAATTTTAAAAGCAGGTTCTAAGGTAAAAATTTTACCAACAACACCTTCGACTTATTTTTATACTGCAAACTCGAATGAAGAAGTAGAAATTTTAAACCAAAGAGAAAATTACATTAAAATCTTGCTTAAAAATGGAAAAATAGGTTGGGTAAGCCGTGAAAATTTACAAAAGAATTAAAGCTTTTTATTTTTGGATTTTTTTTATTTTTAGCGTTGCCTTAGTTTTATTTGCTTTTTGCTTTACAAAAAATCAAAATATGCTTTGGAAAATTCGTAAATTGTGGGCAAAAACCCAAAAATACACTATTGGTTATAGAATCGAGCTTGTGGGAGAATTTAACCCTGAGGCTTCAATGCTTGTCATCAATCATCAAAGCACCTTAGATATAATTGCTTTAGAAGAGCTTTTTCCAAAAAATTTAGCATGGATAGCCAAAAAAGAATTAGCCGAGATTCCTCTTTTTAAAATCGCTATGAAAAAACCTAAATTTCTTTGTATTGATAGAAAAAATCCACGCGATTTAGTTCGAATTTTAAAAGAAGCTAAACAAAGACTTGAAGAAGATAGAGTTTTAGCTATTTTTCCAGAAGGCACGCGTTCAAGGACTGAAAAACTGCTCAAATTTCAAAACGGAGCAAAAATCTTAGCTGATAAGCTCAAACTCAAAGTTCAGCCCATTTTAATCATAGATTCTGCAAAAATTTTAGACACTAAAAATTTCACTGCAAGTAGCGGGATTCTTAAAATCATTTGTATGAATTTAATCGACACAAACGATGAAAAATGGCTTGAAAACACAAGAAAAAATATGCAAGAACTTTTAGACAAAGAAAGAATTTTAAGTGAAAATTTAAACATAGAAATGGAAAATAAAGAATGCTAAATACGCTTTTAGTCGTGGGATTGGGAGGATTTTTGGGTGCAATTTTTAGAATGCTAAGTTATGAGCTTATTTATAAAATTTTACCTCATTTTACTCTTCTTGCAACGCTTTTTGTAAATGTTTTAGGCTCCTTTTTAATGGGAGTTTTGTTTTTTTATCTTCAAAATAAGGGTGATTCTGTTTTGATAAAGAATTTCATCGGCATAGGATTTTTAGGAGCTTTTACAACTTTTTCAACTTTTACTTATGAAAATTTAATGCTTTTACAAAATCAAAATTATGTTTATTTTATTCTTAATGTGCTTTTAAATGTTGGACTTTGCTTGTTTGCTTTATGGGTTAGTTTTTTAATTTTTAAATGAATTTAATTTGTTTTTCATAGATTTTAAATTTTTTGTTAAAATACGCAAATTTTAATTTTTAAAGGATATAAATGCAATTTCAAACTGAAGTTAATCAACTCTTACAACTTATGATACATTCCTTATACTCGAATAAAGAAATCTTTTTAAGGGAACTCATTTCAAATGCAAGTGATGCTTTAGACAAACTTAATTTTTTAAGCGTGAGTGATGATTCTTACAAAAGTCTTAAATTTGAACCAAAAATTGAAATCAAACTTGATAAAGACGCTAAAACTCTGAGCATAAGTGATAATGGCATAGGAATGAACGAAAAAGACTTAATAGAAAATTTAGGAACCATCGCAAAAAGTGGAACTAAAAGCTTTTTAGAGAATTTAAGTGGAGATGTTAAAAAAGATTCTCAACTCATAGGACAATTTGGTGTGGGCTTTTATTCTGCCTTTATGGTTGCTGATAAAATCGAAGTTTTAAGCAAAAAAGCCTTAGATAAAAAAGCTTATCTTTGGAGTTCTGATGCAAGTGGCTATGAGATAAAAGAGGCACAAAAAGATGAGCAAGGCACTCTTATCACTTTACATTTAAAAGATGAAGAATTTTTAAGTTCTTACAGAATTGAAAATATAATAGAAAAATATTCTAATCACATACAATTCCCAATTTTTATGGAAAAAGAAGAATATATACCACCTAAAGAAGGTGAAAAAGAGGGCAAAAATGAGCTTAAAATTTCCCAAATCAATAAAGCCAACGCTCTTTGGAGAATGCAAAAATCGAGTTTAAAAAATGAGGATTATGAAAGATTTTATGAACAAAATTTCCACGACAGCAACAAACCTTTGCTTCACATTCACACTAAATCAGAAGGCAAACTTGAGTATAATTCTTTATTTTTTATCCCTTCAAAAGCCCCATTTGATCTTTTTAGAGTGGATTATCAAAGTGGCTTAAAACTCTATGTTAAAAGGGTTTTCATCAGTGATGATGATAAGGAGCTTTTGCCGACTTATTTAAGATTTGTGCGTGGAATTATTGATGTGGAAGATTTACCTTTAAATGTAAGTCGCGAAATTTTGCAAGAAAATCAAATTTTAAAAGCAGTCAAAGAAGCAAGTGTGAAAAAAATTTTAAGCGAACTTGAAAAACTAAAAGAAAAACACAAAGATAAATATTTAGAATTTTTCAAACTCTTTGGAAAAGTGCTTAAAGAAGGTTTATATGGTTTTGGTGAAAACAAAGACAAGCTTTTAAAATTAATGCTTTATAAAAGCACAAAAGGTGAAGATTTACGCTCTTTAGAAGAATATAAAAATGATTTACAAAACGAACAAAAAGAAATTTTTTATATCACAGGAAACAATGAAAATTTACTCAAAACCTCTCCTTTACTTGAAGAATACAAGCAAAAAAATATAGAAGTTTTACTTTTAGCTGATGAGATTGATTCCTTGATAATGCCTATGTTAAACGAATTTGAGGGCTTAAAATTCACAGCGATTAATCAAGTTGAGGACAAAAACGATTTAAGTGATGAAGAAAAACAAAATTTTGCCCCTCTTTTAGCCAAATTCAAAGAGCTTTTAAAGGATGAAGTTGAAGATGTGCGTTTAACTTCAAGACTTAATGATAGCCCAAGTTGTATTGTTTATGATAAAAACAAACCTGACTTTGCAATGCAACAGCTCTTAAAACAAATGGGTCAAGAACAAGATGTAAAACCTATTTTAGAGCTTAATCCAAAACACAATATTTTTGCAAAACTTAAAGACAATGAAAGTTATGCTGCCGATATAGCAAATCTAGTGCTTAATATGGCAAAACTTAGCGAAGGAATGGGTATAGATAATCCTGCCGAGTTTAATCAAATTTTAGGAAAAATCATCACAAAGGCTTTATCTTGAAAGCTAAAAATTACAAGTGGTATTGAGGCTAAATTATGATAGAATTTTATCTACTCATCGCAGCACTAACTTTTTTGGTTCTTTATTTTGCAGTAAAAAAACTGACTTTAAATATTGATGAAAAAGCTTTGCTAGAACCTATTAAAGCAGAGCTTTATCCTAAATTTTGTGATTATATTGATGAAAAGATTAAAGAACTTAGAGAAGATTTAGAAAATGAGCATTTTAAGCTTTTAGAAGAAGATAAAAAAGGTGAATTTTTAGAAAAATTAGGGGATTTAAGCAGAGAACTTACCTTTATCCAAACAATGAATTTGAGTAAAAAAAATGATAGCATTTGGCAAAACGAACTTTTTAATTTTTTAAAAGAATTAGAAAATTTAATTCTTAAATATTTAAAAGAAAGTGAAAGAATCAGCGAAAATTTAAGACAAGATTTAATGCAAGAATTTGAAAGACTAAAAAATTCTTAAAGAAAATACAAAGGAAAAAAATGCAAAATATTAAAACTTTAGGAACAGAATACTACAAACAATGGATTTTGGTTGTCGTTGTTGTGCTTTTAACCTACATTTTACTTATTTATAACGAACTTGCAAGTATTTTAGCAGGCGTAGCAATTTTGCTCATCGGTATGATGAATTTAAGTGAGGGTTTTAAATCCTTTAGTGGAGGCTTTTTAGAAAGAATTCTAGCCAAATCCACAAATACAAAACCCAAAAGTATAATTTTTGGTGTAGTAAGCACTATGATTATGCAATCTTCAACCCTTGTTTCAATCATTTCTATATCCTTTTTATCTGCTGGACTTATCACTTTAACAAGAGGTATTGGCATTTTATTTGGAGCAAATTTAGGTAATAGTGCAGGTTCTTGGCTCATTGTTGGGCTTACAAGTATTAATATTTCAGCTCTTGCTACTCCACTCATTGTCATTGGAGTTTTATTATATTTTCAAAAAGATATTCTTTTTAAAGGCATTGGAACAATCTTTATGGGAATTGGTTTTTTCTTTTTGGGAGTTGATTATATTAAAAATGGCTTTGAAAGCGTCAAAGATATTTTAGATTTATCTCAATTTAATTTTAGTGGCTTTAAAGGCATATTAATCTTTGTAGGACTTGGGGCTTTATTAACAGGCGTCGTTCAATCAAGCCACGCAACCTTAGCTATAATCATTGCTGCTTTACTCGCTGGACAAATCCATTATGAAAATGCTTTAGCTGCGACTTTAGGAACAAGTGTTGGTGGCGTTGTTACAGCCTTACTTGCATCTTTGAGTGCAAATATAGAAGGAAAAAAACTCGCTTTTGCAAATTGTATTTTTAATTTTGGAATTGCTATTATTATCATCGTTTTTTTTCCTTATTTTGTCAATTTAATAGATTTAATTGCAGGTATTATCGGGATAAATGAGGAAAATTCTGCTTTAAAAACAGCATTGTTTCATACTTCATTTAATTTTGTAGCCATTTTAATTTTCAGTCCTTTCATTGATAAAATCGTAGTTTTCTTAGACAAATTCGTAAAAAATACCAATAAAGACATAGATAAACCTTTATACATAGAGCCAAATCTCGTAGAATACACCGATACAGCTATCGAAGCTTTAAGAAAAGAAGATGAACACTTATGCAACAACGCTTGTAAAATCATTGCTCACGCCATAGGCTTTAAACGAAGTGATATAAGAGGAACACGAAGTTTTGATGAGATTATAAATACACAAAAATGGGTTTATAAGAAAACTATGGATTTAGATAATTTATATAAAATTAAAATCAAAGTGCTTTTCGAAGCCATTATGGATTTCTCTGCGAAGGTTCAATCTTATAATAATGATGAGCAAAAAAATCATAAAATTTTTGATTATAAAATCGCAGCAAAGAATTTAACTGAAACAACTAAGGATCTTAAAATTATTCAAAGCAATATGAAAAAATATTCCTCCTCTTTAAATCTTGATTTAGCAGAACAATACAACACAATGAGAAAAAATTTGGGTGAGCTTTTAAGAAGCATAGAGGAACTTAAATTAATGGATGAAGAAAAAAGATATTTGATTATAAAGAATTTCAAAAAAGCCAAAGAAATTCTTATAGAAACAGATATTCAAACCTTAAAAAAAGTTGAAAATTTAATTGCTAAAAAGAAAATCACTCCTTCGGAGGGAATTTCCATACTCAATGATAGTTCTTTCATTCAAAAAATTTCAAGCGAAATTATAGAAGCTGTAGGGATTATCTACTCCTTAGAAGAAGAGCAATTAGAAAACAAAGCGAGTTAGAAAAGCACCTCACCTTTTAAAATATGGTGCTTTACCTCACCAAAAAGTGTATCTTTGGCATAAAGAGAACTTGAATTTGGTTTAAAGCTCTTAGTTTCATCAAATAATACGAAACTAGCTTCTTTTCCAAGTTTAATTTCTCCACTATTTAAACCTAAAAATTCGCTAGGATTTTTACTTGCACTTTTACAAAGCTCTTCCCAAGATAAAAATCCTTCCTTAACCAAAAAAGTATAGCAAAGGCTAATAAACTCACAAATACTATGAATTCCAAATGCTGCCTCATCAAAAGCTAAGTCTTTTAAAGAAATGGATTTTGGACTATGCATTGCACTTAAAAAATTAATTTTTCCCTTTTTGAGTGCATTTTTTAAGAATTTCATATCCTTAAAAGCCCTAAGCGGGGGCATAATTTTTGCAGCCGTATTAAAACCCTCACAATTTTTATCATCTTTGATTAAATGATGCAAACTTACAAGCGAAACTTCCTTTGAAGAAAGTAAATTCAAAGATTTCTCAAGGCTTAAAAGGTCAAATACAACCTTAGTTTTATAAAAATCTGCAATTTCTCTAATCTTTGCAACCTCGCTAATCTCAGCCACACTGCTCATTCCACAAAGCCCTAGTTCAAAACTCATAGGACAATCATTCATCACGCCATTATCATCAAAATCCTCATCATAACAACGCACGAAAACTGGCACATCTTTCATCAAAGCATATTGCATACCAAGCCTTAAAAGATTAGCATTAAGAGAACTTTCGCATTCTAAACAAAAGGCTCCTTTATTAATCAAAGTGGCTAAATTTTTATTTTCTTTCACCTTAATGCTTGTAAAAATTCGAAGCTTTCTTTGTTTTAAATTATGTAAAAATAATTCAAAGCTTTCCTCATCAAAATCCATAACATCACGCAAAATAATAGCTCCAACCCCGCCTCTTAAGCATTCATTTTCCAAAAGTTCTAAATTTGTAAGCGAAAATTTATCATTTTTTAAATTCACATTCAAATCCACAAAAGAAGGCAAAATAGTAAGCTTTTTAGCGTCTAAAATTTCTTTTTGATTGTGTTTTGAACCACATTCTTTAATTTCGGTAATAAGTCCTTTTTCTATGATAATATCCCTTAAATCCTTGCCATAAATTTTCGCATTTTTAATAATCATTGTTTTTCCTAAAAAGCACTTTGTTTGAGTAAATTTTGCGTTGATTCTTTTACATCTTTTCCATTTAAAATCATTACAATTTCACTCACAATAGGCGTGTAAATATTTTTTTCTTTAGAAATTTTTTCTATAGCAAAAGCTGTTTTAACACCTTCTGCGACTTCATTAAGTTCTTCTAAAATTGCATCAAGTTTTTGATTTTTAGCAAGCATTAAACCCACACGATAATTCCTAGAAAGCACACTAGAAGCTGTTAAGAACAAATCTCCAGCTCCACTTAAGCCTAAAAAAGTTTCTTCCTTAGCTCCAAAAAATTTTCCAAAACGATGCATTTCTATAAGTCCTCTTGCGATTAAAGCTGCACGAGCATTATTGCCAAGTTTTAAACCATCGCAAATTCCGCTTGCAATAGCTAAAACATTCTTATAAGCTCCGCAAATTTCAGCTCCACGCACATCATTATCCACATAAGTTTTAATAAAACTTGGGAAAAAATTTGCAAATTGCTTACAAAGTTCTAAGTCAAAACCATTAATCATCAAGGCTGTAGGGAGTTTTTCCTTAACTTCACTCGCAAAAGAAGGTCCGCTTAAAACACAAAATTGTTCTTTTTGAACAAAACTTAAAAAAATTTCATCTAAAAACTTACAAGTCGAGCTTTCTATACCCTTAGAAGCAATGAGAATTTTTTGCCCTTCGTTGATGAAATTTTGTTCAAGCCACAAAGAAGTTCCTTGAGCACTCAAAGCAAAAACCAAATATTCGCATTTTAAAGCTTGGTTTATGCTAACAAAATTTTCGTAATTTCTAGGTGTTCTTGAGCTAATCAAACATTGATTTTTCACACTCAAAGCCTCATATAAAGCACTTCCCCATTTTCCAGCACCAATGACAGCTATGCTCATCAACCAAGCTTTGTTTTTAAAAGTTCATTCACTTTTGCAGGATTAAAAGCTCCTTTACCCTCTTTCATCACCTGCCCTACAAAGAAACCAAAAAGCTTATCTTTTCCACTTTTATACTCCGCAACTTTATCTTCATTAACTTTTAAAACACTCTCTATCACAGCTTCAATTGCCGAGTCATCACTCACTTGCTTAAGTCCTAATTTTTCAATTGCTTCATCAATTTTAAAAGAAGTGTTTTCAAATACAAAAGCTAAAACTTCTTTAGCTGCTTTAGCACTAATCACTCCTTGTTCGATACACTTAATCAATTCTCCTAATTTTTTTGCATCAACGGGTGAGTTTTCTATGGTTAATTCCGCCTTTAAAAGTCCCATTAGTTCGGTATTAAGCCAAGTAACGCAAAGTTTTGGATTTAATTTTTGAGCAATTAAATTTTCAAAAAAACGACTCATTTCAAGAGAAGAGATAAGAATCCCAGCGTCGCTTTCTTTAATACCAAAATCCTTAATGTATCTTGCTTTTTTTTCATCAGGAAGTTCAGGAATTTCAAGTTCTAAAAATTCATCTTTTAAAAACACGGGTAATAAATCAGGATCTGGAAAATAGCGATATTCTGCGGATTCTTCTTTATTTCTCATACTTCTTGTAACGAGTTTTGTCGTATCAAAAAGTCTTGTTTCTTGCACAACTTCTTTATCGTAAGTGCCATCTTCCCAAGCATTTGTTTGTCTTTGAACCTCATATTCAATCGCTTTTTGTATAAAACGAAAAGAATTAAGATTTTTAATCTCTACGCGTGTGTAAAGTTTATCCTCTCCTTTTGGACGTATGCTCACATTTGCATCACAGCGAAAACTTCCCTCCTGCATATTTGCGTCTGAAATGTCTAAAAATCTAATGATAGAATGAAGTTTTTTAAGATAAGCCACAGCTTCATCGCTACTTCTTAGCTCTGGCTCACTAACAATCTCAAGTAAAGGGGTTCCTGCACGATTTAAATCAACTTTTGAAAAATCATTTTCGTGGATATTTTTTCCTGCATCTTCTTCCAAATGAGCCCTTGTAATGCCTATGCGTTTATTTTCTCCACCCACATCGATAAAAAGCTCACCTTTTTCCACAATAGGAATATCAAATTGCGAAATTTGATAAGCCTTAGGCAAATCTGGGTAAAAATAATTTTTGCGATTAAAAACACTTTTTTTATTGATTGTAGCATTGATAGCTTTTCCAAAAGAAATTGCTTTTTTAACCGCTTCTTCATTTAAAACAGGTAAAGCACCTGGTAAAGCAAGGCAAGTAGGGCAAACATTAGTATTTGGGGCTTCTCCAAAAGAAGTAGCACAAGAGCAAAAAATTTTAGTTTTGGTATTAAGCTGGGTATGAACCTCAAGTCCTATAACCACTTCGAACATTTACATTCCTTAAATTATTTATTGATTTTTTATTGTATCTTTTTTTAATTTAGAAAGGCTTTAAATTTTTAATTTAGCTTTTCTAATGTATAATTTTAACCAATATTTTTAAGGAGAAAAAATGCCATTACTTGATAGTTTTAAAGTTGATCATACTAAGATGCCAGCTCCAGCAGTAAGGCTTGCAAAAACAATGAAAACCCCAAAAGGTGATGATATTAGCGTATTTGATTTAAGATTTTGCTTACCAAATAAAGATTTAATGAGTGAAAAAGGAACACACACCTTAGAGCATTTATTTGCCGGTTTTATGAGAGAACATCTTAACTCAAATGCGGTTGAAATTATTGATATTTCTCCTATGGGTTGTCGCACGGGTTTTTATATGAGTTTAATTGGCACTCCAAGTGAAAAAGAGGTTTCTAAAGCTTGGGAAGAATCGATGAAAGATATTTTAAAAGTGCAAAACCAAAGCCAAATTCCAGAGCTTAACATTTATCAATGTGGAACTTGTGCAATGCATTCTCTTGACGAAGCCAAAGAAATTGCCCAAAAAGTGTTAAATTCTGGTATCGGTGTAATGGATAATGAACTTTTAAAGCTTAAAAATATAAGTTGATTTGAAAGTTCAAGGATTTTTTCAGTTTGTTTTAATAGAAATTAACTTATAATTTTTCAGCTTATTTTAAATTTTAGAGGAGAAAATGAATGAAGCTGATGTGCCAGATGACTATCTAGTGCGTCCTTTGGATAGATTGTGCTTCCAAAGGTCTTATGGATTGAGGGAAGTATAAGAAAGCCAAATTCATTAATTTTTCGAATTTAAAATCTTTCTTAAAAACAAACAAAAATCTTTCTTAAATCCTTGAAAATTAATGTTCTTAAGGAAAATAATGAATTTAAATATAAAAAATTTAAGCTTTTATTTAAATTGTAGTTTTTGTCTGTGTTGTAGGAATTTAAGTCTTTCTTATAAACTGCAACAATTTCAAACTTCACTCAAAAAACTCAAGTTGGTAAAAAATGCCTAAAAATTTCACAGCTTTAAAAATTAATGAGGAGTATTTATGAAAAATTCTATTATCTCTTACCCAAGAATTGGTGCTTTAAGAGAACTTAAATTTGGTGTTGAGAAATACTTTAAAAAAGAAAATTCTAAAGAAGAGCTTTTAGCTTTGGCAAAAAATTTAAGAAAAACACATTGGCAAAGTATTCGAAATGCCGGAATTGATTTTGTGCCTTGCAATGATTTTTCTTTTTATGATAATGTCTTAGATACAGCAGTTCTTTTTAATATCGTAGCAAAACGATACAAAGACTTAAATTTAGAGCCCCTTGATGAGTATTTCGCACAAAGTAGAGGTTATCAAGGACAAAATGGTGATGTTGTCGCACTTGCAATGAAAAAATGGTTTAATACAAATTACCACTATCTTGTGCCAGAATGTGATAATGCAGAAGCAATCTCTCTTGTTGGTGATAAAATCTTTAATGAATTTAACGAAGCTAAAGAACAAGGAATAGACGCAAAACCTGTTTTAGTAGGAATTTTCACACTTTTTAAACTCATAAGCTTTAAAGACTCAGCTATAAAAGAAAAAGCTAAGGAAAAACTTACAAAAGCTTATATAAATTTACTCGAAAAGCTTAACTCTCTTGGAGCAAAATGGGTGCAATTTGATGAGCCTTATTTAGTTTATGACTTAGATAAAAACGAAATCACCTTGTTTGAAGAATTTTATAAAGAAATTCTAAAACACAAAAAAGACTCTAAAATTCTTCTTCAAACCTATTTTGGAGATGTAAGAGATATTTATACTAAACTTTTAGAAAGTGATTTTGATGGTTTGGGGCTTGATTTTATTGAAGGAAAAGAAAGCCTTAATTTGCTCGAAAAAAACGGCTTTAGCAAAGATAAAATTCTTTTTGCAGGGGTAGTAAATGGCAAAAATATTTATAAAAATGACTATACCAAAACCCTTAATTTAATACAAAAAATTCAAAAACACACACAAAATATAGTGCTAAATACTTCTTGTTCGCTCTTACACGTGCCTTATAGCACAAAATTTGAAACCAAACTTGATAAAGCTTATTTGGAACATTTTGCTTATGCAGAAGAAAAACTACACGAGCTTAAAGAGCTTAAAGAAATTTTAGAAAGCCAAAATCCAAATTCACATAAACTCTTTATACAAAATCAAAATCTTTTGAGGAGTGCTCCAAATAAAATTGATGAAAAAGTGCGTCAAAGAGTTGCAAATTTGAAAAAAACAGACTTTGTTAGAAAACCTGAATTTAAAGTACGTGCTAAAACTCAACAAGAGCTTTTAAAGCTTCCACTGCTTCCAACTACAACCATAGGTTCTTTTCCTCAAAGTGCTGATGTTCGTTCTAACCGCCTTGCTTTTAAACAACAAAAAATTCCAGCCTCAGCTTACACAGAATTTAATCAAAACAAAATCAAAGAATGTATCAAGCTCCAAGAGCAAATCGGACTTGATGTGCTTGTTCACGGAGAATTTGAAAGAAATGATATGGTCGAATATTTCGGCGAGAATTTACAAGGCTTTTTATTTACGCAAAATGGCTGGGTTCAAAGTTATGGAACAAGATGTGTTAAACCTCCTATCATTTGGGGTGATGTTTCAAGACTTCAAGCTATTACGGTATCTTGGGCAAAATTTGCTCAAAGTCAAAGTTCAAAAATCGTCAAGGGAATGCTCACAGGTCCTGTTACTATACTTAATTGGTCTTTTCCTAGAGAGGATATTAGCCTTAAAGAAAGCACTGAACAAATCGCTTTAGCCATAAGAGATGAAGTATTAGATCTTGAAAATGCTGGGATTAAAATCATACAAATTGACGAAGCAGCTTTAAGAGAAAAACTTCCTCTTAGAAAAAGTGATTGGCATAAGGAGTATTTGGACTGGGCTATTCCTGCTTTTAATCTCGTTCATAGTGGAGTTAAAAGAGAAACTCAAATCCATACTCATATGTGTTATAGTGAATTTAGTGATATACTCAAAGAGATTGATGCAATGGACGCTGATGTTATTTCTTTTGAAGCTTCAAGATCGAACCTAAGTCTTTTAGATACACTCAAAGCAGTTAATTTCCAAACTGCAGTGGGTCCGGGTGTTTATGATATACATAGCCCAAGAGTTCCAAGTGTCGAAGAAATAAAACAAACCATTAGAAAAATTCTTTCTAAACTTCCTAAAGAACAAATTTGGATTAATCCTGATTGTGGATTAAAAACAAGAGGGTATGAAGAAGTGCTTGCAAGTCTTAAAAATCTCGCACAAGCTACAAAAGAAATCAGAGAAGAGCTTAAAAGCTAATGGAAACAACTTTTTCCTTTGAAATCTTCCCTCCTAGGAGGGATGAAAATATTAAAAATCTTGCTGAAATTTTAGAGGAATTAAAGGCTTTAAATCCTAATTTCATCAGCGTAACCTTTGGTGCTGGAGGTTCTGTAAATTCCAAACACACTCTTGAAGTTGCAAATTTGGTTCAAAATACCCACAAAATCCCTAGTATAGTGCATTTACCTTGCATACACTTAAGCCAAGAAAAGGCTTTAGAAATTCTAAGAGAATGTAAAGAAAAAAAACTTTTTAATATACTTGCTTTAAGAGGAGATGTAGTTGAGGGTGCAAAAAAAAGTGAAGATTTTTCTTATGCAAGTGATTTAATCAGTCTCATAAAAAAACAAGGAGAATTTAAAATTTACGCTGCTTGTTACCCCGAAAAACACAATGAAGCTAAGACTCTAGTTGAAGATATTGAGCACTTAAAAATCAAAGTCGATTGTGGAGTTGATAAACTCATCACACAGATGTTTTTTGACAACGAAGATTTTTATAAATTTAAAGAATATTGTGCTTTAAAAGATATAAAAATACCGATTTTAGCAGGTATTATGCCAATTATTAATCAAAAACAAATTCTTAAAATCAGCTCTTTATGTGGAGCAAAAATTCCACCTAAATTTATGAAAATCTTAGAAAAATATGAGAACAATCCAAGAGCCTTAGAAGATGCTGGAATTGCTTATGCAATTGATCAAATTGTTGATTTGATTGCAAGTGGGGTAAGTGGAATTCATCTTTATACGATGAATAAAAGCAAAGCTGCAAAAAGAATTTACGAAGCGACTTCTTATCTACTTAAGCAAAGTTGATTAAACCATAATATAGTTTTGTTAAACAATAATAACTTATTACTGACATTACTGACAAAATTATATGAAATAAAGGCAGTAACAAGCCAAAAATAAAACAATGTTTAGTTTTATTAAAAGAAATTTTATCTTTGTTGTTAATATAACAAATCAAATGTGGGATTGCTATAAGAATCATAACTATGAGATAAATCGATAAAGGAATCCAAACTTCATAGCCTTCAACATTTCCACCTACCACCCAATCTTGGGATATAGATAATACTATCAAAAATCCTATAAACAATACTGATGATAATAAATAACCACGAATAAAACTAAAATTAATAAGTTGCCTCAAATATATTGTCATTAAAAAATTAACAATAAAAGAAGGAATAAGAATAGGAACGACAAAAATAAGTGAAAACAAATATATCATCACTCAAATCCCAATAAAACAAAAAACTGCGATACAAAATGACAAAAAGAACTAAAATTTACAAGGATAAAAAGCACGCCCAAAAACACTAAGGCTAAGAACGCACCTTTAAAAAAATCAAAAAGATAAATCAATGACCTTCCTCAACTATAGTCGCACCTGCTAAATACACATAAGTTAAAATCATAAAAATAAAAGCTTGTAAAAAAGCCATAAAAGTTAGAAGCACATAAGCTGGAAGCGGTGCGATATAAGGTACAAGTGCTAAAATAACTGCTAAGAACAAATCATCACCTTTAATATTACCAAATAAACGAAAAGATAGAGAAATCACGCGAGAAAAATGGGAAACAAGTTCAATAGGAAACATCAAAGGAGCAAGAGCCTTTACAGGACCCATAAAATGTGCAAAGTATTTGATAAATCCTTGGGTTCTAATACCCTCAAAATGATAATAAACAAAAACAATCACCGCTAAAGTAAGAGTTAAATTAAGGCTCGCTGTTGGGGCTTCAAAACCCGGAATAATCCCTATAATATTGCTTATAAATATAAGCATTCCTAAGGTTGCAACAAGTGGAAGATATCTTCTAGCTCCTGCTTCACTGCCCATAGTATCGCGTCCCATAGATACAACACCCTCTAAAAAAGCTTCACCTAAATTTTGCATTCCTCTTGGAACAAGTTGCATTGAACGTGTTGCTAATCTTGCAATAATCACAGCAATCAAAGCCACTAAAGCAATGTGAAAAAAATAAGTAAAAGTATGGCTGTGGTCAAATAAAGAACTGAATAAAAATAAATCTTTCATTATATCTTCCTCGTTTTCGGTGAGTTTTATTAAAAGTTCATTATATCATTTTTTTCTTAGTTTTTACTTTTAACATCGTATAAATTTTTAAGCTTTTACAAATAGTCTTTTTTAAATTTTATTTAAAAAACTTCAACTTCTATTTGCTTTTTAAAAAAATTATGATTATTTATGAATTTTAAAAAAGTGGCTCCGGATGTAGGATTCGAACCTACGACCAAGCGGTTAACAGCCGCCTACTCTACCGCTGAGCTAATCCGGAATAAGTAAAACGCAATTATATTACAAATCATAGGCTTTTGTCAAGCTTTTTAGCGAATTTCATCCGCTTTATAAAATTTTACCCCAGCTAAATCAAGAATCCTAACACGCCCTTTAGTCAAAAGCTCGTTTAAATTTTTAAGCGTTTCATCACTAAATTTCATTTGAACATCAAGTTCATTTTGAGGACGCAAATATAACATTTTTAAAAGTTCCTCTTTGCTTAAATCAAGTTTTTTTTCTTCACTAAAATGTCTTTTGGCTATTACAACAGGCACACTTTTTATAAACTTGGCAAGCTCATTTAATTTTTGCTCACTCACAGCCTTAACAGGATAAGCAGGTGGTCTATCAATCGTGCTTAAATCCACTCTTAGAGGCGAAATTTTTTCCAAAGCTTTATCAAGAGCTTTAAATTCTTCTATTGTATCGTTAAACCCTGAAACTACCAATATTTCAATAACAAGTTCTCCTTTAAAAAGCTTGCTAAATTCTGTCATTTTTTCTATCATTAAATTTAAGTCAATGCTTTTTAAAGCTCTATCGATTTTATAAAAAGTCTTAGAAATTGCACTATCAAGACTTAATTTTACAATATCAAGTTCTAATAAAGCTTCAAATTTATCCCTATCTAAAACTGCTGTGCCATTGCTTAAGATGAGAATTTTTTTGTCTTTAAGCATTTTTTTTAAAGCCATAATCAGTTCTTTTAAATGTGGATACAAAGAGGGTTCGCCATTTGCTGTAAGAGTAAGAACATCGAATTCTACGCCTTTTTCAAGGCTTAAACTCACTTCATCTAAAATTTCCTTAACACTTACAACCAAGTTTTGCTGCTTAATACCCTTAGCAGCACTTAACTCACAATAAACACAATCAAAATTACATTGCTTTAAAGCAGGACTTAAATCCACGCCTAAAGAAAGTCCAAAACGTCTTGAACTTATAGGACCAAAAACGATTTTCATCTTTTTGAAAGTTCCTTAACTAAGTCAATAAAATATTTTGCATTTTCTACAGGAATATCAGGCAATATTCCATGTCCGAGATTAAAAATATGAGCCTTATTTTTCATAATCTTTAAAATCTCCTCAACACTTGAGTAAATCGCTTTTTTATCATAGAGTCTGCAAGGTTCCATATTGCCTTGTAGAGTGAATTTCGAACTTAGTTTATCTCTAGCAAGTTCTAAAGGCGTGCTCCAATCCACGCCAAAAACATCAAAATTTCCTTTAATTTCATCTAAATACCCGCTAATGCCCTTAGGAAAAAGAATCACAGGAATATGAGGATATTTAGCCTTGATGAAATCCGAAATTTCAAGCATATACTTAAAAGAAAACTCAAAAAAAGCTTCTTTTTCTAAAGCACTTGCCCAACTATCAAAAATTTGCACAGCATTAGCCCCAGCTTTGATTTGTTCTTCTAAATAAAGCTTCAAAGCTTCGCTAAGTTTGACTAAAAGTTGGTGTAAAAATTCAGGGTTTTGATAAAGTATTTTTTTACATTTGGCATAATTTTTCGAACCTCTACCCTCTATCATATAAGTCGCAATCGTCCAAGGACTTCCGCAAAATCCTATCAAAGCTTTATCTTGTGCGAGTTTTTCACGGGTAAGCTTTAAAGCATCATAAACATAATTTAAATTTTTAACCGCTCTTTGAATTTCAAGCTTTTCTAAATCCTCTTTTGCACAAATAGGCTTTGTAAAAACAGGTCCTTCTCCTTTTTCAAATTTAAGTTCCATACCCATTTCAAGTGGCACAACCAAAATATCAGAAAAAATAATCGCCGCATCCACACCTAAAATATCTACAGGTTGCAAGCTCACTTCACTTGCCTTTTTATAGTCTTTACAAAGCGAAAGAAAATCGCCTGCAAGCTCACGCACTCTCATATATTCTTTAAGATAGCGTCCTGCTTGACGCATCATCCAAATAGGAGTGTAAGCAGTAGGCTTTTTAAAACACGCATCAATAAATATCATTGAATTTTCCTTTTAATTTTTTAAAACTCTAAAAAATATATAAAATTTCATTTTTAAATTTTATCAAATTTGTAAGCCTCCATTTAGTGTCCTTAAAACAACGCAAGAAAAATTATAGCGAAATTTTAAAATAAAAAATTATAAAAACAAGCAAAACTCAAATATAAATTAATTTAAGAAAAATTAATTTTAAATAAAATTTTGAATTTTAAAAAAAATAAAGGTAAAAAATTAAAAAAATTTGTTAAATTTCTAAAAATCATTGAAAAAATATAAAATTGAATTTTTCTAAAAAATAAGGTCAAAAATGAAAAAAAATTTAATCATAGTAGAATCTCCAGCAAAAGCAAAAACTATAGGAAATTTTTTAGGTAAAAATTATGAAGTAATTGCTTCTAAAGGGCATATTAGGGATTTGCCTAAAACAAGTTTTGGTATCAAAATAGAAAATGACGAATTCATACCCGAATACAAAATCACAACAGACCATAGCTCTTTAGTTAAAGAATTAAAATCTAAAGCAAAGGATGCTACGCAAGTTTTTTTAGCAACTGATGAGGATAGAGAAGGTGAAGCCATAGCATATCATATTGCCAAAGCCTTAGGAAAAGATGAAAATTCCTTACCTAGAATCGTTTTTCACGAAGTTACTAAAAGTGCAATTGAAGATGCTCTTAAAAGCCCAAGAAAACTCAATATGAGTTCAGTTAATGCTCAACAAGCAAGAAGATTGCTTGATAGAATAGTAGGTTATAAATTAAGCCCACTTTTAGGACAAAAAATTCAAAAAGGACTTAGTGCAGGAAGAGTTCAATCCGCTGCACTTAAAATCATAGTTGATAGAGAAAAAGAAATCAAAGCCTTTATTCCGCTTGAATATTTTAGCATAGATATGATTTTTGCTAAAGATTTAGAAGCCGAACTTGTCGAATTTGATAAAGCTAAGATTGAAAAACTCACCCTTACAAATAAAGACAGAGCCAAACTCATTTTTGAAGAGTGTAAAAAAGGCGAATTCATTATAAAAGAAATCGAAAGTAAAGAACGCAAAATAGCTCCACCACCGCCATTTATGACTTCGACTCTGCAACAAAGTGCAAGCAATCAGCTCGGTTTTAGTCCCAAAAAAACAATGATGATTGCCCAAAAACTTTACGAAGGTGTCAATACTCATCAAGGAACAATGGGCGTAATTACTTATATGAGAACAGATAGTCTTAATCTTGCTAAAGAAGCTATAAAAGCTGCAAGAATTTTTATCAAAGAAAATTTTGGCGAAAATTATTTGCCTCCAAAAGAAAAACTTTATACAACTAAAACCAAAGGAGCTCAAGAAGCTCACGAGGCAATTCGTCCTACAAATTTAGACTTTACGCCAGAGATTGCAAATAAATTTTTAGAAAAAGATGAATTAAAGCTTTATACTTTAATCTATAATCGTTTTTTAGCGTGTCAAATGAAAGAAGCTCTTTCACAAATTCAAAATGTTTTTGTAAAAAATGACAGAGCTGTGTTTAAAATCAGCGGACGTAAAATACTCTTTGATGGATATTATAAGGCTTATGGCGATAAAGATAAGGATAAAATTCTCCCCGATTTAAAAAATTCTCAAAGCCTAAAAATTCAAAATTTAGAGCTTAATTCTCATTTAACCGAACCACCGCCAAGATATTCTGAAGCAGGACTTGTTAAAAAGCTTGAAAGCCTTGGCATAGGACGCCCTTCAACTTATGCTCCAACCATTTCAATTCTTACGAGTAGAGACTATGTGCGTATTGACAAAAAGCAACTCATTCCCACTGAAGTCGCCTTTAATGTAACTGAAATTTTAGAAAAAAACTTTAGTGATATTGTGGAGAGTGAATTTAGTGCAAAACTAGAAAATACTCTTGACTTAGTTGCTGAAGATAAGGCAAATTGGCAAGAAGTTTTACGCGAGTTTTACTACCCTTTTATGCGTAAAATCGAAGAGGGAAAAACTAAGATAAAAAGCCAAAAAACTATCACTAAACTTGGCGAAACCTGCCCTGATTGTGGTGGAGAACTTGCAATTCGTAAAGGAAGATATGGAGAATTTGTAGCTTGTTTAAATTTCCCAAAATGCAAATACTCTAGAAATTTAAAAACACAAAACGAAAATTCCAAAGAAGCTCCAAAGAAAAGTGGGATAGGCATAACCTGCCCAAAATGTAAAAATGCAGAACTTATGGAAAGATTTAGCAAAAGAGGAAAATTTTATGGGTGTGGGGCTTATCCAAAATGTGATTTTATCTCCAAATATAAACCAAGTGGTGAATTTTGCAAAGAATGCGGAGAAATGCTTGTTATAAAAGAGCTTAAAAAAGGCACTTTTTTAGAATGCTTAAAATGTAAAACGAAAAAAGAGTTTAATGAAGCTCTTTAAATAAAAATGCAGCTTAATTAGCTAAAATCGTTTAAATCTTAAATAATTTTCAAGGATAAAAAATGCAAGTTATGTTATGTGCTATTTCTAATATCGCAAGTGGAGGTTGCTCTGAGGATTGTAAATACTGCACTCAAAGTTCTTTTGTAAAAACTAAAATTCCAAAATACAAGAAAAAAGACATTAAACAAATCGTTTTTGAAGCCAAACTTGCAAAGAAAAACCAAGCTTTGGGTTTTTGTTTAGTAACTGCAGGAGCCGGACTTGATGATGAAAAGCTTGACTATGTTTGCGAAGCTGCTTATGAGGTTAATAAAGAAGAACCGGATTTAATGCTCATAGCTTGTAATGGTATAGCAAGTTTAGAGCAGTTAAAAGAGCTTAAAAAAGTTGGAATTTTTTCATATAATCATAATCTTGAAACTTCTAAGGAATTTTTTCCACAAATTTGCACTACTCACACTTGGCAAGATCGCTTTGAGACGAATTTAAACGCTAAAGAGGCAGGACTTATGCTTTGTTGTGGAGGAATTTATGGAATGGGTGAAAGTGAGGAAGATAGAATAAGTTTTAGAAAATCTTTGCAAGAACTTAAGCCTTTTTCATCACCTATAAATTTTTTTATTGCAAACGAAAATCTCAATTTAAAAGTGCCAAAACTAAGTGCAGATGAAGCCTTAAATATCATAAAAGAAAGTAAAAAAGCTTTAAAGGATACTCGCATTATGGTTGCTGGAGGCAGAGAGTGGGTTTTGGGTGAGAGACAATACGAAATTTTTGAAGCGGGAGCTGAAGCAATTGTGGTAGGCGATTATCTTACAACCAAAGGAGAAGAACCAAGCAAAGATATAGAAAAACTTAAAAATATGGGATTTAGTTTTGCAACAAAGTGCCATTAGCCCTCAAAATTTAATTGATTTAAAAATTCTCATTGTTGTAGCGGGGTGTTTGTTTTTATCCCCTTACATTGCTAAATTCCTTCGTTTGCCCGTATCTGCGACGGAAATTATACTTGGTGCAATTATAGGGTATTTTGGCTTTATAGGGCAGAGTGAAAATTTTAAAATTCTAGCAGATGTAGGCTTTTATTACCTTATGTTTATCGCGGGTATGGAAGTGAATTTACAAGCCTTTTTTAATATGGAAAAAAATCTTTTTCAAAAAAGTTTTTTGTATGTTCTTATGCTCTATTTAAGTTCCTTTCTTTTAGTATGGGCTTTAAACCTTGATTATATTTTTATCTTAATCATTCCGGTGATGAGTGTTGGGCTTCTTTCTGTGCTTTTTAAAGAATTCGGTAAAGGATGTTATTGGCTTAACACTTCAATGCTTGTTGCTACTCTTGCAGAACTTACCTCTATCGTTATTTTAACGATAACTGGAGCTTTTTTGCGTGAAAATTTTAGCTTTATTGAAGCAGGACAAAGCATTTTGTATTTGAGCATATTTTTAGGACTTTGTATTTTAGGATTTAAAATTCTTGGCTTGCTTTTCTGGTGGTATCCGCAACTTAAAATCATCTTAATGCCTCGCGAAGATAATAACGAAAAAGATATAAGACTTTGTGTCGCAATTTTTATTTTAATCATCGTTGTGATGACTCTTACAAAATTAGAGATTGTTTTGGGTTCTTTCATCGCGGGTTCTTTCATCGCAACTTTTTTCAACCACAAAAAAGACTTAGAACATAAACTTTCAAATTTTGGTTATGGTTTTTTAATCCCTATATTTTTCATTTATATAGGTTCAACCTTTGATTTAAAAATGCTCTTTAAATACAACATTCTTCTACTCGCCTTTTTTGTTATGTTTATAATGGTAGCTTTGAGGCTTCTTTGTGCCTTAGTATTTACCCCAAAAATAGGCTTTAAAAATACCCTTTTGTTCGCACTAAGCCACTCTATGCCTTTAACCTTACTCATTGCGATAGCTTCGCTATCTTATTCTACAAAGCTCATTACAGAGGATACTTATTCTGCACTCATTTTAACAGCTCTATTTGAAGCTATACTTATAATTAGCTTAATTAAATTCATTTCTCCCACAAAAAAAATTGAATAATATTACTTTTTTACTCAAATTTTATCTTTTTAAAATATTATAATCAAATAAAATATTAATTAAATGGTTTTTTAGTTAAAATATAACACAAATAAAACACAAAAAAGGAGAAAAAATGTCAAATTCTGTTACTCTAACTGACAATAGAAATGGCAAAAGCTATGAATTTCCTATCTATGACGCAAACATTGGACCAAGTGTTGTGGATATGTCAAGCTTTTATAAGCAAACAGGAATGTTCTCTTACGATGAGGGTTTAACCTCAACCGCAACTTGTAAATCCGAAATCACCTATATTGACGGAGATGCAGGAACTTTAATGCATAGGGGCTATCCTATTGAATGGCTCGCAGAAAATAAGGTTTTCTTAGATGTAATCCATCTTTTACTCTACAAAGAACTGCCAAGCAAAGAAAGATTAGAAGCTTTTAGATATGAACTTAAAAAACGTTCTTTCATTCACGAAGGTATGCATAAGCTTTTTGACGCTTTTCCGGATAAAGCTCACCCTATGGCTGTTTTACAAGCTTCAGTCGCTTCTCTTTCGACTTTTTATCCAGACCATCTTAATATGGATATGGATATTAGAAAAAATTATATGGAAACAGCAGCTCGTATCATAGCTAAAATTCCAACTCTTGTTGCAACTGCATACCGCTATAAAAATGGTTTTCCTATGGCTTATCCTGATTTGGATAGAGGTTTTACTGAAAATTTCTTGTATATGCTAAGAACTTATCCTTATGATCACGTAAAACTCAAACCTATCGAAGTTAAAGCCCTTGATACTATATTTATGCTTCACGCTGATCACGAACAAAATGCTTCAACCTCAACTGTTAGAGCTGTAGGTTCAACCCAAGCTCACCCTTATGCGTGTATTTCAGCAGGAATTGGAGCCCTTTGGGGACACGCTCACGGCGGAGCTAATGAAGGTGTTATAAGAATGCTTGAAGAAATCGGAAGTGTTGATAGGGTTGATGAATTTATCAAAAAAGCTAAGGACAAAAACGATCCTTTCCGTCTTATGGGCTTTGGACATAGAGTTTATAAGAATTTCGACCCAAGAGCAAAGGTGCTTAAAAAGCTAAGAGATCAACTCATTGATGAAATCGGCATTGACACCAATCTTATCAAAGTAGCTTCAAGAATAGAAGAAATTGCTCTTAATGATGATTATTTTGTTAAAAGAAATCTTTATCCAAATGTGGATTTTCATAGCGGACTTATACTTAAAGCTTTGGGAATTCCAAACGAAATGTTTGCTTGTTTATTTGTTATCGGTAGAACTCCGGGTTGGATTGCACAATGGATTGAATTTAAAGAGCAAGAAACCCAAAAAATCGTTCGTCCAAGACAACTCTATCTTGGCGAAACCAAAAGATGAGTTTAACTTCTTATCTAAATTTAGCCATAGATGCTGCAAATGCTGCTTCTGTGGCGATTTTAAATGAAAGAAAAAATCTAAAGATTTGGCAAAAAGAGGATAACACTCCTGTAAGTTCTGCAGACCTTGCTTCAAATGAAATTCTCACGCAAAACCTTGCAAAAACAGGGATTGAAATTTTTTCGGAGGAAAAAATTTTGCCCTTTGAAAAAAGAAAAAATTTAGAATATTTTTGGCTCATTGACCCCCTTGATGGCACAAGTAGTTTTTTAAAGCAAAGAGATGAATTTTGCATAATGATTGCTCTTATTCACAAAAATCGTCCTGTGCTTAGCCTAATTAAAAATCCAACAAATGGTGATATTTTCTACGCCCACAAAGATACTAAAGTGTATAAAAATCACAAAATTTTGGAAAAAGATGAGAATTTTTTTAAACAAAATCAATTCACAGCCCTACTTAGTGTCAATCACTTAAGTGAAGCAGACGCCACATTTGCAAAAAAACACAATTTAAAAGCCCTTAACATAAGTTCTGGACTTAAATTCACAGCCCTTTTAGAAGGCAAAGCCGGAGTTTATAAAAGAGCTGAAAATTTAAATATTTGGGATATAGCTGCAGGGGATTTTTTAATCAATCAAAACGGCGGTTTTATGGGAGATTTTAACGCAAATTTTTTAACTTACAATGAGCAAAGCTATAAAGCTTCATTTTTTTTAGCAGTATCTGACAAAAGTTTTTTAAGGGATTTTTTATAAGAAATTTGAGTATAATTTAAACTCTAAAAATTAAAGGATAATAATGAAATTTTTTGTCTTGCTTTTTTTAAGCCTTTTTTTAATGCAAAGTGCCTTTGCAAACGATTTTTCGAAAAAAAAGATTATTAAGATTGAGAGTGAAGATGAGTTTAACATCATTGATTTAGACCAAAAAGTTAAAAGTCCAAAACTTGATGAACAAAAAGCTGTTTTTGATAGCTCCACTTTAAGAACTTTCAATAAAGATTCAGAGGTTGATTTTGGAATTTTAGTTGGTTTTAGGGAAAATTTTGGTTATTCTTTAGATAAGCTCAATATCAAAGCTAAGGACTTTTCAAATGAATTCACTCAAAGATTTATTAAAGATTTAAAATTAAGGCTTATTAGTGCGGGTGCAAACAGAATGTATCAGGCTGAAAGAATTCTTAATTTTTCTAATCCTAAAAAGAATTTCAAACTCGTTGATATTTCAAAATTTTTAAGACAAGACAAAACTCCTACACAATTTACAGACTATGTCGTTGCTGTGAGTTTGGACGAATTTTATGTTGAAACGACAGATTTGTTGTTTATGAAGCTTAAAAATGCTTATGCTATCATCAATATTAAATTCATTTCAACAAGTACAAATAAAATCATCAGTTCAAAAAATGTGGATTTAAGAGTGAGGCTTGATTATGAAAACTCAAGGCAAAATTATCAAAGTGTAATTTCACAAATGCCTACTATGCTTGCTGAAGTTATAAACAAAGAAGGCAAAAAATTAAAAGTCGAAAAATAAATTTACTTAGGATAGATTTTTAAATTTATCTTCAGCGGAGGCATAATGCTCTTTCTAAACTAAAATTTATAGGTACTTTTATTATATTGCCCTTAAACCATATAAACTCTAAATCACAATCACTTCATTTTCAAGTTTTACGCCAAATTCCTCAAAAACCCTTGATCTTGCGAGTTCTATAAGATAAATTGCGTCTTCAAAACTTGCATTCTTTTTATTGATGAGAAAATTCGCGTGTTTATCACTAATCATCGCATCATTTTTACAAAAACCCTTAAGCCCCACAGCTTCAATCAAACGCCCCGCAAAATCATCTTGTGGATTTTTAAAAATCGAACCAAAAGAAGGACCTTTAGGCTGATTATCCCTCATATTTTTTAAAAGCTCATCTTTTTGGGTATCAAAACCAAAATAGAGTTTAAATTTTGCACCAAACATAGGATTTTTAAGAGGGTTAAAACGATAAGCAAAAGCTATATTTTCTTTAAGAATTTCACCTTCTAAAAGCTCGATACTCTCTAAGTGTTTGCTGATACTTTCACCTTTTAAACCCGCATTCATTTTCAAAAGTCCGCCAAGGGTTCCTGGAATTTTACTCAAAAACTCAAAACCACCAAGCCCATTTTCCTTTGCAAAACGATACATTGTACTTGATTTAGTCGCGCAACCTACCTTTAAAATGCAAAATTCCTTATTTTTTTCCAAAATTTCAATGAAGTCAAAATTTTTTCCTAAAATTCCAAGTTTTTTTGGTGCATTGCTTATAAGTAAATTGTTTGCTCCGCCGATTAAAAAACCTTCAAATTCGCACTTTTGCTCTAAAACTTCAACTTCAAATTTTTCGCCTATTCTTACAGAGCTGTATTTTTTAAAATCTATAATCATTTAATAAAACTTGGTATTTGATTTATAACACCTGAAGTAAAATCTACCATAGTTGTAACCATCCAAGGCATTAGAAAAATAATTACCACAACTACCAAAATAATCTTTGGCACAAAAGAAAGAGTCATTTCATTAATCTGGGTTGTGGCTTGAAAAATACTGATTAAAAGCCCTGCAATAAGCCCTGCTAAAAGCATAGGCAAAGAAAGCATAAGCGTAGTTTTAAAAGTCGAAACTCCAAGTGCGACTAAGGTGCTTTCTTCCATATTTTCTCCTTTTTAAGAATTTCTTGCATTTTCGTATTCAATAGGGATTAAATGATCCTTTGCATCTATAATTTTATCATAAAATTTATATTCATATCCTAATTTAAACAAAGCATTTACTGCTAAAATTTGTTTTTCACTCATAGAAATGGAATTTTTGTTTGCATACAAAGACAAATAATGCTCGAGTTTTTGCTCATCAACACGGATAAGTTTTCTTTCCATTAACATAGAAGCTAAAATTTTGCGGTTTGAATGCGCAAGTTTAACAGCCTTTGTCAAATCTTGTTCAATTGCTATTGCATCATTAAGTGGCAAAGAGCGTCTTAAAGCCATTGCCCCCAAAGGTAAAGGAAGCTCCTCTTTAACAAATTCACACCAAATATCCCAAAGTTCAGCCTCAACACATAAACTTTCATCAAATTCTAAAATGCTTTCGTGAATCAAAACCCCTGCATCAACTTCGCCCTCAAGCACAGCTTTTTCAATCTCTAAGAAATTTTTATAAATTATTCGTGCTTCGTTATATTTCATACGAAAAATTAAAGCATTTGTCGTATTTGCACCGCTTAGAGCCACTTTGAAATTCTTTTTAAGCTTGGTATCTTTTTTCTTAATGAGTTTAGGTCCATAACCCTCCCCAAAGCTTACAGCTGTGCGTAAAAGAGCATATTCTTTAGCAATTAAAGGATAAAGTGCAAAAGAAATTGCACTCACATCATATTCATTTTTAAGAGCAAATTCATTAAGAGTTTGTATATCTAAGGCTGTATTTTCATACTTAAATTCATTTCCAAGCCAACCAAAAGAAATCGCCATATACATAAAAATATCATCAGCATCAGGCGAATGTGCGACTGAAATTTTTTTCATCAAGACTTCCTATAATAATTTTTCTAATTCTAGCAAAATAAATTATTATATTAGTTTTATTTTGTTAAAATTCTAATTTAAATTGATAAAGGAAAATTATGGATGATAATAAGAAAAAATCCCTCGACGCAGCTTTAAAAAGCCTCGACAAAGCCTTTGGTAAAGGCACTATTTTAAGGCTTGGAGATAAAGAAGTTGAACAAATTGATTCCATTAGCACGGGTTCTGTAGGACTTGATTTAGCACTTGGAATTGGTGGAATTCCAAAAGGAAGAATTATTGAAATTTATGGTCCTGAAAGTTCGGGTAAAACAACTTTAACTTTACACATTATTGCAGAATGTCAAAAAGCGGGTGGAGTTTGTGCTTTTATTGATGCTGAACACGCTTTAGATGTAAAATATGCTAAAAATTTGGGCGTTGATACAGACAATCTTTTTGTTTCGCAACCTGATTTTGGCGAACAGGCTTTAGAAATCGTTGAAACCATAGCTAGAAGTGGGGCAATTGATTTAATCGTCGTTGATAGCGTTGCAGCTTTAACTCCAAAGGCTGAAATTGAAGGTGATATGGGAGATCAACACGTTGGACTTCAAGCAAGATTAATGTCTCAAGCTCTAAGAAAGCTCACAGGTATAGTGCATAAGATGAACACAACCGTGATTTTTATCAATCAAATTCGTATGAAAATTGGAGCTATGGGGTATGGAACTCCTGAAACTACAACAGGAGGAAATGCTCTTAAATTTTATGCTTCGGTGCGTTTAGATGTTAGAAAAATTGCAACTTTAAAGCAAAATGAAGAATCCATTGGTAACCGCGTTAAAGTTAAAGTGGTTAAAAACAAAGTAGCTCCACCTTTTAAACAAGCCGAATTTGATGTAATGTTTGGAGAGGGTTTGAGTAAAGAGGGTGAGCTTATTGATTATGGGGTTAAACTTGATATTGTCGATAAAAGTGGTGCGTGGTTTTCTTATAAAGATAAAAAATTAGGACAAGGACGAGAAAATTCTAAAGCCTTTTTAAAAGAAAATCCAAAACTTGCTGATGAAATTACAAAAGCAATTCAAAATTCTATGGGTATAGAAAATGTAATCAGTGCAAGCGAAGATGAAGAGGATGAATAAATGTTAATTATAGAAGATATTAGAGCCTATGAAATTTTAGATAGTAGAGGCAATCCAACCATAAAAACCGAAGTGAGCTTAAGTGATGGAAGTAGCGGTACAGCGATTGTTCCAAGTGGTGCGAGCACAGGTTCAAAAGAAGCTTTAGAATTAAGAGATAAGGATAAAAGATTTGGCGGAAAAGGCGTATTAAAGGCTATTTCAAATGTTAATGATCTTATCTCGCAAAATATCATAGGACTTGACGCACTCAATCAAAATGCTATTGATGAAAGTTTAAGAGAGCTTGATGGCACAAATAATTATTCTAATTTAGGAGCTAATGCAACTTTGGGAGTTTCTATGGCAAGTGCTAGAGCAGCTGCAAATGCTTTAAATATCCCTTTATATAGGTATTTAGGTGGTGCTAATGCAAGTGTTTTGCCTGTGCCGATGTGCAATATCATAAATGGCGGAGCTCACGCAAATAACAATGTCGATTTTCAAGAATTTATGATTATGCCTTTTGGTTTTACTTCTTTTAAAGAAGCTTTACGTTCTGTTTGTGAAATTTATGCAACTCTTAAAAAAGAATTAGCAAGTTTAGGGCATTCAACTGCTTTGGGTGATGAGGGTGGTTTTGCACCGAATTTAGCTAACAATACAGAGCCTATCGAACTTTTAATGACCTGTATTAAAAAAGCAGGTTATGAAAAAAATATCAAACTTGCTCTTGATGTTGCAAGCACAGAATTTTATAAAGAAGGCAAATATCATTTAGAAAACAGGACTTTTTCAAGCGAAGAACTTATCGAACGCTATGTGGAGCTTTGTTCAAAATATCCAATATGCAGCATTGAAGATGGTTTAGCGGAGAATGACTTTGAAGGTTGGATTAAACTTACAGAAAAACTTGGCAAAAAAATTCAGCTTGTAGGAGATGATTTGTTTGTAACTAACGAAGAAATTTTAAGAGAAGGCATCATTAAAAAAATGGCAAATGCTGTTCTTATAAAACCTAATCAAATCGGCACTCTTACACAAACAATGAGGACAGTAAGACTGGCTCAAAGAAATAATTATAAATGTATTATGAGCCATCGTTCAGGTGAAAGTGAAGATGCTTTCATTGCTGATTTTGCCGTAGCTTTAAACACAGGACAGATTAAAACAGGAGCTTTAGCAAGAGGCGAAAGAACAGCAAAATACAATCGCTTGCTAGAGATTGAGCTTGAAAATGATGAGTATTTAGGAGAAAGACTCTGAGTGATTTATTAAAAGAATATGATGAGAGCACCAAAAAAAGTAGCTTTTATACTGCTTTACTTAAGATGATTCTTTGGGTTTTTTTGGTTATAATTGGAGCCATTTATTTAGGGAATATGCTTTTTGGTCAATATTCTTTGGATACTATGCTTTCTTTAGGAAAAACAAAGGAAGAATTAAATAAAAAAATTATTTTACTTAAAGAGCAAAATGCAAAGGCTCAAAAAGATTATTTTGAATTAAAAGGATTATACTCAAATGAAAATTAGATTTTTGTTGATATGCTGGATTTTGATAAGCTTTCTTAAGGCAGATGACAACCCTTTTGAAAACGAGCAAAATCTTAGCATTGTTACCCCGTCAGCTTTTCAAAAAGACGAAGTGAAATTTAACTCGGATGCAAGAATTTTAAAAAGCGTAAGTTTTAATTATATCAACCTTGATGGCACTGAAAATACCATAACTTTGGATATTAATAAAAGTATTGATTGGCACGATACTTACATAATTACGCGTCAAAGTACTCCAAACCCATCTGAAATTTTAGATGTTTCGGTTACTATACCTGAAAAAAACAGCTTGGGTGCTGAGGGCAACGCTTCAGCGAATTTAGAAATGCCTGAACAAACAGGAAAAATTTATGATTTTATCGCCTATACAACTTATAAAAATAAGATCAAACTTAATACAAGTGATGAAATCATTTCTGATTTTTCCATAGGAAATCCTAGTAAAATCGTTCTAGATTTTAAATCAGACGCAATCAGCCCAACCAAAAATATAAGACTTAGTCAATCTTCATTTAAACGCATTGATTTTGGCTCACATAAAGGGTATTATCGTTTGGTGATTTATCTTGATGGCAAATATGATTATACCTTACAAAAGGACGCAAGTGGATATTTAATCACTTTGCAATAAATGTTTTACTAGATTTTATAATAATATTTTTTGCAATCAAGTCTTAACAAAAAACTAAAATCTCTCCCAAAAAAACAAAGAATTTTTTAAAGATGATTTTTTAAAAAATTCTCTTGACTTATTTTTTTTCTAAAATACCGCTTTATTAAAAAAGGAGAAAAAATGAAAAAAATCTTAATCTTTACTTTGATTATGGCTTTGCACTCTGCTTTATTTGCTGCCACTAAAAATTCCAAAGAGGATAAAAATGACAAGCAAACTATGAGTATGAGCGATGTTAAAGAGGGTATTGAAACTGCAAAAGATGTTAAAGAAACAGCTAAAGATGCTATGAATACACTTAAAGAGATGAAAAGCTTGTTCAAATAAACTTAATAGACCAACCAAATTTGGTTGGTTCTAAAATTTTTACGACAAATTCTTAAAAAACCCCGAATTTCTAGTTAATCTTATAATTTAAACTTTTTCACAAGCTCTTAAATTCTAAGCTAAAGCCTCAAGTTTGGTTTTCCAAAGCAATTTTACAAAAACTTGTCAGTGTAAAGCTTCGTTGAGTTTAACAGCCTTTTTATTTAAGCTTACTATCATTACTCCGCTTAAAGAATCTTGTCTGAAATGTAAGCCATTTAAACCTTTAAGTTCTAAACCTTTGTAAATTTCTTTACTAAAATCAAAATCTTTATTGAGTTTTTTAAGTTCTTCTTTATCTTTAAGCACGAATTTAGTTCCTTCAAGAACTGCAATCCCTGCATCGACTATACAATTATCGCCCAAAGGAATTCCTGTAACTGAATTTGCACCTAAAAGACAAGATTTTCCTATGCTAATAGCATTGCCACTTGTTCCACTTAAAACTCCCAAAATGGAAGCCCCACCTCCAATATCACTGCCTTCGCCAACAATAGCCGAAGAGCTAATACGCCCCTCAACCATACAAGCTCCTGTTGTTCCTGCATTAAAATTCACATAAGAAGCACCCGGCATTATCGTTGTTCCTGCAGCTAAAGACGCACCCATTCTTACTTTAGAGCTTTCTAAAATTCTTGTATTATCTTCTGGAATAATGTGAGCTAAAAATCTTGGAAATTTATCTACAAAATCAATCCTTGGATATTGATTACTCATTTTTAAACGCATTTCATTGACTCTAAGATATTCAAGTTCAATGGGTGTATTATCACTCCACGCTACATTGCTTAAAAGTCCAAAAGCTCCGTTTAGATTAAGACTTCTTAAAGCAGTTTTTTTATTTGAAAGCAAGTAAAGTTTAAGATACACACTTTCAACACTTTTTGGCTCCTCATCTTCAAAAATACACACAAAAGCAAATTCATCTTCTTTAAATTTATCTTTAATAATCTTAAGTAAATCTATATTTTGATGTCCCTCTTCTTCCAAAAAAGGCTTAAAACAAGACAGGATAAAAAGAATATCCTCGAGTTTCAAACTTTGCACAAATTCACTTTGTTTAAAGTCAATCTCAACACCTCTTTGCATAAAAGCTTCAAGTATCACAGCAGCCGAGCCATAATTTTGTTCATAATTAACCAAAGCGAAACTCGCTTGTAAAACTTTATCTTTATTAAGTTGTCCAAAATCTCTTCTTGCTATACCAAAAGCTTTAGGTTTTTTATAACCGGGCTTTTGTTCGATTTGTTTAATGAGTGATAAAAAATCTTCTTTAGTCTCAATGGTATCCATTTTCTTTCCTTGAAGTTAAATTTAACTTGAACACGCACTCTTGCCATTCATTACAGGTTGTATGGCTGAATTATCAGCTTTTCCAACCTTTTCTATAAAATCCCAAAGCTTTGCAGCAGCTTCTGCATATCTTTTTGCACTTAAACTTTCGCTCTTGTAAAAACTCACAGGTTTTCCCTCATCTCCACCTTCTCTAACGCTCATTTCGATAGGAATTTGTGCTAAAACTTCAGTGTTATATGCTTTTGCCATTGCCTCTGCAGTGCCTTTTCCAAAAATGGCATACTCTTTGCCATTATCCGGACATAAAAAGCCGCTCATATTTTCGATAATTCCTGCAACGCGAATATGAAGTTTCTCAAACATATCCAAAGCTCTTTTGCTATCATCTAAAGAAACAACTTGTGGAGTACTTACGCAAACTCCTGCTGTAATAGGAATGCTTTGAGCACTTGTAATTTGGGCATCGCCAGTTCCGGGAGGCATATCCAAAAAAAGCACATCAAGTTCATCCCAAAGTACATCGCTTAAAAGCTGCTCGATTGCTTTCATAATCATTGCTCCACGCCACATAAGTCCTTGTCCTTGTTCAACCAAAACCCCCATACTCATCATATAAATTCCGTGTGTTAAAATGGGTTTGATTTTTTGTCCCACGACTTCTACTTGAGTCTCGCTTTCTCCTAACATTCTAGGAATATTAGGACCATAAATATCTGCGTCTAAAATTCCTACTTTTTTACCCATTTTTGCCAAAGAAATTGCTAAATTTACAACAGCAGTGCTTTTACCCACTCCACCTTTTCCACTTGAAACCATAACGAAATTTTTTATTTGCGGAGCGATGTTTTTGCCACTTCTTGAATTGCTTTTTTCTTCAGGAATTTGAGGTTGAATGATATGAATATGAAGTTCTTTAAAAGCTAAATCCTTAAGAACATTTTTTACATCAGCTCTGATTTTCTCGGCTACTTCTTTATTTGCTGAAACAATTTCAATTTCAATAAATAAATCTTCATCTTTTATCTTAATATCTTTTACAAAACCAAAACTGACTATATCTTTTTCAAAACCCGGATATATTACGGATTTAAGCTTTTCTTTAATTTTTTCTACCATAATTTCTCCTTATTAAGAGTGAAGCAAAAAATTTTACTCTTTAAAAAATAAATTTTAGCTTTATAAAAATTTAGCTTTTTTATATGTAGAATATAGTAACATTTCAAACAAAATTCTAAATAAGGAGTGAGTTTGGCAGATATAAGTTTGATTATGCTTGCAGCTGGAGATTCTACTCGTTTTAATTTGGGTGTAAAAAAGCAATTTCTTCGTTTAGGTAACGACCCGCTTTGGCTTTATGCTACAAAAAATTTAAGTTCTTTTTATCCTTTTAAAAAAATCATTGTTACATCTAGTAATGTTTCTTATATGAAAAAATTTGCAAAAAACTATGAAATAGTAGCTGGTGGTAATTCAAGAATGCAATCTTTAAAAAAGGCTCTTAAATTTGTAGAGAGTGAATTTGTAATGGTAAGTGATGTTGCCCGTGTTCTTGTCAGTAAAAATTTACTTGATAGACTTATAGAAAATACTCATAATGCAGATTGTATCACTCCCGCTTTAAAAGTCGCAGATACAACTCTTTTCGAAAATAAGGCTTTAAAAAGAGAAAAAATTAAACTCATTCAAACCCCACAACTTTCACGCACAGCCTTACTTAAAAAGGCTTTAGAAAGCAAAAAAGAATTTACTGATGATAGCACCGCTATTGCTTTTGCAGGCGGTAAAATTTGGTATATAGAGGGGGAGGAAAGTGCAAAGAAAATCACTTTTAAAGAGGATTTAAAAAAACTGGATTTACCCGCTCCAAGTACTGAAATTTTCACCGGAAATGGTTTTGATGTGCATGAATTTGGACAAAAACGAGCTTTACTTTTAGGAGGAGTTAAGGTGCATTCAAGTATGGGTGTAAAGGCTCATAGTGATGGTGATGTTTTAGCTCACTCTTTAACAGATGCTCTTTTAGGTGCAGCAAGTCTTGGTGATATAGGAGAGCATTTTCCGGATACGGATATGAAGTATAAAAACGCAGATTCTATGCAACTTCTTAAAGAGGCATATTTAAAGGTTAAAGAATATGGTTTTGAACTTGTTAATGCAGATATTAGCGTGATTGCACAAGCTCCAAAACTTAAAGAATTTAAAGAAAAAATTGCACAAAATATTGCTAAGACTTTAAATGTTGAGGAATTTAGGATTAATATTAAAGCAACAACTACTGAAAAACTAGGTTTTATAGGTAGAAAAGAGGGTTTGGCTGTTTTAAGTTCGGTGAATTTGAAGTATTTTGATTGGACTAAGATATGAAAGTTTTGATTATAGAAAATGAGGTTTATCTTGCCCAAAGCATTAGCATTAAGCTTAGTGATTTAGGGTATAATTGCGATATTATCAATGCTTACGATGAGTTTAATCACGAAAAATTTTATGATATAATCTTACTTTCAACCAATACAGACAATTTTTTAAAAGCTGTAGAGAAATTTAAAAAAAACATAGTGATTTTGATGATTTCTTATATCAGCACAGATACGGTTGCAAATCCCTTGAAAATGGGAGCAAGTGATTATATACAAAAACCTTTTATGATAGAAGAACTTTTAAGAAAGATTGAACATTATCAAGGATTTAAAAAGCTTTCTAATCTCAACAAAGCTTATAAAAACTATACCTTTTCAAGTCTTAAAACCATAAAACTCCCTCCATATAATTATAAAAAAATCAAACTTCCTCTTGTGATAAAATCAAATAAACAAAGTTACGCAGATGCCTTTGTATTTAACTATATCAATGAGTGTAATAAAACTCTTTTTTATATGGATTTTTCTATGGATAATGACATAGAGCAAGTTATACAAGCTTATACTCAAAGTGATTTATTGTTTTTAAGTAATTTTCAGGTTTTAAAAAGCCCAGAGAGAGAAAAAATTTTAGATTTTATCCAAAATAAAGCTGTGATTTTACATACCATTATAAATGCAGAGGATTTAGGTTTGACTTGCATTGATTTTAACGATGATGATAGAAATATTAGTAGCAATGAAATTTTAACCATAGATGAATATGTAAAATACATCATTTTAACTTATCAAAATATCTTTCCCGATACAGACCTTTCTAAAAAACTTGGCATTTCGCGTAAATCTCTGTGGGAAAAAAGGAAAAAATATGGAATTTCAAGAAAAAAATAAGGGTTTAAATATCAGTAAAAATGAACTTGGTGTGCTTTCACTTATCAAAGAAGGATTGTTTGGAACTTGCAAACATTTAATGAGCGAAGAAGAAAGCCAAAAAATACTTAAAACACGTAAATTTAAAGGAGAATTTTTCCCTTATCCTTTGAGTTTTGCCACTAAAAATAATGAAGAACTTTTAAAAAACGAAAGCAGAGTGAATTTGTTTTTAAACGATGAAATCATCGGGCATATTGATATAAAAAATGTATTTAAAAGCGATAAAAATTATGCAGATATTTTTAATCCTAATGAAACCTTATCAAAGAGCAAAAACAAGGTGCGTATCTCAGGAGAATTCGAGCTTTATAATTGCAAAATTAAAAAAATTAAAAGCGAATTTTTAAGCGTGAAAAAAAAGCTTAATGCCAAAAAAATCACAGCCTTATTCTCAAGTTTTGACCCTTTACACAGAGCTCACGAAAGAATGTTTCGTTGGATGATTGATAAGGCAGATTTAGTTGTGGTTTTTTTAATAGAATCTTATAAAAACGATGGTTTTGACTTTGCTTTAAAAGAAAAATATGTGGAAAAATTCATACAAAGTTATCTTCCACCTGAACGCATTTTTATCTTTCCTTTAAAGGATATTGATATTTTTCATTCCCGTTTAAATCCTGCTCTTGAAACCATAGTCGCTAAAAATCTAGGTTGCACCAAATTTGTCGTGGGACAAAATCACGCCGGGCTTGGAATGTTTTATGATGGAAATCAGCCTAAAACCATACTCAATGAGTTTTCAAAAGATTATGATATAGAAATCATAGTTTTACCCGAATTTGTATTTTGCAATAAATGCCGAATGATTGTAAGCACACGTTCTTGCCCTCACGGCAATCATCATCATCTCCATTATGATAGCAATTCTCTTAAAAGCCTTTTAAGAGCGGGTTTAATCCCACCTGCTGTGTTTATGCGTAAAGAAGTTTCTAGCACTATACTAAGTTCGCTTTTTCCAAAACGTTTTAAAAATATGCAACAGATTTATTATAGTTTGTTTCCAACGAATGGAATTTTAGAATACAAAAAAGATGAGGAATTTTATCAAAAGCTCCTAGAAATTCATCAAATGTCTTATATGGTGTGAAATGCAAAAGCTTTTTTTGACTTTTTTTTATTCAGGTTGTGCTAAGAGGGCTCCGGGGACTTTTGGAACCCTAGCGGCTTTAATTCCAGCTTTTTTCATACTCAAATACCTTGGTGTGCAAACCTTATTTTTACTCTCTATTTTGATTTTTCTTGTTTCTATACGAATCATTGATGATTATGAAAAAAAAAGTGGAATTCACGATGATAAACACATAGTTATTGATGAGGTTGCAGGGGTTTTTTTGGCTTTAGCAATTTGTGGCGAGACGCTTTTTACCTTTTT
>JAFLRU010000020.1 GCA_022511325.1 Campylobacter sp.
ATGCTTTTATGATAGGAGATACAAGACTTGATGTTTTAGCGGCAAAATCCGCTGAAATTTCTTATGTGGCTTTAAATTGTGGTTATGAAAATGAAGAAAGTTTAAAAAAATATAGTGAGATAATCAAAGAAAACGCTTACGAAGCAGTGAGTTATATAAAGAATTTATGAGTTTAAGTTTGATTTGGTTATTTATTAATAATTCAAAAGTATAATTTATATATATATAATAATATAAGTGTTTATCAAACAATTAAGGGTGAAATCAATGAGTAAAATTATGAAAACTATGGACGGAAATGAAGCAGCTGCGTATGCAGCATATGCTTTTACTGAAGTAGCTGGAATTTATCCTATTACTCCTAGTTCTCCTATGGCTGATTATACAGATATGTGGGCAGCTGCAGGAAAGAAAAATTTATTTGGTATGCCTGTAAAAATCATAGAAATGCAAAGCGAGGCTGGGGCTGCAGGTTCAGTTCACGGCTCGCTTCAAACTGGAGCTTTAACAACAACTTACACAGCTTCTCAAGGGCTTTTGCTTAAAATTCCAAATATGTATAAAATTGCAGGGCAACTACTTCCCGGTGTTATACACGTTGCAGCAAGGTCTATTGCCTCTCAAGCTCTTTCTATTTTTGGAGACCATCAAGATATTTATGCTGTAAGACAAATCGGTTTTGCAATGCTTTGTTCGCATTCTGTGCAAGAAACTATGGATTTAGCAGGGGTAGCTCATTTAGCGGCGATTAAAGGACGCGTTCCTTTTTTACATTTCTTTGATGGTTTTAGAACTAGCCACGAAATTCAAAAAATTGAAGTGATGGATTATGCTCATTTTGACCGCTTGCTTGATAGAAAAGCGGTTTTGGCTTTTAGAGATTCTTGTTTAAGCCCTGAAAATCCTAAAACTAGAGGAACAGCTCAAAATGATGATATTTATTTTCAAACCAGAGAGCTTAATAATTCTTATTATAATGCCTTGCCTGATGTTGTAAATGAATATATGCAAGAAATTTCAAAAATCACAGGAAGAGATTACAAGCCTTTTGTTTATTATGGACATAAAGAGCCTGATAGAATCATCATTGCAATGGGTTCAGTAACTCAAACCCTTGAAGAAGTTGTAGATTATCTTAATGCAAAAGGCGAAAAGGTTGGAGTTCTTAAAGTTTATCTCTATCGTCCTTTTAGCCTCAAATATTTTTTTGAAGTTATGCCAAAATCTGTGAAAAAAATTGCTGTTTTAGATAGAACTAAAGAACCTGGAAGTCTTGGAGAGCCTCTTTATCTAGATGTTAGAGCAGCTTTTTATGAAACAGAAAATTCTCCTGTGATTGTAGGAGGAAGATATGGGCTTTCATCTAAAGATGTTGATCCTGCACAAATGATTGCTGTATTTGAAAATCTTAAACTTGATAAACCTAAAAATGGTTTTACTGTTGGAATAATTGATGATGTAACCCATACTTCTTTAAAAACAGGAGAGAAAATTTCTTTAGGAGATGAAACCACAATAGAATGTTTATTTTATGGACTTGGTGCAGATGGGACTGTGGGTGCAAATAAAAACTCGATTAAAATTATCGGGGATAAAACAGATTTTTACGCTCAAGCTTATTTTGCTTATGATTCTAAAAAATCAGGTGGTTATACAAGAAGCCATTTAAGATTTTCTAAAAAGCCAATTCGTTCAACTTATCTTGTTTCTACTCCGCACTTTATAGCCTGTTCTGTTGCAGCGTATTTAGAAATTTATGATGTTTTAAACGGAATTCGTAAGGGTGGAACCTTTCTTTTAAACAGCATTTGGAATGCACAAGAAACTATAAGACAGCTTCCTGACGCTGTGAAAAAGACTTTGGCAGAAAAAGAAGTGAATTTTTATATCATCAATGCAACCAAACTTGCAAGAGACATAGGTTTAGGTAATAGAACCAATACCATTATGCAATCAGCCTTTTTTAAACTTGCTAAAATCATACCTTATGAAGATGCACAAAAATATATGAAAGAACTTGCTTATAAATCCTATAATAAAAAAGGCGAAGCAATCGTTGAGATGAATTATAAAGCCATTGATGTAGGGGCAGAAGGTCTTATAAAAGTAGAAGTTGATCCTAAGTGGAAAAATTTAGAAATCAAAGAACAAACTCAAAAGAATGCTTACAAAGGTACAGAATTTGTAGAAAAAATTGTTAAACCTATGAATGCGGCTAAGGGAGATGATTTACCTGTTTCTGCATTTTTAGGATACGAAGATGGAAGTTTTGAACACGGAACAACCGAGTATGAAAAAAGAGGCGTTGGAGTTATGGTGCCAAGATGGATAGAAAGCAATTGTATCCAGTGTAACCAATGTGCTTCAGTTTGTCCTCACGCAGTTATTCGCCCTTTTTTGATTAGCGATGAAGAGATGAACAAAGCTCCAAGAGGCGTTAAAGAGCATTCTTTAGAAGCTAAAGGAACTAAAGGAGAAAAGCTTAGCTTTAAAATCCAAGTTTCTCCTCTTGATTGCACAGGCTGTGAGCTTTGCGTGCAAGAATGCCCAACTAAAGAGAAATCTTTGGTTATGGTCCCAATGCAAGAAGAAATGGACTTTGGGGAGCAAGAAAATGCAGATTATTTATTTAAACAAATTTCTTATAAAGATTATATTTTAAGCAAAGAAAGCGTTAAAGGAGTGCAGTTTTCTCAACCTCTTTTTGAATTCCACGGGGCTTGTCCGGGTTGTGGGGAAACACCTTATATCACCCTTGTAACAAGACTTTTTGGGGAAAGAATGATTATTGCGAATGCTACGGGTTGCAGTTCTATTTATGGTGGTTCAGCTCCTTCTACTCCTTACAGAAAAAGCGTTAAAAATGGATATGGACCTGCTTGGGCGAATTCTTTATTTGAAGATAATGCTGAATTTGGACTTGGAATGAAGGTTGCAACTGAAAATACAAGACTTAGACTTGAAAATATTATGAAAGAAAATATGGACGCTGTGCCGAACAATCTTGCAGCCCTTTTTAAAGAATGGATTGCAAATAAAGACAAGGGTCCAGAATCCGTTGAGATTAAGAACAAAATGTTGCCGATTTTAGAACAAAACAAAGCCATAAGAGGTGTGCAAGATATTTTAAATTTAAAAGGCTTTTTAAACAAAAAATCGCATTGGATTTTTGGAGGTGATGGTTGGGCTTATGATATAGGTTATGGCGGGCTTGATCACGTTTTGGCAAGTGGAGAAAATGTCAATGTTTTAGTGCTTGATACGGAAGTTTATTCAAATACCGGAGGGCAAAGCTCTAAATCCTCAAGAACCGGTGCTGTAGCTCAATTTGCCTCTGCAGGCAAACCTATACAGAAAAAAGATTTGGGACAAATTGCTATGACTTATGATTATATTTTTGTCGCACAAGTGAATTCAAATGCAAATTATAACCATTTGATTAAAGCATTAATTGCCGCTGAATCTTATGATGGACCTTCTTTGGTGATTTGTTATTCGCCTTGTATTGCTCACGGCATTAAAGGAGGGTTAGGGTATTCAGGCGAACAAGGAGAACTTGCTACAAAATGCGGTTATTGGCCTCTTTATACTTATGACCCGCGTCTTGAAGCAGAAGGGAAAAATCCTCTAACCCTTTTTAGTAAAGAGCCACAATGGGAACTTTATGAGAAATTTTTAATGAACGAGGTGCGTTATAATTCTTTGAAAAAGGCTAATCCTGAACACGCTGCAGAACTTTTTGAACGCAATAAAAAAGACGCACAACACCGCTACAGACAGCTTGCAAGAATTGCAGCGGCTGATTATAGCAATGAAAAGCAAGGTTAGGTTTTGAGAAAAATACTTTGTGTGTTTTTGTATTTTGGGATTTTAAACGCACAAAGTGATTTTGAGGAATATTTCAAACATTTAGAAAAAAGACTTGTTGTTAAGCTTTCAAAGCTTAACAATCCTTTTTCTAATCCAAATTTAGAGCAAATTAACAAGCTAGAGCTTCAAGCCATTTTTCCAAATAAAGTTAAAATCAACAATGTTTGGTATAAAAAAGATGATATGATTAATGGAGCAAAACTTAAAAATATCGAAACAAAACAAGTTATACTTGAATATGATAAAATTTTTATTCCTTTAAAGCTCAAATCAAATGATAAGATTTATATTCATTAAATTTTGCTTTTTCACGCTTTTTCTTTATGGGGCAGAGGATTGCCGAAAGAAACTTTTTGACATTAGTGTGAGTGAAAATTTAAGCATAGAGGAAAGTTTGAGTGAATTAGCAAGTTATTGCTCTTTTAGCATAGTCATTAAAGATGAGCTTGCTAAAGAAAAACTTTTAACCAAGCAAAGCAGTATCAATATCCACCAAATGAGTCTTGATGAAATTTTTAAACTTTTCATTACGGAAAACGATCTAAGTTACGAATTTGATGGAAAAATTCTTAAAATTTCAGCTCTTCAAACAAAGATTTTTAGAATCAGCTATATCACTTCAGTGCGTGAGGGACAAAGCATTACGAAAGCTTCAGTGGATGCAAAGCCTAAACAAGCAGAATATAATCCAAGCGAAGATATAGAAGATAATATGATTAAAAGTATGGAAAAATTTGATTTTTGGCAAAATATAGAAAATGAGATTAATGCTCTTTTAAGTGCTACAAAGGGTTATGCAAAAGATTATGAAAGTAAGGCTATTATCAATGCAAATGCAGGTATAATCACCATCACAGGCACAAATTCCCAGCTTCAAAAGATTAAAACTTATCTAAAAAAGCTTGAAAACAGACTTAAAAAACAAGCCATTATTGATGTAAGCATTATCGCAGTATCTTTAAATAAAGAACATTCTAGTGGGATTAATTGGCAAAATTTTAACTTGGGCTTAAGCTCTACAACTTCGGACGCAAACCCTTCTTTTGTTCAGCTTCAAAGTGGGCAAGGTTTTGTGAAAAATTTAGGCTTAAGAGCGGATTTAAATTTTAATTCCATTCTTAACTTTCTCTCACAAAGTGGGGAAACTAAGGTTTTATCAAATCCAAAACTTATGGCACTTAACAATCAACAAGCCATTATATCCGTTGGTGATACAATTAATTATCAGGTTAAAGAAAGCTCCAAAGGCACAGAAAATGGCACAACAGTGAGTGAAAGCTTTAATAATTATTCCATTTTTGTAGGAATTTTACTCAATATCTTGCCCGAAATTTCAGATGATGATAAGATTATGCTTAGGATTAATCCAAGTTTGAGTGATTTTAAATACCCCGAAGATAATGCAAAGCAAAAAGAGCCTCGCACAATTGCACCCGATACCATTCAAAAAAAGCTTTCCACCGTTGTGCAAGTTGAAAACAATCAAACTTTAATCTTAGGCGGCTTAATCTCTCACAATGAGTCCCAAGAAAACTCCTCTGTTAATTTTCTATCTAAAATTCCACTTCTAGGCTTGCTTTTTAAAGGTTCTAATGAGCTTTCTAATGCAACAGAAATTGTTTTTATCATCACTCCAAGTATTATCGATAATATCAAAAATGCTCCTTCCCTTAAAGACCTAGGATTTAAGCATTATGAGTAAATTTGTAAGCCTTAAAAACCAAGAACAGATTTTATCAAGGATTAAAGAACTCCTAAAACAAAAAAGTTTTATCTTGCTTTTAGGCAAAAGTGGGAGTGGAAAAACCTTAATTTTAAAGCAATTATGTAAAGAATTTAAAGCCTTACATCAAACGCAAATTTTTAAAAACGAAAAAGAACTTCAAAGCTTTATAGAGCCTATTTTACAAAGTGAACATAAACCCGCTATTTTACTTGATGAAGTGGGAATGTATGATGAAAAAACACTTGAGAGTGTTCGAATTTATAGTGATGATTTGAGTTTTGTTTTAAGCTCACATAAAAGACTTAAAATTTTTAAAAAAGAGCATTTTAAGAGTCGCATTAATGCAGAATTTGAACTCAAAAGCCTTGATTATAATGAGCTTAAAACTTATATAAAGGCTAAACACGGACTTAATTTTTTTCAAAAAGAGTTAAAGCTTCTTTATAAAATTTATCAAGGAAATTTAAGAAATATTGATAAAACATTAGGGAGTTTTAAAGAGCTTCACGCTTTTTATAAGGGACAAAAAAGTGTGAAATACATTTTGAATTTAAGTGCTTTTGAAAATGCTTTGTTGAGGTGAAAATGCAAGAAAGAGTAAGAGAGTTAGAGCAAAATTATCACAAATATTTGATAAAAAAGCGTATAAAAGCTTTGTTTTTAGGTATTTTTTTATGTTTTATGCTTTTAGGAAGTTATTTTTTATTTTGTTTTTATCAAAGTCAAAATGAGCTTTTTACAAAGGCTTTAGAGGAAAAGAAAGGCTTAGAACAAAGACTTGAACTTGCAAGAACTGAACAAGAAAAAAATAAAATTTCTAAAGAAAAATTAGAAAAAGAATTAGAGTTTTTAAAAGAAAATGGGGAGAAAAAGAATGAAGAAAATAAAATTCAAATCACCTCCATTTCTTTAGATACAATTCTTTTAAAAAAGGCTTTTTATGAAAATCCAAGCTATGAAAAAGCTGTGTTAATGTCTAAAATGTATTACGAAAACAAAGCTTATAAAAAAGCTATTTTTTGGGCTTTAAAAGCAAATGAAATGGATAAAAGTTCGCAAGAATCTTGGTTTTTATTTGCAAGAGCTAAAGAAGCTTTAGGAGAAAGCGAACAAGCTCAAAGAGTAATGGAGCTTTGGAAAGAATATTATGGATTTTTAGAGGAAGAAGAGTGAAAGAATTTTTATCTAAACTAGGTTTTAATGATGAAAATTTTGATTTTAAAGATAAAAAATGTCAAGAGCTTTTATTTGCTTTATATCTTAAAGATGAGCTTAGTTTAGACGAGCTTTATTTAGAGCTTGGTTTAAAAAGCGAGGAATTTTTAAAAGCTTTAGCAAAATACTATAAAATGGAGTTTTTGGACTTTGAGAGCTTTGATGAAAAGCTAAGTTTGCCTATAGCTTTGCTTTTGGAATTTAAGATTTTACCGATAAAAAGTGATGATAAAAATATTTATATTGCAAGAGCTAAGCCTTTTTCTTTAGAGCTTTTGGAGAGAATTCAAGGTTTTTTTAGAGATAAATTTGTTAAAGGTGTTATAGGAGATTGTTTTAAAATTTCTAAAGAGCTCAATCGTTTGCGTATCAAAGAGGAGCTTAGAACTTTAACTCTTAAGCTTAAAGAAGAATGGAGTGATAAACTTAAAGCTCAAAATCAAAGCTCAATCAACCAAATTTTCAATTTTATCCTTAAAGAAGCTTTGGATTTAAACTCAAGTGATATTCATATCGAGGCTAGAAAAGATGATGCTTTGATAAGATTTAGAGTGGATGGAGAATTGCAGTTTTTTTGCATTTTGGAAAAAGAAGTTTATCAAGCCTTAGTTTTTCATATCAAATTTTTAACTCATCTTAATGTAGCCGAACAACGCAAAGCACAAGATGGAAATTTTGAACTGAAGTTAGAAAATCAAAATTATGATTTTAGGGTTTCTACTCTGCCTTTAATTTATGGAGAAAGCGTTGTTTTAAGGATACTTAAACACGATAAGAATTTTTTAGAACTTAAAAATTTAAATTTTTTGGAAAAGGATTTAAAAGCCCTTGAGAAAGCAATTTTTTCTTCTTATGGTATGATTTTAATCACAGGAGCAACAGGGAGCGGTAAAAGCACGACTTTGTATGCTTGTTTAAATGCCTTAAAATCCATAAAGAAAAAGATTATCACAGCAGAAGACCCTATAGAATACAAAATGCAAGGCGTGCAACAAATTTTACTCAACCCTAAAGCCGGACTCGAATTTAATAATGCTTTAAGGGCGATTTTAAGGCAAGATCCAGACATCATAATGATAGGTGAAATTCGTGATGAGCAAAGCCTTGATATAGCTGTAAAATCAGCTCTTACAGGACATTTGCTTTTAAGTACTTTGCATACAAATGATAGCATTAGCACTATAGATAGACTCCTTGATATGAAAGCAAAACCTTATCTCATCGCTCAAGCTTTAAGTCTCGTTGTCGCTCAAAGGCTTGTTCGCAAACTTTGCGTATTTTGTAAGGTAAAAAGCAAGAAAAAGCACGATTTTGAGGGTGAATTTTACGAAAGTAAAGGTTGTGAGCATTGTAACCACAGCGGTTTTTTGGGTAGAGAAGTGGTGGGGGAATTTTTAGTCATTGATGAAAATTTAAAAGAACTTATACGCGAAAATGCAGGTAAAAAAAGAATTTTAGAATACGCAAGAAAACAAGGTTTTAAAACTATGCTTGAATGCGGTTTGCAAAAGGCAAAAGACGGAGTAACAAGCATTGAGGAACTTAGGAGGGTGCTTGAGTGAAAATTTATGAACTTGAGTTTATTCAAAAAGGTATTAAGGTTAAAAAGCTCATTAAAGCCCCAAATTTAAACACTGCTCAAAGTATAGCTCTTAAAGAAAATTTACAAATTATAAATCTTAGAGAGCTTCAAAAAAGCACTTGGATTAGGAGTAGAATTTCTAGCGAAAGTTTCATTTTGTTTTTTAAAGAACTTAGCCTTCTTAGCGAGGTTGGCTTGAGCGTAAAAGAAGCTTTAAAAGAACTTGCGAAGTCGCATAAAAGTTTTGGTAAAATCATTAATGAACTTAGCGAAAATTTAAAACTCGGGCAAAATTTAAGTAAAGCTTTTGAAAACTCAATTCTTGGCTTAAATGCAAGCGAACTTGCACTCATTAAAATGGCAGAAAATACAGGAGAGCTTAGTAAGGTTTTTATGCAAATTGCAAGGCTTAAAGAGAAAACCTTACACAACCAAAAAAGACTTCAAAAAGCAATGCGTTATCCTTTGATAGTATTTTTAAGCATTTGCGGGGCTTTTTTGTTTTTGATGTTTTTTGTTGTGGGTGAGTTTGAAACTTTGTTTGAGAGTTTGGGAGTAACTTTGCCTTTTATCACAAGATTTTTACTTGGAATTTATGAGTTTTTAAAGCATTATTATCTTGTTTTGCTGCTTTTATTTTTGTGTGTTTTGACGCTTTTTTTCCTTGCTTACAAAAAATCAAATTCTTTTGCTTTAATGTGTGATTTTTTGGTGCTTAAAACTCCTTTGCTTTCTAGTTTTATGCTTTATAATCAAAATTATTATTTTTTCATCATTTTTTCTTTGCTTTTAAAAAGCGGTATCGCTGCTTCTAAGGCTTTTGAGTTAGCGTGTAGCGGCATTAAAAATAAGGTTTTGTTTTTAAAATTTAAAGAGCTTGAAAATTTTTTGTCTCAAGGACTTGAGCTTAGTCTTGCTTTTGAAAAAATAAAAATCTTTGACCCTATTGTGATTTCTATGTTAAGTATTGCGATGAAAAGTGCTAAACTAGAACTTTTAAGCGAAGAAATTGCAAGTTTTTATGAAAAGAAACAAGAGGATTTTATGGAAAAACTTTTAGCCTTGCTAGAGCCTTTGATGACTTTGCTTGTGGGAATTTTGGTTCTATTTTTGGCTTTGGGAATTTTTGTGCCTTTATGGGAACTAAGCTCGGGTGCGAAATTTTAGTTCAAAAACTTTGCAAGAAAAATTCTTGCAAAGTTAAGATTTTATTGCATTCCAGCATTGCGGAATTCATCAGGGTGATTGATAGCGTAGTTAAATTTTTCCCAATCGATTTGTTTATCCCAAATTGCGACGATTAATGCGGCAACACTATTTCCGCAAAGATTTCCCACTGCTCTCATTTCGGACATAAATTTATCGACACCAAGTAAAATTCCAATCCCAGCAACTGGTAAAACTTGAGCTAAAGTTCCGCCCATACCACCATTTGCTTCAGCAATCTCCATACCACCCAAAGCTCCTAAAGTACTTCCTAAAACGATAAATCCAGAGCCTGTAACGCCCACAGCACCTTTTGAGGCTATCATTAAAACAATTAAAATGCTAATCTCGTGTGCTAAAGAAAGATTGACTCCAAAGGCTTGAGCTAAGAAAATAAGGCTTATTGCAAGATAAATATTAGTGCAATCTAAATTAAAACTATAACCTGTTGGCAAAACAAGTCCAACAGTTGCTTTTGAAAGTCCTGATTTTTCAAGTTTTCTCATCAAAGGAGCAAGAGCAGATTCGCTTGAACTTGTTGCAAAAACAATCAAAACCTCCCTTGAAATAAAACGCATAAATTTAAAGATATTCACCTTAGCAAAATAACAAATCGCACCTAAAATTCCAAAAATGAAAAGCAAACAAGAAATCAGCATTACAAGCAATAAATAGCCTAAATTTAGCAAAGAACTTAGTCCATATTGAGCCACCAAAACTGCCATAGCTGAAAAAGCAGCTATAGGTGAAAAATACATAATCACTTGCAAAATTTTAAAAACGAAATTTTGCACCACTTCTAAAACTCTTTGTATAGCGATTTTATCATCATTTTGCATTAAAGAAATGATTAAAGCACTGATGATTGCAATAACTAAAACTTGCAAAGTTTTTCCGTCTGTAAAAGGGCTGATAATATCGCTAGGAACAGCATCTCTTAAAATTTGCATAATTTCAGAACTCGCACTCACTTCAGTGGTTTGAGAGATGTATTTTTCAACACTTTTGCTATCAATCTTACTTGCATCCAAATTCATTCCATAACCCGGTTGCATAATGTTTGCCATAAAAATACCCAAAGCAAGTGCAAGTGTGCTTACAACCTCAAAATAAAACACAGCTTTAACCCCAATACTTCCTAATTTTTTAAGGCTTTCAAGGCTTATGATACCTAAAATAATTGTAACAAAAATGATAGGACCGATAAGAACTTTTAAAGCTTTGATAAATAAATCCACTCCGGGCTTACTTGCTAAAGCAAGTTCTTTATCCGCGTATCCTAAAATAATACCCGCAATAATGCCAACAATGACCCAAAAACCAAGACTTTTAACCAAACGAACAGAAAGAGGAGGTTTCCTTTCGTTTATGGTCTCTGATAAGGTTTTCAAAATAAACTCCTTAAAATTCGATTTTATCATTGTAGCAAAATAAATAATTATTTAAGATATATTTAGATTTTAAACTTAAAAAATAGCTAAAAAATCTTTAAAATGTTACTAAAGTTCTCACTTATTTTAAAAATAAAATAAATTATATTTTTATATATAAATTTTAGCAAGTTAATTTTTGCATATTTTAGTTAGAATTTTGTTATACTTTAACTTATGCAAAAAATTAAACAAATGCAAGAAAAACTTATATCTTGGTATGAAAATAACGGACGAAAGAATCTTCCTTGGCGTAATTTAGAAAGCAAATTTTGCGATGAAAGACTTAGAAAAATCGAGCGAGCTTATGGAGTTTATATCAGTGAAATAATGCTTCAGCAAACTTCAGTTAAAGTTGTTTTTGAAAAATTCTATTTTCCTTTTTTGAAAAAATTTCCTACGCTTAAAAGTCTTGCTTTAGCTAAAGAAGATGAACTTTTAAAAGCTTGGCAGGGTTTGGGGTATTACTCAAGGGCTAGGAATTTAAAAAAAGCAGCTCAAAGTTGTGTAAAAGAATTTGGAGGGGTTTTACCTTCAAAAACAAAAGATTTGCAAAAATTAAGCGGGATAGGAGCTTATACAGCTGGAGCAATTGCTTGTTTTGGCTATGATGAAAAAGTGAGCTTTGTTGATGGCAATATTAGGCGTGTTTTATCGCGTCTTTTTGCTCTTAAAAACCCTAAGCAAAAAGAGTTAGAAAACAAAGCCGAATTCATTTTAAATTTAAAAGATTCTTACGCACATAATCAAGCTTTAATTGATTTAGGAGCCTTAATTTGTTTGCCAAAAAATCCAAAATGCGGACTTTGCCCACTTTATGACTTTTGTAAGGGCAAATTTTCTCCACAGCTTTATCCACAAAATAAGAAACTCATTTATGAAAACTTAGAACTTAACCTCATCTTGCTTCAAAATCAAAATACCTTTGCTGTAAAAAAGAGTGAAGAAAGACTTTATCAAGGACTTTATAATTTTGTCTTTTTTGATGACAAAGAGTGTAAAAAGCTCAAATTTTTAGGAGAATTTAAGCATAGCTATACTAAATATAAAATTAGTGTTAAAATTTATCACAAAAAAACTGAAAGAAAAAATGCTACTTATGAATACAAAAGTCTCGAAGAGCTAGAAAATTTAGCTCTTTCAAGTCTTTCTTTAAAAGCTTTAAACTTCTTAGTTAAGCTCTGCTTTTTTAGGTAAAAGAAAAGAGATTAAAAATACTACAATCATTAACACCGCAACATAGATAAAAAATCCATTTTCATTACCTGCTTCTTTGAATGAAAGTGCGACAAAAGGGGCTGAACCGCCAAAAATCGCATTGGGTATAGCATAACCCAAACCTGTTCCAAGCGCTCTTATGTGTTCAGGGAAAAGTTTTGCTTTAATGATTCCAGCTACTGAAGTGTAAAAACTAAGAATCACAAACAATACTAAAACCAAAGCTAAAATCACCCAAATATTATCAGCTGTTTTTAAAGCCATAAAAACAGGATAAATTCCTATAAAACCTAGTGCTGAAAAGATAAGTAAGGAGGTTTTATGCCCGATTTTATCACCAAGTAAGCCAAATAAAGGTTGTATAAGCATTAAAACAAAAAGAGCGATGAGATAGATATTATTCGCTAAAGTTTTATCGATGAGTCCCACATTCACAATGAAAGTTTTTGTATAAGTTGTGATAGTATAAAAAGCTAAAGAACCTCCGCAAGTGATACCAACAACAATCAAAAAAGGTTTCCAAGAGGTAAAAAGGGCTTTAAGTGTGCCTCTATCCTCGTGTTTATGAAGTTCTGTAGCACTTTCATTCATAATCTTACGAACAAATAAAGAGCCAAGAGCCAAAAGTCCGCCTACGACAAAGAGTATTCTCCAACCAAAATCTTTCATCTGTTCTTCATTAAGTATCAAAAGTATTATACTAATGCTTGCTACAGCTAAAAGCTGTCCGCCAATGAGAGTAACATATTGAAAAGAAGAATAAAATCCTCTTTTACCCTCGCTTGCAAGTTCAGACAGATAAGTTGCTGCAATGCCGTATTCTCCACCAACACTTAAGCCTTGAATGAGTCTAGCAATTAAAAGTAAGACAATCGCAAAATCTCCCACAATATCTTTACTCGGTAAGGCAGCAATGATAAAAGAACCCAAAGCCATTAAAATTACAGAAAAAACCATAGATTTTTTACGTCCGACTTTATCGGCTAAAGAACCAAAAACTAAACTTCCAATAGGACGCATAAAAAATCCTGCTGCAAAAACACCAAAGGCATTGATTTGCTGAACGATAGGATTATCCGAGGTTGAAAAAGTGTGTGCAAAATAAATGGCTGTAAAAGCGTAAATATAAAAATCAAACCATTCGACTAAATTTCCGCTACTTGCAGCAATGATAGAGCGTATTTTTTGAGCTTTTGTAAGAGGGAGCGTAGGCTTATCTTGCATATTTTTCCTTTCAAATTTAATATTTAAAGTTATAATATACCCAAAAATATATATAAACAAAAAATTTATTTGTTAAAAAATGTAAAAAATAATCAAAGTGTTACGAAATGAAATTTAAAAGAATTTACATAGAACTAAGCGATATTTGCGGTTTAAAATGTGATTTTTGTCCCTCTAAAAAGGGAGTTAGGGGCGTTATGAGCTTTGAAAAATTCTCTCTTTTATTACCTCAAATTCGCCACAAAGCAAAGTTATTTAGTTTTCATATTTTAGGAGATCCTTTGTGGATAGAAAATTTAAAAGATTATATAAATCTTGCTAAAGAAAATGATATGAAACTTGAAATCACTACAAGTGGTTTTTATCTAAGTCCTAAAAACAGGGCTTTGCTTTTAGAAAGTAAAAATATCAGACAAATCAATATTTCCCTTATGGCTTTTTTAAGTCAAAAAAGAGTGAATTTAGAGGAGTATTTTGAGCCTATTTTTGAGCTTTGCAAGAAACATTTGGAACAAAAGTGCAAAAGTTTTATCAATCTTAGACTTTGGAATTTAAGCTCAAACTCTAATCCTCCAAAAGAAAATTTTGAAATTTACGAGCTTTTAGAAAAACATTTTGGAAGTAAAATTGATATAAACTTAAAACAAAACCGACTTCAAAGGCATATTTTACTTCATCAAGCAAAAATTTTTGAATGGGTGAGTCTTGAAGATGATTTCTTACAAAATACAGGAACTTGCCACGCCTTAAAAGAACAAATTGGTATTTTAAGCAATGGTTCTGTTGTGCCTTGTTGTTTTGATACTAAGGCAGATATTTTTTTAGGCAATGTTTTTGAACAAAATTTTAACGAAATTTTAAACTCTAAACGACTTAGAGAGATGAAAGAAGGTTTTAGACAAAATAAACGCATTGAAGCTTTATGCCAAAGGTGTAAGTTTGGTTTAGCTTGAAAATCTTTTTATAAAGTTTAAAAAATATGTAGCATTGATACAGAATTTCTTATTTCTTTTTCCAAAAAACAAAGAAAATCTCAAAAACTAAGAACAACCAAATCTAAAACAAATAATTAAACCTTGCAAAAGCTGTATGAGTGTCTCCGTCCTTGCTGAAGTTCCCATTGTAGCTTATTTTAAAATAAAAAGCATAATTTAAAGGTATGATGAAATCTACTCCTATAAATTCATTCCAATGATCTAACCTAGTTTTACCTGAAACAGAATTTATGATAGGATTAAAATAACTATAATCCACATTAGGGTTAAAATAATA
>JAFLRU010000021.1 GCA_022511325.1 Campylobacter sp.
AGCAGCTCTCATCGGTTATACTCTTGGTAATAGTTCTTCATTTGGTTCTTCTTCAATGGCGATTTATGCAAAAGATTTAAGACACGAGGAAATGGACGAGTTGATTGCTTATATTAAGGGGATTAATTTTGCAATTGATTTGCAAGTTAAGGACCTTATAGAAGAAGAACCAGCAAAGAAAACCAAACACGGAACTTTTATAAAATAAAAAAGGGGATAAAATGAAAAAAATTGGTTGTATGTTTTGTATTTTAGCAAGTTTTGTTTATGCTAAAGAGGTGAATATAGGTGTTGTTCTACCATTAACAGGATCAGTAGCTGCTTATGGACAAGATGTTTTTAAGGGTATAGAACTTGCTAATAAACTTGATTCTAAGCTTTCAAATGGAGATAGTGTTAAAATCATCACTATTGATACAAAAGGCGATAAACTAGAAACTTCAAATGGGGTGAGCCGTTTGATTTCGCAGGATAATGTTTTAGGAGTTATAGGAGAAGCTGTAACCCCAAATACCATTCAAGCGATTTCTATTACAGAGGATAAAAAAATTCCTCTCATTGCACCAGTAGCTTCAGGTGATAAGCTTTTAGAAAAGAAAAAATATGCAAGCAGAGTGTGCTTTAAAGATAGTTTTCAAGGAGACAAATTCGCTCTTTATGCTACAAAGGATTTAGGACTTAAAAGTGCTGTGATTATCGTAGATCAAAGTAATGTTTATTCTTTGGGTTTGGCAAGGGCTTTTGAAGAATCTTTTACTAAAAATGGAGGAAAAATACTTAAAAAACTCACTATAAATTCAGGAGATAAAGATTTTAAAGCCATTGTTTCGCAGCTTAAAAGTATCAATGCAGATTTTGTGTATATGCCAATTTATCACCCTGAAGCAGCTTTAATTGCACGTCAAGCAAGACAAATTGGATTTGATAAACTTTTTGCCGCTGGAGACGGGGTAAATAATCAAACCTTTATTGAGCTTGGAGGAAATGCGGTTAATGGAGTGATTTTCACAGATAGCTTTGATTTTAACAATCCATCAACCAAAAGAGGCGCAGATTTTTTAGCAGCTTATGAAAAAGAAAAAGGAAATAGAGAACTCCCTGCCTTTTCTGCTATGGGAGCGGATGCGTATTATGTAATGTTTAATGCTATGAATGCTTGTGTGGATAATCTTACAAGTGAGTGTATCAATGAAAAAATTCATCAAACTAAAGATTTTGAAGGAGTTGGAGGTGTGATTAATATTGATGAAAGCGGTAATGCAACGCGTTCTGTAGTGATAAAAGAAATTAAAGACCAAAAACAAAGTTATAAAGCAGTAATAAATCCATAATTACAAAAGGTTTGAGTATGAAAAAAATTTTAATCATAATGAGTATGTTAGTTTTAGCTTTAAATGCTAAAGAAGTAAAAATTGGAGTTGTTTTACCTCTTAGTGGTGCAACGGCTGCTTATGGACAAAGTGCTTTAGAAGGGATTAAACTTGCAAATTCTATGCAAAATTCTTTGCAAAATAATGATAAAATTTCTCTTGTTATTGCGGATACAAAGGGCGATAAAATAGAGTCTTTAAGTGGGGCAAATCGTTTGGTTTCTAAGGATAAGGTTTTAGGAATTATTGGTGAAATGGTTACAGCTAATACCTTACAAGCAATGAAAGTTGCTGAAGATAATAAAATTCCTCTCATTGCACCTGCAGCCACAAGTGATAAGCTTTTAGATAAAAAATTTTATTCAAGTAGAGTTTGCTTTATGGATAGCTTTCAAGGCTCGTCTTTAGCAAAATATGTTTTTGAAAAATTATCTTATAAAAATGCTGTGATAGTTCTAGATCAAAGCACAGATTATTCTTTGGGCTTAGCAAAAGCTTTTGAGGAAGAGTTTAAAAAACAAGGTGGAAAAATTCTTAAAATCCTTAAGATTAATTCCGGAGATAAAGATTTTAAGGCAATCATTTCTCAGATTAAGAGCTTAAATGCTGATTTTATTTATTTGCCTGTTTATTATACTGAAGCTTCTTTATTTGTTAGACAAGCAAGAAATTTAGAGCTTGATATTCCTATAGGTTCAGCGGATGGAGTTGCAGATGCAACTTTTATTTCTTTAGCGGGAAAAGCAAGCGAGGGTTATATTTTTACCGATAGTTTTGATTTCAATAATCCAGCTACAAAGTTAAGCAAAGATTTCATTACTTTTTATGAAAAAGAAACAAAGAGTAAAGAAGTTCCAAATTTTACAGCTATGGGAGCGGACGCTTATTTTGTAATGCTTAATGCTATGAATGCTTGTGTGGATAATCTTACAAGTGAATGTATCAATGAAAAAATCCATCAAACTAAGAATTTCGAAGGAGTGAGTGGAGTTATAAGCATTGATAAAAGTGGTAATGCAACGCGTTCTGTGGTTGTAAAAGAGATAAAAGATCAAAAACAAGTTTATAAAGATACGATTCTTCCTTAGAGTTTGTATGGATTTAACTTTATTTTTACAACAACTTGTCAATGGATTTAGTGTCGGGAGTATGTATGCACTTATTGCCGTAGGATATACTATGGTTTATGGTGTTTTAAGGCTTATTAATTTTGCCCACGGCGATATTATGATGGTAGGAGCTTATGTAGCCTTATTTTGTATGAGCAATTTTAGCGTTCCTTTTTTGGCAGCTCTAGCCTTAGCAATAATTTTTGCTATGTGCTTAGGTATAGCAACAGATAAAATTGCTTATAAACCTTTAAGAAAAGCTCCTAGAATTTCGCTTTTAATTACAGCAATTGGGATAAGCTTTTTTTTACAAAATCTTTTTAATATGCTTTTTACTTCTACACCTAAAACTTTTGCTACGCCAAGTTATTTTGAAGAATCTATAAATTTTGGAGAAATTCATACAACTTTAGGCTCTTTAATCGTGCCTATTATCACTCTTTTGGTTTTAATTTTTGTTCTTTTTATACTTTATAAAAGCAAATACGGCATAGCTATTAGGGCTTTAGCCTTTGATATACAAACTGTGAATTTAATGGGAATTGACGCAAATCGCATTATAGCTATTGTTTTTGCTATGGGTTCTGCTTTAGCTGCCATAGGAGGAGTTTTTTGGGCGGCAACTTATTATTCAGTTACTCCAACTATGGGGACTTTAATTGGGCTTAAAGCCTTCGCAGCTGCTGTTTTAGGAGGGATTGGTTCGGTTGTGGGAGCGGTTTTGGGTGCTTTGATTATAGGACTTTGCGAAGTAATTGCTGTTGCGTTTTTTCCGGAGCTTTCAGGTTTTAAAGATGCTTTTGCTTTTATATTCTTAGTCTTTATTTTACTTTTTAAACCCACAGGAATTTTGGGTATAAATTTTGAAAGAAGTAGGTTTTAAATGATAAAAATTAAAGCCTTACATCTTATTTTTTTATTTATTGCTCTTGCTTTTGTGTTTTTAACCCCTGTAGTTTTTAGTGATTATGGCATAAGTATAGTTAATCAAATTGCTATTTTTATTATTCTTGCTATAAGTTATAATCTTATTAATGGAGTTACAGGACAATTTTCACTTGAGCCAAATGGTTTTGTAGCTGTGGGAGCTTATGTTGCTGCACTTTTGCTTTTAGGCACAGAAGCTAAAAATGATCAATTTTTTTACGAGGGTATTAATCCTCTTATCCTTGCTTTATATACACCAAGTTTTATTGTTGCTTTACTTGCAGCGGGAATTTGTGCTTGCTTGCTTTCTTTATTTCTTTCTTTTGCGGTTTTTCGTGTCAGAGGGGATTATTTAGCAATTGTAACTTTAGGTTTTGGCATTATTATCAAACTCTTAGCACTTTCTTTTCCAACCTTTACAAATGGCTCAAGAGGACTTATAGACATTCCTAATTTTTCAAATATCTATTTCACAGGTGGGATTGCAATTATAGCTGTTATTTTGATTTTAAATTTGATTTATTCTAAATTTGGGCGAGCGATGAAAGCTATAAGAGATGATGAGGACGCAGCGGAAGCTATGGGTATTAATACTTTTTGGATTAAAACTTTAGCTTTTGGTACTTCTGCTTTTTTTGAGGGTGTGGGCGGAGGACTTCTTGCTTGTCTTTTGACTACGGTTTCACCCGAGCAATTTGATTTTTTACTGACTTTTCAACTTTTAATCATTATTGTTTTAGGTGGGCTTGGTTCCACTACGGGTGCGATTTTGGGTTCAGTGCTTATTATAGGTGGAAGTGAGTGGCTTAGATTTTTAGATGAGAGTATGAATATTTTTGGGTATGAAATTGAGGCAATGCCCGGTTTTAGAATGGTCGTTTTTTCATTTATTTTGATTTTAGTAATGCTTTTTGCAAGAAAAGGTATTATGGGAGATAAAGAATTAACTTATTATTTAAAACGACTAGGGAAATTTTTAAGGAAAAATAAGTGTTAGAACTTAAAAAAATTTCAAAAAGTTTTGGTGGAGTTAAAGCCATCAATGAAACTTCTTTTAAGGTTAATGAAGGAGAAATTTTTACTCTTATTGGTCCAAATGGTGCAGGTAAAACCACACTTTTTAATATTATCAGTGGAAATTATAAACCAACAAGTGGGCAGGTGTTTTTTAAAGGACAAAGAATTGATAAGCTCAAACCTCATAAAATTGTTCATCTTGGTATAGCTAGAACCTTTCAAAATATAAGACTTTTTTCAAGTATGAATGTGCTTGAGAATGTTTTAATCGCTTTTAATCATCAAATGAAATACTCCATTTTAGAGGCTTTTTTACATTTGGGTAGGTTTTCTAGAGTTGAAAGCGAATTTGAAGATAAGGCTTATGAGCTTTTGAAAGAACTTGGTATGGATAAGTTTGCGAAAGAAAAAGCTACAAGTTTAAGTTATGGACAACAAAGAAAAATTGAACTTGCAAGAGCTATGGCTACAAAACCGCAACTCCTTTTACTTGATGAACCTGCTGCAGGTATGAATTCTTCTGAAAGCGATGAATTAGCAGAGCTCATTTTAAAGCTTAGAAAGCATTATAAAATCAGCGTTTTGCTTATAGAACACGATATGAAATTTGTGCATAAGCTTAGTGATAGAGTTTTGGTGCTTGATTATGGTAAAACCATTTTTGAAGGAGCTTTAAAAGATGCTGTAAATCATAAAGAAGTGATTGCAGCGTATTTAGGGGATTTTGATGTTAGTGGTTAAGAATTTGCACGTTTATTATGGTTTGATTGAAGCGGTTAAAGGCATTGATTTTAGGGTTAAAACTGGACATATTGTTTCACTGATTGGTTCAAATGGCGCAGGTAAAACTTCTACTTTAAATGCCTTGCTTAATGCCGTTAAAAGAAGTGGTGAGGTTAATTTTTTAGGTTATGAAACAAGCAGACATCTTACACATACCTTAGTGCAAAAAGGCATAGCTTTAGTTCCGGAAGGTCGTAGAGTTTTTATCAATCTTAGCGTTGATGAGAATTTAAAAATCGGAGCCTTTAATAATGCTGAAAACTATGAACATTTAAGAGAACAAATGTATAAAATTTTTCCAAGACTTGCAAGCAAAAAAGATACTTTAGCAGGAAATTTAAGTGGAGGTGAAGCTCAAATGCTTGCTATTTCAAGGGCTTTAATGAGCGAACCAAAACTTTTAATGCTTGATGAGCCTTCTTTAGGACTTGCTCCAAAGATTGTTGGAGAAGTTTTTGAGATAATTTTGCGTTTAAAAGAAGAGGGCATTACTATACTTTTGGTTGAACAAAATGCTTACTCTGCATTAAGAATTAGTGATTATGCTTACGTTTTGGAAAATGGGCTCATTGTTATGCAAGATGAAGCTCATAATTTGATTGGAAATGATGAAATTCGTAAAAAATATTTAGGACTTTAAAGGGGAATTGATGAAAGCTATAATTAAAAGCATTGGAGATTTAAGAATTTCTATAGTATTATTTTTACTTTTTGCACTCGCTTGTGCTTTAGGAACTTTTATTGAAAGTGCTTATAAAACTCCAACAGCTTGGGCTATGATTTATGGAACAGCTTGGTTTGATTATATACAACTTTTACTTGGAATTAATTTACTTTGTGGAATGTTTAGGTATAAGATGTTTATGTTTAGGAAGCTTCCTTTGGTGTTGTTTCATTTTTCATTTTTATTGATACTTTTAGGTGCTGCTATGACAAGATACGGAGGTTTTGAAGGACTCGTTCACATTAGGGAAAATGAATCAAGCTCTTTGATTGAAAGCTCTAAATCCTCTTTAAGACTTTCTGCTGTAAAAGATGGTGAGCTTTATAGTGTCGCAAGTGATAAAGATATAGCAGCTTTACCTTTTGCAAATTCTTTTGATTTGAGTTTAAATTTGGGAGAAGATAAAGCACATTTAAAATATGAAGATTTAATTTTAGATGCAAGCTATAGCTTTAGCGAAGATGAAAATAGCGAACCTTTGCTCGTTTTAATGCTTTCAAAAAATGGGGAACAAGGAAGTGAAATCCAGTTTAGAAAAGGCGAGATTAAGGAAATTGGTGGAGTGAATTTTGCTTTTTTAAATGATGAGGTGAAAGCCCCTTTTGTGAAGATTGATGAAAAATTGCAGTTAAGCTCGAGCGAGAATTTGAACTTTTTAAGTATGCAAGATGGTTTGAATTCGAGTTTAAAAGCTAATGAAAAAGCAGATAGCAAACAAAGAAGGCTTTATCAGTTTAAAGACCTTAATTTTGTCGTTAAATTTGTTTCTTTGAATGGAAAAGAAAGTATAGTAGGAAAAAATAGGGCTCAAGATGAAAGTTTTTGGCTTTGGTTTAAAAGTGCTTGGCTCGAACTTATAAGAACCTTTTTAATTTCAACTTTTGGTGAGCCTCAAAATTGGAAAACTTCAATGCTTTTAGGTTTGAAGGACTTTGCGATGAGTACAGATTATCAACCTTTGGAGCTTAAAGGACAAAATGCTTTAAAACTTGAGTTAAGTTATAAGGGAGAAAAACAAGAATTTTACATTTTTGAGTATTCACAACCTGTTTCAATTATACTTGGAGGACAAAAGTTTTTTGTTTCGTGGTCTGTTTCTTATAGGGAACTTCCTTTTGAAATTTATCTCAAAGATTTCGTGTTAGACCGCTATCCGGGTTCTATGTCGCCAGCTTCTTATGCAAGTGAAGTGATTGTTAGAGATAAGGATAAAGAATTTGATTATAGGATTTTTATGAATAATGTTTTAGATTATGAAGGATATAGATTTTATCAAAGTTCTTATGACCAAGATGAGCAAGGAACGATATTGTCTGTGAATAAAGACCCGGGTAAAACTCCTACTTATATAGGATATTTTTTGCTTTGTCTTGGAATGTTTTTAAATTTTTTAAATCCTCATTCAAGATTTAGAACTTTGGCTAAGCTTATCAATCAAGATGCACTTAAAAATACAGCGAGTTTTATTTTAGGTATTTTGATTTTATTTGGAGCTAACAATGCTTTTGCGGAAAATTTACCACAAATTAACCCAGAGCATTCTAAAAAGCTTAGCACTCTTATTTTACAAAAAAATGATGGAAGAATGGTGCCTTTTGATACTATGGCTAGAGAGGTTCTAGAAAAAGTGTATAAAAACACAAGCTATGAAGGACAAGATGCAAATTCTGTAATGCTTTCTATGATGGTCGGTATAGAAGAATGGCAAAAAGAACCCATTATTTTAATGCCTAAAAACAAGGCTGTTCGTGATGAAATTGCTAAAATTTTAGGGGTTGAAAGCAAACCTTATATTTCTTATATGGATTTTTTTGATGTGGATAAACAGCAATACAAACTTCAAAAATATGTAGAAAATGCTAATCGTAAAAATCCAAATGCTAGAGGGGTTTTTGATAAGGAACTCATTTATTTAGATGAAAGAGCAAATATTGTCAATCTTGTTTTTAGCGGAGAATTGTTTCGTTTTATCCCTATCCAAAATGATAAAAACAATACTTGGCTTGCTCCTTTTTCAGCAATTACAAATTTAACAGGACAAGAAAAAGAAATGGTGTTTGCTTTGATTCAAAATTATTTTAGTTCTGTTGATGAGGCTTTAAAGAGTGAGGATTGGACAAAGGCTGATAGTGCTTTAGAGCTTATTAAAGAGTATCAAAATAAAGTTGGATATGAAGTTATACCAAGTCAAACAAAGGTTGCAACTGAAATTTTTATTAATCACGCTGAAATTTTTGTCAAACTAGCACCTATTTATTTAATCGCAGGATTCTTGCTTTTAGTGCTTGTTCTTGCTAAGATGCTTAGTCCTAAAATTAAAATTGATTTAATTTTTAAAGTTGTTTATATTTTAAATATCATAGCTTTTTTAATCCATACTATAGGACTTTGCTTAAGAGCATATCTCGCAGAACACGCTCCTTGGAGTAATGCTTATGAAAGTATGGTTTATATCTCTTGGGCTTTGGCTCTTTCTGGAATTTTCTTTTCGAGAAAAAGTCCATTAGCCCTTTCTTTAACCTCTATTTTAGCAGGTGTTGTGCTTTTTGTTGCACATTTAGCAGAGATGAATCCTCAAATTACAAATTTAATGCCCGTTCTTAATTCTTACTGGCTAAGTATTCACGTTTCTGTTATTACGGCTAGTTATGGATTTTTAGGGCTTTGTGCCTTGCTTGCAATTTTCGTTTTAATCCTAATGTGTTTTCTTAAAAAAGGCGGTAAATATAACGAAAATATCTTGAGAAATATCACAGAAGCAACAAGAATCAATGAAATGGCAATGATTCTAGGACTTTGTTTGCTTACAATAGGAAATTTTTTAGGAGCGATTTGGGCAAATGAGAGTTGGGGAAGATATTGGAGCTGGGATTCTAAGGAAACTTGGGCATTAGTTAGCATACTCATTTATGCAGCGATTTTACACATAAGAATGATTCCACAATACTCAAATCAATATAATTTTGCTTTGATTTCTATGTTTGGGTATTGGTCGATTATTATGACTTATTTTGGCGTGAATTATTTTTTAGTTGGCTTGCATTCTTATGCTGCAGGTGAAGCGGTACAAATTCCATCTTATGTGTATTGGAGTTTTATTGCTATGGTGATTTTAGCTCTTTTAGCTCGTAGAAAAAGTGAATTTATAGGTAGGCTTTGATTTATGTTTTGGATTATTTTTATTGTAGCTTTATTTTTGTTGGCTTTTTTGGCTGTGGTTGCGTATTTAATTCTTAGTGATGGAAAAAAAGCTTCTCATAAAGAAGCTTCAAAATCTCACTCTCAACCAAAATCCACAGGATTTAGCACAGAATTAGATAAAATGATAGAGGCTGCAAAAGATACAAATTTAAGCGATAATGAGCTTAAAGAACTCGCAAAACTTTTTGCACAAACTCATAAGCTTGGTTCAAAAACTTCTAAGCAGCTTGATGAAAAAACCAAACATAAGCTTGAATTTGTTTCAGCTCTTGCTTCGAATGCAAATGCAAGTGTTCAAACTATGAGTTTTTTAAATAGAGAGCTTAAAAAAATCTCAAATTCTTATAAAAAAGAAATTGATGCTTATGAGCAAATGGGACTTGCAAAAAGGAAAATGAAACAATAATTAAAAAAATTCTTTTGCACTATTTAACATAAAATCTGCCCCATTTAAAGAAGCCTTACCCTTTAAATTTTGGCTGATATATTTTAAATCAAGGTTAAAAATGCTTTGTAAAAGCAAGTCTTTGTTTAAATCTTTTTGGATAAAAATTTTACATAAATTCATATCTTCTAAAAATTTTGCATTGAAAAATTGATGATTTTTAGTTGCATAAGGATAAGGGATAAAAATACTAGGAAGCTCATTAGCACAAAGTTCAAAGAGTGTGCTAGCTCCAGCTCTTGAAATTGCTAAATCCGCTTCTTGCATTTTAAGTTCTAAGTTTTGACTGAAATCAAAAAGATCTACTTCAATCTTTAAATCTTTGTAGCTTTTTTGACAAAATTCAAAGTCATTTTTTCCACATTGATGAATGATTTTTATATTTTTTTGATGCAAAGTTGGAGCAAGTTCAAGAGCGAGTTTGTTGATAAAAGTTGCACCTTGAGAACCTCCTAAAAAAATAATTTTTTCTAGCTTTTCGCGTTTCCTTGCATTTTGAAAAAATTTATCATCAACAGGATAAGGACAAAAGCTTTCTTCAAAAGCACTAAAAAAAGCTTTTGAAAAAGGTTTTAAAAGAGTATTTAAGCTTCCACTTTTGGAATTTTGCTCGTGGATAAAAAGAGGAATATTAGCCAAAATTGCCCCAAAAGAAGCTGGAGCTGCACTATATCCACCTACGCTAAATACAGCCTTGACATTGTGAGTTTTAAAAATTTTTTTGCATTCAAAAGCAAGTTTTAAAATGTGAAATAAAGCTTTGATTTTATTTAATTTGCTTTGATTAACAACACTAGAAGAACTTAAAAAATATTTGGCTTTAAAAAGACTTTGTGTTTCAAACCATTTTTTATCTTGTCCATTTTCACTTCCTATGTAAATGCAGTCTAAATTTTGTTTTACAGCACTTTGCAAGAGACAATTAACGATATTAAGATGTCCTCCTGTGCCACCTCCTGTAAGAGCTATCATAATTTAACCTTTTTAGAAATCATTAAAACATAGCCAAGTCCTATGCAAATTGCCCACATTGAACTTCCTCCATAACTTAAAAGCGGCACAGCAACTCCTTTAACAGGCGTTAAAGAGATGATTCCAAACGCATTCATAAAAAAGGAAAAGAGTAAAAGCAGAGCAATACCCGAACAAAAAATGAAATGTTCTTTTTTTTCGCAACGTCCCGCAATTCTAAAAATTCTTAAAATCATCCAAAGATAAATGATGCAAATAATTCCAAGTCCTAAAAATCCAATTTCTTCAGTGATACCTGAAAGCACAAAATCTGTATGCACTTCACTTAAAAATCCGAGTTTAAAAGTCCCAAGTCCCAAACCTTCCCCAAATATACCTCCGTGTGCTATAGCATTTAAAGAGTGTGAAATTTGGTAGGGTTCATTATTGACACTCACTCTTAAAACAGATGCTAAAGAATCAGGAAGTAAAGGTAAAAAAGCATCTTGTATATTTCCCCACCAACTTGTGATTCTTTGAATTCTTCTTTGATTGCTGAAAATTACCATAATTCCTATCATCATTATAATCAAAGTCCCAGAAGCGAAAACTCTTTTGCTTGTTCCTGCAAAAAAGGCTAAAGCAAAGATGAGAAAGAAAGAAATCACGCTTTGTCCAAGATCATTTTGTGTGATGTATATGTATCCTATGACGATGATTGCTAAAATACAATAAGGTAAAAGAGTAAGAAATTGATGCTTGATAGCTTTTTTACTTCCATCAATGCGTCTTGTATAACTCCAAGCCAAAAAATAAATAAGTCCAATTTTGAAAAACTCAACCGGGGAAATGGAAATAGGACCAAAACGAATCCAACGTTTCGCACCCCCACTTGCTGTAGCTAAAGAAGTGGGTAAAAAAGGTAAAATAATAATGCAAATAAAAGAGATGATTAAAATACCTATAATAAGTTTTTTCGAGCTTTCTTTATCAGGGTCAAGTTGGGATATAAAAAACATAATCAAAATTCCACTTACTCCAAAAAAGAGCTGACGCGTAAAAAAATGAAATTCGTTGTAATTAAAATAAAGCACAGCAAAAGCACTTAGTGAGTAAGAAAAAACTATACCTATGGCGATTAAAACTGAACTTAAATAAAATAATTTTTTATCAACAACCATTATAAGCCTGAAATTTATAAAAATTCTTAGATTTTGTCATTAATTTGTAACTTTTTTACAATGAAATTTTAAAAATTCATTATACTTAAAATATACTAATATTTTTTAAACTTAATTTTGCTAGAATTGAAAAAAATATTTTTAAGGTTGTTTTATGATACAAATACACAAAATTTTGATTGCAAATCGTGGAGAAATAGCTGTTAGAGTCATTAGAGCTTGTAGAGATTTACATATTAAAAGTGTATCGGTTTTTACAGAACCTGATAGGGAATGTTTGCATGTAAAAATTGCTGATGAAGCTTATAGAATAGGAACTGATGCGATAAGAGGGTATTTAGATATTGCTAGAATTGTAGAAATTGCAAAAGCTTGCGGTGCAGACGCAGTGCATCCAGGTTATGGTTTTTTGAGTGAGAATTACGAATTTGCAAAAGCTTGTGAGGATAGCGGGCTTATTTTTATAGGACCAAGGTCTGAAGTTATTCGTAAAATGGGTAATAAAAATATTGCTAGGAATTTAATGGCAAGTAACGGAATTCCTGTAGTTCCAGGAACTGAAAAACTTAATTCTTACACTTTAGATGAGATTAAAAATTTCGCAGAAAGAATCGGCTATCCTGTGATTTTAAAAGCAAGTGCAGGTGGCGGAGGACGCGGTATTCGTGAGGTGTATAAGCCAGAGGAGCTAGAAAGTGCTTTAGAATCTTGTAAAAGAGAGTCTTTAGCCTTTTTTGGAAATGATGAGGTATTTATGGAAAAATTCGTCGTCAATCCGCGTCATATTGAATTTCAAATTTTGGGTGATAATTATGGTAATATCATTCACCTTTGCGAAAGAGATTGCTCCATACAAAGAAGACATCAAAAAATCTTAGAGATTGCTCCTTGTCCGGGAATTTCAGAGCATCTTAGAAAAACTATAGGTGTAACTGCTGTTGCAGCAGCTAGAGCCGTAGGTTATACAAATGTAGGAACGGTTGAGTTTTTGCTTGATGATTATAACCGCTTTTATTTTATGGAAATGAATACAAGAATTCAAGTCGAACACCCTGTTACAGAGGAAATTACAGGCATTGATTTAATCGTGCGTCAAATTCGCATTGCAGGAGGAGAAATTTTAGACTTAGAACAAAGTGATATTAAGCCTAGAGGTTTTGCGATAGAAGCAAGAATTACCGCAGAAAATGTATGGAAAAATTTCACTCCAAGTCCAGGCAAAATCGGTGAATATTATCCGGCTTTAGGACCTTCTGTTCGGGTGGATAGTCATATTTATAAGGATTATAAGATTCCACCTTTTTATGATTCTTTACTTGCAAAACTTATTGTTAAGGCGACAAGCTTTGATTTGGCGGTAAATAAACTTGAAAGAGCTTTAAAAGAATTTATTATTGCTGATGTAAGAACGACCATACCTTTTTTGATTGCTATTACTAAAACTAGGGAATTTAGAAGAGGATATTTTGATACTTCTTTCATTGAAACACATATGAAAGAATTGTTAGAAAACACAGAGGATCATCATCAAAACAATAAAGAAGAAGTGATTGCAGCAATTGCAGCAACTCTTCAAAAGATTAGAGAAAGTAGAAAATAATGGATTTTTTAGATAGTTTAAAAGAAATTAAAAAAGAGCTTGAAAAAGGACAGGAATTTCAAAAAACTAAGAAAGTTTCAAATAAAAACACAAATTCTAAAGAAAATAAAATTGTTAAAACCGAACCAAAAAAGACAGATGAAAATTCTATTGATGAAGATATGCAAAAGATATTTTTAAAAGAAGAAAAACTTAGGGATGAATTTGAAAATTTCATTAAAGATACTGACATTAAGAAAATTTTTTAAATGTTTGAGATTGGTTTTTGCACTTTAGAAGATATCTGTCCTTATTTAAAAGATAAAAAAACAAGGGTAGAGTATAAATATATAGAAGATTGTCCTAAAGAGCTTAATTGGGAGCTTATTTGTAGGGGTTGGAGAAGATTTGGGAGGTATTTTTCAAGACCCATTTGTCAAAATTGCGAGGAGTGCTTAAGCCTTAGAATTTTAACCTCGCAATATAAATTTTCTAAAAGTGAAAGACGCACCTTAAATAAAAATCAAAACACTAAAATTGTTTTAAAAAAACCAGTTTTAAGCAATGAACATCTTTTTTTGTATGATAAATATCATCGTTTTATGGAAGAAAAAAGGGCTTGGAAAAGATATGATGTGAATTTTAAGCAGTATTATAATCTTTATATTGATGGAGCTTTGGATTTTGGCTATGAGCTTGATTTTTATGTTGGAAAAAAACTTGTTTGCGTAGATTTAATTGATATTTTAGAAGATGGAATTTCAAGTATTTATTGTTTTTATGACCCAGATTTTCCACAGCTTTCACTTGGAAAATTCTCCCTTTTAAGCGAGATTAAATTGGCACAAAATCAAAATTTAAAATACATTTATTTAGGATATTTTGTAAAAAGGTGTCAATCTTTATCTTATAAAGCCGATTATACACCCAACGAAAAATTAAAAGACACAAGCTTACCAAGTGAGTGTGCGTCTTTATGGGAGAAATGAAATGCAAATTGTTCAAACTTTAGAAACGATTAACATCAACACCGATGATATTTCAATTTTTCATTATTTTAAAGATTTGATTACGAAAAATTTTTCTAAGGTCGTAGGAAGAAAAAATAAAATTTTTTCGTTTTTTGAGGAAAATGAAATCCATCAAAGAAGATATTTTTTAAAGGTTTTAAATAAAAAATACAAAGAAAATGATAATGAAGGCATTGAAAATATCCAAGATGCGCATCTTAAAACGATAAAACTTAATTTTAAAGAAGAAAATACTTTAAAGCCTGTGCTTTTTGTTAAGGTGGATTTTGCCGCCGGAAATATTTTAATGAAGCTTAGTTCTAATGAAAAACTTTTCATAACTTATATGAAAAATTATTTCAAAAACCATAAGCTAGAATACAACGAAACAACTTCAGTTGTAATGCTTGAATA
>JAFLRU010000022.1 GCA_022511325.1 Campylobacter sp.
AAATGTAAAAATGTTAGCGTAGGATATGATGCAAGATATAGTGCTAATGAACTTTTTAATTATCTTGTAAGTGGCTTAAACAAGGCGGGAATTAAAATTTATAATCTAGGGCTTGTTCCAACCCCACTTGGATATTTTAGCCTTTATGAGGGAATGAAATTTGATGCAAATATTATGATAACGGGTTCGCATAATCCAAAAGATTATAATGGTTTTAAAATCACGATTCACAAAGAAAGTTTTTTTGGAGCTGAACTTAAAGAATTTTCCAAAGAAGTTTATAAACATTTAGATGATGAAATTGAAGAAAATTTAGAGGCTGAAAATTATGATATTTTAAGTCTTTATATTGAATTTATGAAAGAGCAATTTAAAGAACTTTATGGTTTTGATTATGAATTTGTAATTGATTGCACTAATGGTGCAGCAGGAGTTGTGATAGAACCTTTAATGAAAGCTTTAAATTTAAAAGCCCATATTTTGTTTGCAAAACCAGATGGACAGTTTCCAAATCACGCACCTGATCCAACAGAAATAGAAAATTTACAAGCCGTAAAAGATTTGTTAGAGCAAAATCCAAAAGTTAAATTCGCTTTTGCATTTGATGGAGATGCTGATAGAATGGTAGCTTTAAGTAAAAGTCATATTTTTTGTGGAGATGAGCTTTGTTATCTTTTTGCTAAAAATATTCCAAATCCTAGAGTTTTAGGTGAGGTTAAATGCTCTCAAAATCTCTTTGATGAAGTTGCGAAATTTGGAACCATTTTTATGGGAAAAACTGGACATTCTAATATTAAAAAAATGATGAAAGAAAAAGAAATTGATTTGGCTGCAGAAGTAAGTGGTCATATATTTTTTAAACATCGTTATTTTGGATATGATGATGGAATTTATGCCTTTTTAAGAGCTTTGGAGCTAATTTTTAAGGGTTTTGATTTAGAAGCTTTAATTGAGGCTTTGCCAAAGCTTTACACGACTCCAGAGCTTAAAATTCCAGTGCAAGAAGAACAAAAATTTATTCTTGTTGAAAAATTTAAAAAAGCGGTGAAAAATGAAGAATTAAAAGGGGTAAAAGAACTTTGTGAAATTGATGGAGTAAGGATTAAATTTGAAGAGGGTTGGGCTCTTTTAAGAGCATCAAATACAAGCCCATATCTTATCACGCGTTTTGAAGCAAGAAGTCAAAAAGAAGCTCAAAATATCAAAACACAGGTGTTAGAGCTTTTTGAAAAAATTAAAGCTTGATTTTAAGCGTTTAGGAGTTAGTTGAATTTATTTTTTATTTTAGGGCTCACATAAAATATTGCACCAATGACTAGTCCTCCAAGTCCTATGACTATATTTTGAAATTCTGCCATTAAAAGCAACCAAAAACTGATTAAAATTGCTAAAATTGGGATTATAAAAGGTAGTTTAAAAGGAGATTGTGGCAAATCCTCCCTTTTTCTTAAGTAAATTACAGCAAGACAAGTAGGAACATATTGAATAAATCTTGAAATAACACTAATAGCAGCTAAAATAGCAAAAGAACCAATGAGCGTTCCATAGAGTGCAAGTATAAGAGTGATGATTCCTGTGATTATAATCGCATAAATAGGAGTTCCTTTTTCATTTTTATAGGCAATGAAGCTTGGAACAAGTTTATCTCTTGCAATGGCTTGTCCTACGCGTGGGGTGAGGATTGAACTTGCTACGGATATTCCACCGATTGAGATTAAGGTTGCAATCTGCACTATAAGAGCCCCAACTCCGCTAAAAACAACATCAAAAGCAGCAGCTATGGGTGCATTAGTCTTAGCTAAATCAAGTCCTAAAACCCCGATAGAAATGCCTATGATGAGAAGATAAAACACGCAAACTCCAAGCATTACTAAAATCAAAGCCTTTGGTAAATCTTTTTTTGGATTTTTATAATCTTCTGCTGCAATAGCTAAGCTTTCAAAACCTGTAAAAGCGTAAAATATAATCAAAGCTGCAGTGCTAAAGGCACTCCAAAAGGAAAGAATTTCACCTTTGTCATTGATTCCAAGAGCAATGAAGGGTGTAAAATTTTCAGCTCTAACATACCAAAGACAAATTACAATAAAACACAAAAGTGGAATGAGTTTAGCTAAGGTTATGATATTGTTAAAAATTTTTGAAAGTCCAATCCCTGCTAAATTCATTGCTGTAAGTATGAGGATTAAAAGTGTTGCTGTAGTGGCTTTAAAAGAGTTTGGAATATCTGTATTGATACCAAAAATAAAAGCCCCCAAAGCCTCACTAAATCCTGTAACCATAGTCGCCCAAGCGATAATAGCAATCGCCCATTTCATAAAACCTACTTCAAAGCCTACAAATTCTCCAAAAGCTTCTCTTGCATATACATAAGCTCCGCCGTTTCTTTCAAATTTGGCTGAAACTTCAGCAAAACAAAGAGCGATTAAAAATACAAGTATGGCTACAAACACAACGACTATGAGAGCAAAAGGACCTAAAAGAGCTACGATTTTATTTGGCAATAAAAAAATTCCTGTGCCAATAATAGCATTAAAACCTAGTAAAATGACACTAAAAAATCCTAGTTTTGAATTCATTCTAGTCCTCTTTCTTAGAACAAGCTTTCAAAAATTTCTTAAAAATGAGTTTAGAGTACTTATCTTTCATAGCTTCAGGGTGCCACTGAACTCCAAAAACCAAATTTTTACTTTCTTTTAATTCCACGGCTTCAATGATTTTTTTACTCTTTGCACTGATTTTTAAATTTGTTGCAAGAGTGTTAATCGCTTGATGATGAAAAGAATTTACCCAAATATGTTTAGGTAAAAACTCACCTAAAAAAGAATTTTTAATAATCTTAATCTTATGGCAACTTTCATTAGCTTTTTTATGCTGGATATGATTTTGTTTGGTTTTAGCATAAGAAAGGTCTTGATATAAATTTCCACCAAAAAAGACATTAAGTAGTTGCATACCGCGACAAATTCCAAATACATTAAGTTCAAGTTCCAAAGCACATTCAAGCAGATTAAGCTCGAAAATATCTCTTTCTTTGCAAGTTTTGCCTAAAAGTTTTTTGGGTTTTTCACCATAAATACAAGGGCTAATATCAAAGCCACCGCTTAAAATCAAACCATCGCTTTGTTTTAGAAGCTCTTTTGCATTTTGCTTGTTGCAATATGGGATTATCATTACGCCTAAATCTTGCTTCAAACTGAGCAAACTTTTTACATAAGCTGCATTAAGATAAAATTTATCAGGAAAAACGCTTTCTTTGATTTTCATCGAACTTGAAGAAATTCCAATAATCACAGCTTTGCCTTTAACTGAACAAATTTTTATAGGTGATTAAAGCTTTAAAACTAAGCTTAAAATTTTCGTTATATTACAAGAAAAAACTAATTTTTTTCTTAAAAAAAATTAAATAAAACATAATAGAATTTGCTTTAGTATGTTTAATAAATAAAAATTAATGCTTTATAAAACGAAGATTAATTTTAAGTTTTAAGATACACGCTGTTTTAGCTTAGTTAAAAACTTTTGCAAAATAAGATTTAGCTTACAAATTCTTATTTTTATTTTAAAAAATTTGCACCTAAAAGCAATTTTTCAAATTTTGTTTTAATGAATTTTAGATACAATGTGAGATTATTAATTTTTACAAAGGAAAGCTTTATAATGAAAAATCAAATTAAAAAAGTTGTTTTGGCTTATTCGGGCGGACTTGACACGAGTATTATTTTAAAATGGCTTCAAGATGAATATAAATGCGAAGTTGTAACTTTCACCGCAGATATTGGACAAGGCGAAGAGCTTGAAAGTGCTAGAAAAAAAGCCCTTTCTTTAGGTATCAAAGAAAAGAATATTTTTATTAAAGATTTAAAAGAAGAATTTGTTAAAGATTATGTTTTTCCTATGTTTAGAGCAAATGCAATTTATGAAGGAGAATATTTACTTGGAACAAGCATAGCAAGACCGCTCATTGCAAAAACCCAAGCACAAATCGCAATCCAAACAAAAGCCGATGCAGTAAGCCACGGAGCAACAGGCAAAGGCAACGACCAAGTGCGTTTCGAGCTAGGATATTTAGCTTTTAATCCGGATTTAAAAATCATTGCTCCTTGGAGAGAATGGGACTTAAATAGCCGTGAAAAACTCTTAGCTTATGCAAAAAAGCACAATATCGACATTTCTAAGAAAAAAGGAAAGTCTCCTTATTCTATGGACGCAAATTTATTGCATATTTCTTATGAAGGACTTGTTTTAGAAGACCCAGCTCACGCCCCAGAAGAGGATATGTGGAGATGGACTAAAAGTCCTAAAAAGGCTCCTAATGAAAGTGAAATCATAGAGCTTGAGTTTGAAAAAGGTGATTTGGTTAAAATCAATGGTAAAAAGCTTTCTCCTGCAAAACTTTTAGAAAAACTTAATGAACTTGGTGCAAAACACGGCATAGGAAGACTTGATATAGTCGAAAATCGCTTTGTAGGTATGAAAAGTAGGGGTTGTTATGAAACTCCGGGTGGAAGCATACTTTTAAAAGCTCATCGTGCCATAGAAAGCATTACTCTTGATAAAGAAGCAGCTCATCTTAAAGATGAACTTATGCCAAGATATGCAAAACTCATCTATAATGGCTTTTGGTTTTCACCTGAAAGGATAATGCTTCAAGCCTTGATTGACGAGTCTCAAAAACACGTTAATGGCAAGGTAAAACTCGAGCTTTACAAAGGAAATGTTATGGTTATAGGTAGAGAAAGTGCAAAAGATAGTTTGTTTAATGCAGCTTATTCTACTTTCGAAGAAGATGAGGTGTATAATCAAAAAGACGCTGCAGGTTTTATTAAACTCAATGCTTTGCGTCTTATTATCGCTGGAAAAAGTGGAAGAAAATTCTAGCATTATTTAGGAAAAATAAATGAAAGTATTGTTGATTAAAGATGTTAAAAATTTAGGAAAAGCGGGAGAAATTAAAGAAGTTAAAGATGGTTATGGACAAAATTTTCTCATCGGCAAAGGTTTTGCTAAAGCTGCAACCACTGAAGTTTTAAGAAAATATGAAAGCGATAAAAAGAAAGAAGCTGAAAATTTACGCTTTGAACTTGCAAATTTAGAAAAACTTAAAGAGGAATTAGCTCAAATCACGCTTGAAATTTCAAAGTCTGTTGGAACAAATGGTGCTTTGTTTGGAGGAGTAACCAAAGATGAAATTGCAAGTGCTTTAAAAGAGCAAAAAAATATAGAAATTGATAAAAAAAGTCTTGAGTGTGAAACCTTTAAAAAACTTGGACTTTATGAGGTTAGCGTTAAGCTAGGACATTCAATTCACGCTCAATTTAAAATCAATATAAAGGCTTTATAAATGTTTCACGCAACAACTATACTTGCTTATAAAGGCAAAAATAAATCCGTCATCGGTGGAGATGGGCAGGTAAGCTTTGGAAACACAGTTTTAAAAGGTAATGCTGTTAAAATTCGCAAGCTCAATAATGGTAAAGTTTTAGCAGGTTTTGCAGGAAGCACAGCTGATGCTTTCAATCTCTTTGATATGTTTGAAAATTTGCTTCAAAGCTCTAAGGGTGATTTACTAAAAGCTGCTATTGATTTTTCTAAAGAATGGAGAAAGGATAAATTTTTAAGAAAACTTGAAGCTATGATGCTCGTTCTTGATAGAAATCATATTTTTTTGCTTTCAGGAACAGGAGATGTTGTAGAACCTGAAGATGGAAGTATAGCTGCGATTGGAAGTGGAGGAAATTACGCACTTTCAGCAGCTAGAGCTTTGGCAAAACACGCAAATTTAGATGAAGAAGAGCTTGTGAAAACAAGTCTTGAAATCGCTGGAGAAATTTGCATTTACACAAATACTAATATCAAAATTTATAGCATAGAGGATACAAAATGAATCTTACTCCTAAAGAAATTGTTAATTTTTTAGATGATTATATTATCGGACAAAAAAATGCTAAAAAAATTATAGCTATTGCTCTTAGAAATCGTTACCGCAGAATGAAACTCTCCCCAGAACTTCAAGATGATATTATGCCTAAAAATATTTTGATGATAGGTTCAACAGGGGTTGGAAAGACTGAAATTGCAAGAAGACTTGCTAAAATGATGGGTTTTCCTTTTATAAAAATTGAGGCAAGTAAATATACTGAAGTAGGTTTTGTTGGACGTGATGTTGAAAGTATGGTAAGAGACCTTGCAAATGCAGCTTTAAATTTGGTTAAAAATGAGCAAAAAGAAAAAAATCGCGAAAAGATTGATGAATTCGTCGAAGATAAAATTTTAGAAAAACTCCTTCCACCTTTGCCAAAGGGAGTGAGCGAAGAAAAACAAGAAGAATATAAAAATAGCCTTGAAAAAATGCGGATTAAGCTTAGAAACAAGGATTTAGATGAAAGCGTGATTGAAATTGAACTTTCTCAAAATATGTTTGATACAAATCCTAATTTACCACCTGAAATGGGTGCAATGCAAGATATTGTCAAGGTTATTGGTGTTGGAAGTAAAAAAGTCAAAAAAGAAATGAAAATTAAAGATGCTAAAGAAGCTTTAAAGAATGAAGCAAGCGAAAAGATACTTGATCAAGAAAGTATTAAGATAGAAGCTTTAAAAAGGGCTGAAAATGAAGGAATTATTTTTATTGATGAGATTGATAAAATCGCTGTTTCAAGTGGAAATTCAAACCGCCAAGACCCAAGCAAAGAGGGCGTTCAAAGGGATTTACTTCCTATTGTCGAGGGAAGCAATGTGCAAACTAAAATTGGACTTTTAAAGACAGACCATATTCTTTTTATCGCTGCAGGTGCTTTTCATTTAAGCAAACCAAGTGATTTAATTCCAGAACTTCAAGGAAGATTTCCTTTAAGAGTTGAGCTTGATAGCTTGGATGATAAAATTCTTTATGAAATTCTTACGCGTCCTAAAAATTCTCTTCTTAAACAATACACTGAACTTTTAAAAACTGAAAATTTAGAACTTGAATTTGAAGATGAGGCGATTAAAGAAATTGCAAAAATTGCAAGCAGAGCTAATGAAGAAATGCAAGATATAGGTGCTAGACGCCTTCACACTGTGATTGAAAAGCTTTTAGAAGATTTAAGTTTTGAAGCTAATGAATACGCAGGAAAGAAATTTGTTGTGGATAAAAAAATGGTAGAAGAAAAACTTAGTGAAATTGTCGAAAATAAAGACCTTGCGAGGTATATTTTGTGAAATCAGGCTTTATAAGCGTTATAGGCAGGAGTAATGCAGGAAAAAGCACACTCATTAACTCTTTGCTTGAAGAGAAAATTGCTCTTGTTTCTCACAAGCAAAATGCCACAAGACGCAAAATTAAAGCCATAGTAATGCACGAAAATCATCAAATCATATTTACAGACACTCCCGGACTTCATCAAAGCACTAAACTTTTGAATCAAATGCTTGTGCAAAGTGCGATTAAATCAATATCAGATTGCGATTTGATTTTATTTACAGCAAGCGTTTTTGATGAACTTAAAGACTATGAAAATTTTTTAAGTTTAAATCCTAAAGTTCCACACATCATTGCTCTTAATAAAATTGATTTAAGTGATGATTTAGCCTTATTTAAAAAACTTGAAGAATATTCTAAATTTAATGATTTTAAGGCTATTATTCCATATTCTTACAAGAAAAAAGGTTGCAAAAAAATCCTTTTAGATGAGCTTGTAAAATATTTGCCTGAACACGAATACTTTTTTGACCCGGAATTTCTTACGACAAGCACGCAAAAAGAGCTTTTCAAAGATTTTATTTTAGAGGCACTTTATGAAAATGTAAGTGATGAGTTGCCTTATTCAAGTGAAGTTTTAATCTCAAAATTTAGGGACACCAAAGAACTTTTAATTTTAGAAGCTTCTATTATTACAGATACAAATTCACATAAAGCAATGCTCATAGGAAAAGATGGAACTACCCTTAAAAGGATAGGAAAAGCTGCGAGGATAAAAATTGCTAAACTTGCTGGAAAAAAGGTGCTTTTAAAACTCTTTGTGCAAGTTAAAAAAAATTGGCAAAAAGATGAAATTCTTTTAAAAAAGCTTTTAAATTATGAAGAATAAAAATCATTTTATTCCTTTTGATGAGCTTTTTTACCTTCAAAAAGAAGGAGAATTCCAAAACGATTTTTTGTTTGAACAAAGTATTATAGAGCTTGGTTTAAGCCCTATGTTTGAATATCAAATGAGTTTTTTTAAAGAGCAAAACAAATATCACATATTTTTAACTCATATTAACAATTTAAATCAAAAGGAATTTTGTTACCCTCAGCCTTTGATTTTTGGGACTTTATTTGATGAAAAACTCATAAAGCAAAGGAATTTTGCCGTTTTAGTTTTTGATAAAAAATTTGCATTCTTGTGTTTTTATCAAAATGCGAAATTAAGCAATGTAAGAAACCTGCCTCAATTTAGCCTTAAGGATATTGATGAAAGAAACAAGCTTAATAAAGAGGATTTTTTCTCTCAAATGCTTTTTGAGCAAGGTAGAATTTTGCAGCTCTTTGAATACAATAAAAGCGAAATTCTTATCACTTTTTGCGATGAGTTTAATTTTGGAGAATTTTTTAAACAAAAAACTCTTAAAAATCACATTGAGCTTGAAAGTTTTTTCAAAGAAAATGCCTTACAAAGTCTAAGCGAGTTAAGCCATAAACATCTTAATATCGATGCAAATTTTATAAAAGAAGAAAAAAAGCAAATCAAAACTTATATTAGCTTTATAGTTGTTTTCTTTGTTTTTTATCTTGGAACTTTAGTGTTTTTAATGGTTCTTGATTATCCTAAATTTAAGCAAAACGAAAATACAAAACAAAGCAATGAAAATCTTAAAAACGAACTTAAAACCCTTAATTTAAAGTCAAAACTTTTAAACGAGGAACTTGAAAAACTTAATGCATCTTTAAATCAAAATAAGATTTTACTTGAAAAAAACGAAGAATTGCTCCAAACCTTAAGCTATAATTTTTATCCCCATAAAGACAGAATTTTAATCTTGAGTCAAATTATAGAAATTCTAAATCAAAGCTCTATTAAAATTTCAGTTTTAAACCTTGAAAATAAAGAAATAAAGCTTGTTTTTAACGACAAAGAAAATCTAGATAAGGCTCTTAATTCTTTTAAAAATGAATCCTTATTTAAAATTTTAAAACAAGATAAAAATTACTTAATCTTAGGCTATGAAAATGAATAAAATTTCTTTATTTTTAGAAAATTTAAGTTTAAGAGAGAAAATTTTATTTTTAGTTTTTTTAGCACTTTTAGGAATATTTTTAGGATTTAAAAGCTATGAAGGATACTTAAAAGATTTTTTCGATGAAATTATAAGTCTTGATGAGCAAGAATTATTAGAGAAAAAAGAACAAAATTTCATTTTACAAAAGGATAAAATGAAATTAGAAAAAGAGCTTGAGCTTTTAAAACAAAGTCTTGAATCTTATCATTTTAAAACACAAATTTTTAATGTAAGTTATGAAAATTATATTGCTAAGCTTGAGCAACTTACCCAAAAATATAAGCTTAAAATCAAAGATTCACAAAGTTTTGAAAATGAGGAAAAATACTTTAAAAAATATGATTTGATATTGCAAATTGGGGGAGAATTCGAGCCTTTACTTGAGTTTATACAAGAATTAGAAAATTCTAACCCACCTTTTAAACTCGAAAGTATTGAACTTGAAAACACTCATAATTTGAATTTAAATCTTAGCTTAAAAATTGCTTTTATCGTATATAATGATACAAATCAAAATAAGGAATAAAAATGAATATTTATAAAGAAAGGGTTGAAAAACTACGCAAACTTATGCGTGAAAACAACATTGATATTTATATGGTTTTAACTTCAGACCCGCATTTGAGCGAATATATCAGTGAATTTTATCAAACAAGGGCTTTTATGAGTGGATTTACAGGTTCTACTGGGACTTTAATTGTTTCGCAAAAAAATGCTTTTTTATTCACTGATGGTAGATATTATCTTCAAGCTCAAAGAGAGCTTTTGGGCAGTGAAATTATATTAGAAGAACAAAGTGCAAATCATACTTTTTTAAAATGGCTGAAAAAAAATTGTGATAAAAAAACTTGTGTAGCAACCGATTTTTCTGTTTTGCCTATTTATTTAAAAAAAGAACTTGATGAAAATTGCAAGCTTATCCACAAAGATTTAATTTCTGCCATTTGGAAGCAAAGACCTCATTTACCAAAAGATGAAATTTACGAACACGAAGCCAAATTTTGCTCTCATACAAGAACACAAAAATTAAGGCTTGTGCGTGAAAAAATGGCAGAATTTAAGGCAAATATTCATCTCATTTCAAGTCTTGATGATATAGCTTGGATTACGAATTTAAGGGGTAAAGATATAGATTTTAACCCTGTGTTTTTAAGCCATTTACTCATATTTAAAGATAAAGCCTTACTTTTCGTTGATAAAAATAAAATCGATATAAAAATTCAAAGCAAACTTGAAAAAGATGGAATTTTTATTAAAAAACCAAATGAACTTCAAAACGAGCTAAAAAAACTTAAAAACACAATCTTACTCATTCAAAGTTCAAAAACTACAGCTTTAATTTTAACCTATCTTCACTCAAGTGTTGAAATTATCGATGAAATAAATCCTAGCACCCTTTTAAAAGCGTGTAAAAATGATAAAGAGATTGCTCATATTAAGGAAGCTATGGTAGAAGATGGAGTGGCTTTATGTAGATTTTTTGCTCATCTTGAGGAGAATTTAGCAAAAAATCAAAAAATTAACGAAGTGGATATTGATACAAAAATCACTGAATTTAGGGCTAAAAGTGAATTTTATATCAGCAATAGTTTTGCAACCATAGCAGGATTTAATCAAAACGGGGCTTTTGTACATTATAAAGCGGATATAAAAAATTGTGCGAAAATAAAAGGTAATGGACTTCTACTTATAGATTCAGGAGCACAATATAAAAACGGTACGACAGATATTACCCGCGTTGTGCCTATTGGAAAAGTGAATGCAAAGCAAAAAAGAGATTATACCCTTGTTTTAAAAGCCCACATTGGCTTAGCTCGTGCTGTTTTTCCGCAAAATATCACTATGTCGATGCTAGATTCTCTTGCTAGAAAGACTTTATGGGAGCAGTGTTTAGACTACGCACACGGCACAGGGCACGGAGTAGGATATTTTTTAAATGTGCACGAGGCTCCTCAAAGCATTTCTTGTTTTAGTTCTTCAAACACTCATAATCAAGCCAAAGAAGGAATGCTAAGCTCCATTGAACCCGGAATTTATAGGAAAAATCTTTGGGGGATAAGACTTGAAAATCTTGCCTTAAATGTAAAGGTTAAAAATCCTAAAGAAAAAGGGTTTGGAACATTTTTGTGTTTTGAAACTCTTACTCTTTGTCCTTTTGAGTTAAAATGTATCGATAAAAAAATGCTTAGTTTTGAAGAAAAATCTTGGCTTAATGCTTATCATCAAAAAGTATATGAAAAGCTTGCTCCAAAACTTACAAAGCTTGATAAAAAGGCTTTAAAATGGCTTAAAGCAAGGACTAAAGCTTTGTAAAATAACAAAATTAGTTTTTAAGCAAAATTTTAAGCACCTTTTGTTGCTCTAACTGCACAAGCCATAAAATTTTATTATCTAAAAACATATCGGTAATGGCGTTAAGTTTGTCTATTTTTAAGGCTTCTCCCTTTTTATTGCTTAAATTAAGACGATAAAGCTGTCCGTTTGAATTATCACTTAATAAAACATCGTTTTCGTATGCAATGATAGTATTGAAATTTGCTTTTTCTTCTTTTAAAAGTTTAATATTTTTATTGCTCATATCATATACACTTATGAGCGTGTTTTTATCTTTATTTGAAGCAATGATATAAATTTTGTTTTTTATGAAAGTAAAATCACTCATATTTCCAAATTTATTTGTATCTAAACTTAGAACTTCCTCATAAGTTCTTGTTTGAAGGTCGATTTTATAAAGAGTTGAATTTGCATTATCGCCGATAAGCAAGGTGTTGTCATTAAGCTTTACAATACGATTTAAATCGCTTCTTTCATTAATAAATAAATCAAAAAGCTGCTCCGTGCTTCTTATATCAAAGGCTAGAAGTCTATCAATATCTAACACAAAAAGCGTATAATCAATTTGAAGCATACTTGAAGGTCTATCAAGTCCCATAATGAATTTTTCATCAATCATATCACCATTTTTGCTAAGTTTTGAGATAAATCCGCCCTTATCTTTTATCAAAAAATTTGTTTTTTCACCTATGTTTGAAACAAAAACTGCCTCTTGGTTTGCAAAAATACTTCTTGGATTTTTAAAACCCAAAAGCTCTTTAAGTTCATAAGCATAGACCAAACAAGAACTAAAAAGCAAAATCCAAAAAATTTTCTTCATTGACAACTCCTTTTTTCACTTTGCAAAAACATTAATTTTCAAGTTTTTCTCTGCAATCATTGATATAATTTTTAAGTTCTTTTTCACGCATTAAACTTTCTCTCATACATACTCCAGCCACATTTAAGTCTTTAAATTCGGCAATATTTTGGACATTGATTCCACCTATAGCATAAAGTGGAATTTTACTAAAATCAAGCATTTCTTTTAGAAAAGTTAAACCCCTAGGTTCTAAACCCACTTTGCAAGAACTCTCAAAAATATGTCCAACAAAAGCATAATTAACCTTATAAGTCATAGCTTCGAGAAGTTCTTCTTTAGAATGCACTGAACTTCCTAAAATATGAAAAAATTTTGCAAGTTTTGGCTCCTTTCTTAACAAAGAAAGAGGAGCGTGAAAATAACGATGTCCAAGCTTTAGGCATTCTCTATCAAAATAATGCAAAAAACAAGTAGTTTTAGCTTTTGAGCAAATTTTTAAAACCTCTTTAGCCAAATCATAATATTCAAATTCGCTCAAATCCTTTTCTCTAAGCACTAAAGCATCAATATTTACCTTTGTAAGCTGCTCAATATGTTTTAAAAAATCACCCTCAACACACTTTCTATCACTTATAGCGACAATTTTTTTATCCCACATAATCACTCATTACAACTTGAAGTCCTGAATTTTCAAGCATTGTTAAAATTTCTTTTACACTTCTATCATCAGAAATTTCAAATTGCTCATCTCCTTTTTTTTCTCCTTTGTGTTCTCCTATACCCACGCTTACTCCAGCACTCATTTTACTTGCTCCAAGTTTGATAACTTCATCTCTAAAACCTTGTCTTTCTCGGCTTGAAATTGTAATATGAGCAAAGGGCAAAAACAAACGATATGCACAAAGAACCTGTAAAAGACGCTTTTCACTCACATCTTTAGGGTGAATTTTAGCATTATTGATTATAGGACGCAAACGCGGAATGGATATTGAAATTTCAGCACTTGGATAAAGCTGTTGTAAAAAATATGCGTGCAAAGCAGTAGCTAAGGCATCTTTTCTAAAATCATCGATGCCAAGCAAAGCTCCAAAAGCAACTCCTCTCATTCCAGCTCTTAAAGCCCTCTCTTGAGCGTTAAATCTATAATCAAAAACACTTTTTTCACCTGCAAGATGAATTTTTGAGTATTTGATAGGATTGTAAGTTTCTTGAAAAACCGTAACATAATCGCAACCCTTTTCGTGTAAAAGCTCATATTCATCGATATTCATCGCATAAATTTCAACCCCTACAACCTTAAAATATTCTCTTGCAATTTCGCAAGCTTTTGCTATATATTCAGCACTTGCAAATTCCCTACCTTCACCTGTTAGCATTAAAATTTCTTGCAAACCTGTCTTTGAAATTGCTTGCATTTCTTCTCTGATCTCATTTTCATCAAGTTTTGCTCTTGCAATTTTATTTCCTTTTTGAAAACCACAATACACACATTTACTATTGCAAAAATTTGAAAGATAAAGAGGAGTAAATAAAGAAACATTATTGCCAAAATATTTTTGTTTGATTTTAGAGGCTTTAAAAGCTAAATCTTCGATTAAATCTTCTGCTGCACTCGAAAGTAAGGCTTTTAAATTCTCTATGCTCAAATACTCACTATTTAGAGCCTTTAAAACATCATTTTTGCTGTATTCTTTCTCATCATAAACTTCAATCTGAGTTAAAACTTTAGTTAAAATATCGCTTTTAATTTTTTGCATACGAAAATTTTGCATATAAATTTTTCCTAATTTTTTTAGCATTTTAACCAAAGCAGTTTAAAAAAAGGTGAATTTATATCTTAAAAATTTAAGAATTTATCTTAACTTTATAAATTAAAATCAAGTTAAAAGGTAAAGATTAAATCTTTACCTTTTAAGTTTAAAAACGAATGGATTTTGCAGTTTTTACTACATTATCTGCGAGTTTCATTAATTCTTCAGAAATTGTTTTAATCTCTTCAGTCATAGAAAAACTTTCTTGATTGATTTGATTAAGCTCTCCTATAGAACCATTGATTTGTGATATTTTTGAAGTTTTTTTTTTGATAGTAATTCCAATATCATTGATAGTTTTAGTTAATATATTTGTATTTGTTTCAATATCTATCAAACTTTTTTGAGTTTTTTCTGCTAA
>JAFLRU010000023.1 GCA_022511325.1 Campylobacter sp.
TACAAGCTGCGAAATTTCGCTTAATGTAGTCCCAAAGGGTTTTAAACTCCCTTTTAATCATAAACATAAGCAAAATGAAGAAGTGTATATTTGCATAAAAGGCACAGGTATTATCACACTTGATGGAGAAAAAATTGAGCTTAAGGAAGGCTCGGCCGTTCGTGTAGCTCCTAGTGTTTCACGCACCATTGAAAATAGCGGAAATGATGAATTTGGCTTTATTTGTGTTCAGGCTAAAGAGGGTTCTTTAAGTCAATTTAATCTAGATGATGGTGAGCTGTGTTAGTCAGATGTAAGAATACAAATTTTAAGTCGATTAACAATCACTTTCGTTATTTTAAGCCGCCTTTTTAATATTAAAGGCATCTTGACTTAACTAGCGAGTTTTTAACTCAATCAGTGCAAGTAAATTCTACTATCATACGCAATATTTTAGCAAATGTTTGCTTTTTGTGTAAAAAGCTACCGAGGGTATAGAGTAGAGAAATTATAAGGTTAATAAACCTTAATTCTAAAGACTTAAAAAGCCTCAAAAATGAGGCTTAAATTTAGGCTTTTGGACCTATCATTTTGGTAGGATCAACAAATTTTTTGAAGTCCTCTTCGCTTACAAGTTTTAATTCCATCGCACTTTCTTTAAGAGAAATACCTTTTTTATGAGCATTTTTAGCAACTTTAGCGGCATTTTCATAACCGATGTGTGGGTTAAGTGCGGTTACTAACATTAAAGAATTATGTAAATTATAATCGATTTTTTCTTTATTTGGTTCAATTCCTACAGCACAATGAATGTTAAACGAATGCATAGAATCAGCGAGTAAATCAAGGCTTTGTAAGAAATTATAAATGATTACAGGCTTAAATACATTAAGTTCAAAATTTCCTTGACTTGCTGCAAAACCAATCGCAGCGTCATTTCCCATAACTTGAACGGCAACCATAGTAATAGCTTCGCATTGAGTAGGATTTACTTTTCCCGGCATTATAGAGCTTCCCGGTTCATTTTCAGGTATTCTAAGCTCACCAAGTCCACATCTAGGACCTGATGCAAGCCATCTTACATCGTTTGCAATTTTCATCAAATTCGCCGCCAAACCTTTCATAGCTCCGTGCGTAAAATTAATCGCATCGTGGCTGGTAAGAGCGTGGAATTTATTTGGACTTGAAACGAATTTTGTTCCTATGAGTTTGGTTAATTCTTCACTAACTTTTTGGCTAAGTTCTGGGTGAGCATTAAGTCCTGTTCCAACAGCAGTTCCTCCTATAGCAAGTTCTCTTAAGGTTGGTAACGAAGCAATGATTTGCTCTTTTGAATGCAAAAGCATAGAAAGATAACCACTAAATTCTTGTGCCAAGGTTAGCGGAGTAGCATCTTGAAGGTGAGTTCTACCGATTTTAATAATCCCTTCAAATTCTTTGACTTTCTTTTCAAAAGTTGCAATGAGTTTATCTAAAGACGGAATAAGCTTCTTTTCTACTTGTTCAACCGCAACAATGCTCATTGCTGTTGGAAAAGTATCGTTTGAACTTTGAGACATATTTACGTGGTCATTTGGATGAACAAGTTTTTCTTTTCTAAAATCCCCTCCCATAATTTCAGTTGCACGATTTGCAATTACTTCATTCATATTCATATTGCTTTGTGTGCCTGAACCTGTCTGCCAAATTGCTAAAGGAAAATTATCATCAAATTTACCCGCAATGATTTCATCGCAAGCTTGAACAATAGCATTTTTCTTTGCATCATCAAGTTTTCCAAGTTTGTTATTAACTAAAGCTAGAGATTTTTTAAGATTTGCAAAAGCATAGATTAAAACCTTTGGCATTTTTTCAATACCAATTTTAAAATTTTCAAAACTTCTTTCAGTTTGAGCTCCCCAGTATTTGTCATTTGGGACCTTGATTTCACCCATAGTATCGTGCTCGATTCTGTAATCCATAATTCTTCTCCTTAAATATAAAATCTACAAAATTATAACACAAATGTTAAAATGATTTACAAAATATTGAAAAAAGCTAAAAAGAATTTATGATTAATTTAATTGTGTGTTCTTGCATTTAAAAATTAAAATAAAAACAAATTTACTCTACTGTTACACTTTTAGCGAGATTGCGTGGCATATCCACATCATTTCCAAGCCTTATAGAAATTTCCATTGCCAAAAGCTGTGTGATAAGCATCATCTCAAAAAATTCACACATATAATGGCTTTGCTCTGTGGTTTTAATAAAATCATCGCTTAAATCAAAACTAAGAGGCGAAATGCTTAACAAGGTAGAATCCCTAGCAATAAGTTCTTCGACATTAGACCTAGTTTTTTCATAGAGCAAATTTGCAGGCATTAAAGCAATAGTATAAAGCTTAGAGTCTGCCAAAGCTATAGGTCCGTGTTTCATCTCTCCTGCAGGATAACCCTCCGCGTGCAAATACGAAAGCTCTTTGAGTTTTAAAGCACCTTCTAAAGCTAAAGGATAAAATACATCACGTCCTATATAAAAAAAGCCGTGTCCGTCTAAATATCTTTTAGAAAGGCGGTGAATTTTATCGTGTAAGCTTTGTTTTACCACAACACAGCTTGGAGTGTGAAGAAGGGCTTTAACTTCATCACTTACATTAAAATTCTTTTTTTGTGCAATAAAGATTGCAAGCATCCAAAGGGTTAAAACTTGGGTTGCAAAAGCCTTAGTTGAAGCAACCCCTTTTTCAATCCCCGCACGAGTAAGCAAACTTAAGTGTGCTAAACGCACAATATTAGAATTATCTACATTGCAAATTGCAAAGGTTTTTGCTCCTTGTTCTTTAGCGATTTTAAGGGCTTCTAAGGTATCTGCAGTCTCGCCACTTTGGGAAATAACGATAAAAAGAGAATTTTTTTTCACTAAAGCATTGCGGTAGCGAAATTCACTTGCTATTTCAACCCTTGCTTTAATCTTAGCCACCCTTTCAAACAAATACATGCTTACAAGTGCAGCGTGATAGCTTGTACCACACGCACAAAGTGTGATTTCATCAATGTCTGTTAAATTTTCATTCTCAAGCTCATCAAAAACCACCTCATCACCCTTGATTCTACCCATTAAAACTTCGTTTAAGACTCTACTTTGTTCATAAATTTCTTTTTCCATAAAAAAGCGAAAACCATCTTTTTGAGCATAGTTTTTATCGTTGTTTAACTTCACAAAAGCATTATTTTTTAAATGTTCATTTTCATAAATTACGAGTTCATCTTTACTTGCATAGCCTAAACTCAAATCCTCTAAATAAATTACCTCATCACAAAAGCCTATCAAAGGAGCATCACCTGAAGCAAACCAAAATTCTTTCTTAGTATTTTTGCCCACGATTAAAGGAGCTCCATTTTTAGCAAAAAATATTTTATTTTCATCTTTTTTAGAGATAAGCAAAATTGCAAAAGCTCCACGAAGCTCTTCAATACTTTTTTTAAAAGCGGTAAAAGTATCCATTTTTTTAGCATAAAACTCGAAAAGCTTAACAATGATTTCAGTATCTGTTTGGCTTAAAAATTCCACACCTTCTCTAAGAAGTTTTTCTTTAAGTTCTTTATAATTTTCTATAATACCATTGTGAATGACGCAAGAATACTCTCCTAAATGCGGATGAGCATTAATTTCATTAGGTTTTCCGTGCGTTGCCCATCTTGTATGTCCTATAGCAAGACCCTCACCATCGCTTGAAAAATCGCTGCATTTATGAACCAAATTTTCAAGTTTGCCAACAGCTTTAAAAAAGCTAAGTTCTCCTTGTTTCATCACTGCCATTCCAGCACTATCATAACCTCTGTATTCTAGCTCTTTTAAACCATTTAAAATGATTTGTTTTTTTTCATTTTTTCCTATATAACCTACAATTCCGCACATTTTTACTCGCTTATTAAAGAAGTGATTAAGTCTTTTTCTTTGGCTAAGAAAGCCTCATCTTTTTGAAAAATAAAAGTATTTCTCGTTCTTTGTCTTATGGTTTGAATTTTAGCTGTACTCAAACTCAAGCCAAGCCTATTAAAAACATTCATCAAAAATGCCATTAAACCTTGTTGGTCCTTAGTATTTAGGTTTAATTTCGCATAAATTTTAGAATAATTTAAGTCTAATTTTAGCTCATCTTTTTTAATGATTGGTTTTTTGATTTTATTTTTCATAGGGCTTTGTAAATTTGAATTTAAAAGGCTTACAAGCTTATTTTTTTGTTCATCACTCAGTATATTATCGTATTCAAATTTCAGATAAATTTTATCATCAAAGAGTTCAAAAAAACTCATATAAACAAGATTTAAATTCGTTAAAGAATTTAAAATTATACCCAGATTAAAGCCTTTTAAAGCAATGAGTTGTAAATTTAAATTGGGTTCATTTTCAAGCCAAAATTTAAAATCATTGTTTTTTGCAAGTTTAGAAATATTAATAATATCCTCAAAGCTGTTTTTAATGATAAAAAGACCCGATTTAATATGTATAATTTTATCTTGCAAAAGCCCATCAAGCTCCAAAAAAATCTTTGTTCTTTTAAGAGTGAGTTCTTTTTTAACTCTTTTTGCACTTTCTTCGAGCAAATTTTCATCTTCAAAACCTTCTTTAGCATTGTCAAAGAGTTTATCAAGGGCTTTATAAAAAAATGCATTTGCACCTAAAGCTTTAGCTTTAATGAGAGTTAAAATATACAAAAGCTCTAAAGTTCTTAAATTTTCAACCTTAGAAAGCAAAGCTGAAATAATCATAGGATTATAAATATCCTCTTTTTCAACAAGTTCTTTAAGGGCATTAAAATTCTTAAAAATCCTAAGCCCAAGCTCTAAATTTTGGGCTTTTATATTAAATTTTAAAGTATAAGTTCTATAAATACTTGCCATTGAAACTTCGTTTTCATTGCTGATTGCACTAAGAAGAATTACAAGTTTTAAAACCATTTTTTCTTCATCTTTAAGCCCTCTTAAAAGCTCAAAATTGTCTTGCTCTTTTTCAAATTCACAAAGGGTTAAAAAAGCCTGCACATCAAAACTATAATCACTTTCCTCATCACTTAAAAACCTTGAAATGGGTTTGCAAAGCTCTTTTAAAAGCCCGCTATCAAGCAAAAGCTTTAAAATGCAAAAGCTATGTTTTTTGTAAAAAAATCTTTCAAAAATTTTTAGGCCTTTTTCTAATTCTTCTTTATCAAAACTCAAATTTTTAAAAGCCATTATAAAAGCTAAGTCAAAATTATAATCTTTATCCTCCAAAAGCTCTAAAAATTCCAAAGCCTCATTTAAATTCTTAAAATCTTTTGTTAAAAAAAGCACATTTGAATTCTCTAAAAAAGCTTCATTGAAGTGTTTATTTTGTATTTTTGAAGCTAAAAAATAAGCATATAAACCCACTAAATGCATACTTTGCAGAGCTTTTTGCACCAAAAGTTCTTTAGCATTAAAATTTTTTTGGTCTTTTTTATGCAAAAGCTTTACAAGCTCATCAAGTTTTGCAAATAAAAACTCATCATCATCTTTTCCGCTTTGCAAATTCAAAGCCGATTTTAAAGAAAGTAAAAACTCGCTTGCTAAACGCAATTCACTTAAAGACTTTTCATCAATGAAATTAAGGGCATAATTTTTTGGAGAATCCTTAAAAAGAGCAAGTAAATTCTCAAGTTTTCTTAAATCATTTAAACCACCAAAATCTTTTTTAATATCAAATTCTTGTTTTAAAAAAGGAAGTTTTGTATTCTTAAAATTTTCAAGTAAAGTCCTTGCTAGAGTTTCTTTGTTTTCTTTTAAAAACTCTTCAAATTCTTGTTTAATCTTTTTAAATAAGATTTTAGAACCACAAATAAAACGCATTTGTATGCCGTCTTTAGCAATATTTCTTAAACCCTTAAGTTCGATAATACTATAATCAAGTTGCAAATGCAAATCATTTAAAACCTCAATAAAAGCCTTAATCATAGGTTTTAAATGATAAGCTTTAATGTCTTTATAAACAAAAATCAAAGGCACAGCTTCATTTACACAAAGGCTATTTGTAGCATAGTGATTGTTTGCAAGCACGCAAAAAGGAATGAGTTCTTGTTGGGGTAAAAAATTCTCAAAATAATCTTTCAAAACGCTTTCATAAGCTTGTTTAATAAAATAATCCATTTCTTTAGAATAATGCAAACTAAAAGCACCTTGTCTTAAAAAATATTTAAAGTATTGCTTTTGATTTTGAACGCGTTCAAGTTTTAATTTTTCTAAGTCTTTATTTGGCAAAACAGCTCACTTTTTTGATAAATTTAAAATAAATTCTAACAAATTTAACTTTTATTTTGGCTTTTTTTGCTAAACTCTTTTTCAAATCATTATTAAAATTAGGTGATAGAAGTGATGAAAACCTTACTTAAGAAATTAGAAAACGAAGAAAGATTAAACGAAGAAGAAGCAAATAAACTTTGGGAGCTAGACCTTTTTACTCTAGCTAAATACGCTCATCAAAAAAGAACAAAGCTTCACGGAAAAAAGGTGTATTTTAATATCAATCGTCATATTAATCCTACAAATATTTGTGCAGATACTTGTAAATTTTGTGCTTTTTCAGCACACCGCAAAAATCCAAATCCTTATCTTATGAGCCACGAAGAGATTATGCAAGTGGTTGAAGAAACTCTAATAAGAGGCACAAAAGAAGTGCATATCGTTTCAGCTCACAACAAAGACACAACTTGGCAATGGTATTTAGAGATTTTTAAGATGATAAAAGAAAAATATCCACAAATTCATATCAAAGCGATGACAGCCGCTGAAGTGGATTTTTTGCATCGCCGTTTTGATTTAAGCTATGAAGAAGTGATTGATAAAATGCTTGAATACGGCGTAGATAGTATGCCCGGAGGTGGAGCTGAAATTTTTGATGAGGAAATTCGCAAAAAAATTTGCAAAGGTAAGGTAAGTAGTGAAAATTGGCTTAAAATTCACAAACTTTGGCATCAAAAAGGCAAACAAAGCAACGCAACTATGCTTTTTGGACATATAGAACAAAGAGAGCACCGAACAAACCATATGATAAGACTTCGCACCTTGCAAGATGAGAGCGGGGGATTTAATTGTTTTATTCCTTTGGTTTATCAGCACGAAAATAATTTTTTAAATATAGAAAATCCACTTGATAGTGAGGAAATTTTGAAAACCATTGCTATATCAAGGCTTGTTTTGGATAATATCAAAAATATCAAGGCTTATTGGGCAACTATGGGTTTAAATTTAGCAATGGTTGCACAAGAATTTGGGGCAAATGATTTAGATGGAACCATAGAAAAAGAAAGCATACAAAGTGCAGGAGGGGCAAAAAGTGCTAAGGGAACAAAACTCAAAACCTTTATAGATTTAATCAAAACTTCAAATCTTATCCCCGTCGAACGCGATAGTTTGTATAATGAGCTAAAAACTTACTAAGGAGATAAAATAAATCCTTTCAAACTTAAAGAAAACAATACAAATTTAAAAACTGAAGTTATAGCAGGTCTTACAACTTTTTTAGCTATGGTTTATATTATCCCTGTAAATTCTAGCATAGTAGGAAATACAGGTATGCCTATAGAAGCTTTGATTACTGCCACAGCTTTAATTACTATCATCGCAAGTGCTTTTAATGCCTTTTTTGCAAATACTCCAGTCGCTATGAGTGTTGGAATGGGTTTAAATGCTTATTTTACCTTTGCGGTTTGTTTAGGTCAAAATATACCTTGGCAAAGTGCTTTGGGAGCGGTTTTTATCTCAAGCATTATTTTTCTTGCACTTTCTTTTACTCATTTTCGTCTTTGGATTATACGCAATATCCCTAAAGATTTGCGTCTTGCTATTTGTGCGGGTATAGGTTGCTTTATAGCTTTTTTAGGTTTAAGTCAAATGGGCGTCATAGTATATAATAAAGATACTTTAGTCAGTATAGGAAATTTTAAAGATTCTCGTGTGCTTTTTGGAATTTTCACTCTTGCTTTGATAGTATTTTTTTGGGCTATAAGACTACGAGGAGCTTTTATCTTAGGGGTATTGCTAAGTTCTGTGATTGCTTGGACTTTTCATTTAGATGATTCAAGCTTTCCTACGCAAATTTTTTCTTTACCAAATTTTAGCACCCAAAATGGTCTAGGAGCTATTTTTTTAAAGCTTGATATTAAAAGTGCTTTGCACATTACTATGATACCTATCATTTTAACTTTTTTCATCACTCAGCTTTTCGATAGTATAGGGACAATTACCGGTGTAGGTGAAAGAGGGAAAATTTTTGATGATTCAAAAAATGGAGAAAAAAAACTAGGAAAAACTTTAATGGCAGATGCAACAAATTCAGCCTTAGGAGCTATAATAGGAACTTCTACGGTTACTGCTTTTGTTGAAAGTGCCACAGGGGTTGAAAGTGGCGGTAGAACAGGACTTAGTGCTTTAGTAGTGGCTATTTGTTTTGTTTTTACGCTTTTTTTATTACCTGTTTTTAAAGCTATTCCTGCAAATGCCATTTATCCTGTGCTTATTATGGTAGGAATTTTGATGTTTATGGAAGTAAAAAATATAAATTTTAAAGACAGTGCTATAGCTGTAGCGAGCTTTTTTACTATTATTATGATGCCTTTTACTTATTCTATTACAACGGGTTTTGCCTTTGGTTTTCTTTCTTATTTGCTCGTAAGAATTTTTAAACGCGAATGGGATAAAATCAATCTTGGCATTATAGTTTTAAGCTTGATTTCTTTAGGAAATTTTTTACTTATCGCTTTGCAATAAAATAAGGAAAAAGAAATGTTTTTTTATGCCTATGAGGACTTTAAAGAGGATGTAAAAATTTTAGCAAAAGAAATTCAAAAAGATTTTAAACCCGAAGTTCTTTTAGCTGTCGCAAGAGGTGGAATGAGTCTAGGACATTCTTTAGCTGTAGCTTTAAACAACCGCAATCTTTTTTCGCTCAATTCCATTCATTATGAAGAAACGACAAAGCTTGATAAGGTAAAAATTTTTAATATTCCAAATCTTAAGGCTTACCAAAAAATCTTACTCATTGATGATATAGTCGATAGTGGAGAAAGTTTGGCTGAAATTTGCAAAATTTTAAAGAAAGAATTTCCTCATATAGAGCTTAAAATCGCTACGATTTTTTATAAAAAATCTGCCTCTTTAACACCTGATTTTAAGGTTAAAGAGGCTAAAGAATGGGTGGATTTTTTTTGGGATATAAAACTTGAGTGATTTTTGTAAAATCTTAAAATTTAGGGTTTATAAAAAGGCAAAATTTTTAACTAAGTAAGTGTGATTTTAGAATTTTGATATTTTAGTGAAGCATTTTTATTTACAAAATTCGTTTTTATTTTTGTTATAATGGCAAAATTTATTTAAAATTGTTTTCTAAAATAAATTGAGGAGTGTGCTTGAAAAGTTGGCGTTTGCTTTTGGCTTTTTTCATTTTTTTAAATGTTGTTTCGTTTGCAGATGAAACAAATTTAGACGAATTCGAAGAAGAATATTTAAGCTATAAGGTAAATGATCCTATTTCTGGGTATAATAAAATGATGACAAGTTTTAATATAGCTTTGTATGATTATGGTTTTAAACCGGTTTTAAAGGGTTATAATACTATAACCCCTGAATTTTTTCGCACGGGAGTAAGGAATTTTTTTGATAATTTGCTCGCACCTTTAAGATTTATAGGAAATGTTTTTCAGTTTAAATTTAGAGAAGCAGGAGATGAATTTAAGAGGTTTTTAGCTAATATCACTTTAGGTTTTGGTGGAGTTAGAGATGTTGCAAGTGTAATGGGAATTCAAAAACACCCTGCTGATATAGGGATAGTTTTAGCTCATTGGGGAGTAGGAAGCGGTTTTCATATCGTTTTACCTGTGCTAGGTCCTAGCAATCTAAGAGATACTTTATCCTTGCCTGTGGATTGGTTTTTACAGCCTACAGCTTATATTGACCCAACTTGGCTTGAAATAGCTGTAAGTGCGTATGGTTTTGGTAATGAGCTGTCTTTTAGACTCGATGAACTTGATGAATTTTATCATAATACGCCAAATGTTTATCCTTTTTTGCGTGATGCTTATGAACAAAGGCGTATAGAACTTAGTAAATAGGAGAAAAGATGAAAAAATGGATTGTGATTTTGTTTTTAAGCCTTAATGCTTTTGCTCTGCCTTTAAATGAAATTGCTACGACAATGCAAACAAATATTGATAAAAGTTTAGAACTTTTAAAGCAAACAAAAGGTGATAAAAAAGTTGCCGCTGACGCAATTTTTAAGCTTTTTGATGGAATTTTTGATTTTAAATTGATGGCAAAATTAAGCCTTTCAAAATACTATGATAAGCTTAGTCCAGCACAGCAAGCAGAATTCAATAAACAATTTGAAGCCAGTCTTAAAAAAAGTTTTAGTGATAAACTTAGCCTTTATAAAGATGAGGTTTTGAAAGTTAAGGATGGAGAACAAAAAAATGATAAAAGATATTTTCTTAATTCTTCAATGATGATAGACGGAGAAGAAAAATTTGTTGTGTTTAAATTTTACAATGATAATGGAAATTGGTTGATTTATGATGTGGATATTTTAGGTATAAGTATAGTTCAAACCTATAGATCACAATTTGGTGATATTTTAGAAAATGCAGATTTTGATACCTTGCTCAAAAAACTAGAACAAGTTAGCTTTGAATAATGTTAGCAAAGCTTTTAAAAATTTTCATTAAAAATCCTAAAAAGACTTTCTTTATCACTTTAATTTTAAGTCTTTGTTTGAGTTTTTTTGCTTTAAAACTTGGCATTGATGCAAGTGCAGAAAGCTTACTTTTAGAAGATGATAAAGATTTGAAAATTTTTAGAGAGCTTTCAAAACATTATAAAAGCGATGATTTTTTAATGCTTGCTTTTGAACCAAAAGATGAAGATCCTTTTTCAAAAGAAAGCCTTAAAGAACTTGAAAAGCTTCATAAAGATTTAGAAAAAATCGAAGGAGTGCAAAGAATCCTTAGTATTATAAGCGCTCCTTTGCTCCAAAGTTTGGATCATACAGACTTAAAAGAGCTTTTAAAAAATATTCCTACCATTACAAACAAAGATATTAATCAAACTAAAGCCAAAGATGAAATTTTAAATAGTCCTTTTTATAAGAATAATATCATTTCAAAAGATGGTAAAATCACGGCTTTGATTATTTATCTTAAGCCTGATTTAATTTATAATGAACTTATAGAAAAAAGGGATAAAGCTTCCTTAGAAAGTGAAAAAAACACTTATCGCCTTGAAATTAAAGAGCATCAAGACGCACAAAGAATTGTTGTTAAAGATAGGCTTAACTCCATTAAAGAACTTCTTAAAAAATACGAAAATAACGGCAACAAGCTTTATCTTGGTGGCGTAAGTATGATAGCTGATGATATGATAAGCTATATTAAGGCTGATTTGGTGCTTTATGGTGTAAGTCTTGTGTTTTTACTTGGTTTTGCACTTTGGTATTTTTTTAGAACCTTGTATTTTGTGCTTTTGCCACTTTTTATCTGTTTTATTACTTTAAGTTCTGCAAGTGGATTTTTTGCACTTTTAAATTTTAATATCACCGTGATTTCTTCTAATTATGTTGCTTTGGTGCTTATTATCACTCTTAGTGTGGTTATACATATCATTTCTGATTTTATAGAAAACTCAATCAAGCATCCAAATTCTAAAACACAGCGTCTTGTTTTAAAAACCTTGCTTGAAAAGGCTAAGCCAAGTTTTTATGCCATTGTTACGACAATGATAGGCTTTGTCTCTCTTGTAGTTTCAAATATCGAACCTATTATCAAACTTGGCATTATGATGAGCGTGGGCATAGCCTTTTCTCTTATTTTATCCTATCTTTTCTTAGCAAGCTCCCTTGTGCTTTTAAAGCCTAAAATTTATGCAAGGAAAAAAGCTAAATTTAACTTTCTAGCCTTTTGTGCAAATATTAGCCTCAAACATCGCAAATTAGTTTATAGTGTAGCAATTTTGGCTGTGATTTTAGCTTTTTGGGGCATTAGTTCTTTAAGGGTTGAAAATTCTTTTGTGAATTATTTCAAAGATGGAAGCGAGATTAAAAAAGGTTTGCTTATCATCGATAAAAACTTAGGTGGAACCTTGCCTTTAGATGTAATTGTGAGTTTTAAAAAGCCTGATGTTAATCAAAGTTCAATTTTGGATAGTTTTGAAGAGGAATTTGAAAAACTTGGGGCTGAAGATACTTATTTTTTTAATTCGCAAAAAACAAGGATTGCTAAAAAAGTTCATCAGTATTTAGAAAATAAGGCTTATATAGGTTCTGTTCTTAGTCTTAATAGCCTTTTAACTTTAGGTAAAAATATTAATGATGGTAAAGATTTAGATGATTTTGCTTTGGCTTTTTTGAATGAAAATTTACCCGCGGAATTTAAACAAGACTTACTTTCAAGCTATGTAAGTATAGAAAATAATGAGCTTCGTTTTAGTGTGCGTGTGGTTGATTCTGACCCTAGTTTGCGTAGAAACGAGTTTTTACTCGAGCTTAGAAAAGAACTTAAGGAGCTTTTGAAAAATGATGAAGTAGAATTTGAAATCACAGGCATTATGGTTCTTTACAACAATATGCTTCAGGCTCTTTTTGCTTCGCAATTTAATACTTTAGCTTTTGTCCTTTTAGCAATTTTTATCCTTTTTGTTGCGATTTTTAAGGATTTCAAACTTTCGATTTTAGCAATTTTAGTTAATGTTATACCTCTTAGTCTCGTTTTTGCTTTTATGGGAATTTTAGGCATTCCTTTAGATATGATGAGTATTACAATCGCTGCTATTGCCATAGGAATCGGCGTTGATGATGCGATACATTATATTTACCGCTTTAAAGAAGAGCTTAAAACAAAGAGCGTTGAAGAAGCAGTCATTGCTTCTCACCTTAGTATAGGTTCAGCCCTTTATTATACGACTATTAGCGTGGTTTTAGGCTTTGGAGTGATGATGAGCAGTAATTTTATCCCGACCATTTATTTTGGATTTTTAACCGTTTTCGTAATGCTTTTGCTTTTGAGCGGAAGTCTCATTTTGCTGCCAAGTTTTCTTATAAGCTTTATCGATAAAACCAAGATTGAATTGCGATATAAACAGCATAAATGAGTATTACGATAAAAATATATTTAAAAAAGGTTTTCATTTCTCAAGTCTTTGTAAAATTCTAAGAATAATCTTAGCCAAATCAAGAGCCTTAAAGCGGTGTGATATGGCGTTTTTTTGTTGCGAGGAAAGTTCGGCTAGAGTTTTATCAAAATCTTTTGGTATAAACATAGAATCATAGCCAAAACCCCCGCTTCCCCTCTCTTCACAAATAACTTTTCCGTGCATTGAACCCTGCGTACAAAAATCTCCCCAATATGAGCTTAAGCCTATAGCAGCTTTATAATGAGCCTTACTTTCTTTAAGTTTTAAATTACAAAGTTCTTTGATAAGTTTTTCTCGGTTTTTAGAATCTGTGCCTTCTTTAGAAAATCTTGCAGAATAAATTCCGGGTTTTCCTTCCAAAGCATCAACGCAAATTCCACTATCATCACTTAAAGCAATGAATTCTTTATCTTTATGAAGTGCGTTAAAAACGGCTTTAGATTTAATCAAAGCATTTTCTTTAAAACTTTTGCCATTTTCCTCAATCTCAAAAGGTTTTAAAAACTCATCTAAAGAATAGAGCTCAAAATCTTTGAGTATCATCTTAAATTCTGCAACTTTATGAGCATTGCTTGTCGCTAAAATAATTTTCATCTAATTTTCCAGCTTATATTAAAAATTATGTATTATAGCCTAAATACTGCCTATGCTCAAAGCCATTTTCAAGCATAATTTCTTTGATTTTAATATAAGCAGAGGCAGTATTTTCACCGAAGTGTTCTCTAAATTGGTATCTAAATCAAAGGCTATGGATTTGAGTTTTTTCTCACTCACGCCCAAACTCCCACCTTTTCTCTTTTAAGTAATGCTATCATATCTCCTACATAATTTTCATCATTACTATCTCCAAGCCATTCCCAACTTTTAACATTCTTTGTGAACCAATCGCATTCGCTAAGACAATTAAATACTAAAATTCCTAGATGAGCCTGTGCGTTTTTTTCTCCTCTAAATTCATAATGGTTTTTAGAGACCTTTGTAAGTCCTGCTCTTTTTGTAGCCATTTCTTCAATTAATTCATACATTTTATCTAAATCGTATTTATCTTCTCTAAGGATTTTTTCCTCATCTAAAACAAATCTTGTGCCAAACATTTTTTAATCCTTTCTTTTTGTAAAGTTTTAGAAAACAATTATTCTTTAACAATTTTATTGCAAAGTTCCCCTAAATTTTCAATTACACAACGCA
>JAFLRU010000024.1 GCA_022511325.1 Campylobacter sp.
GCCCCAGCGATAGCCTCTTTGATAATGAGGAATAACAAATTTTTTATCTCTCAAAGCTTTAATAGCTCTTAAAGTTTCTTCTTGTTGACTCATATATTTTCCTTATTATATTTTAATTTACGAAAAATAAATATATCTTTATATTTCTAAATTCTTAATTCTAATACATATTGAATTAATTTACACTAAAAGCTTTATTTAGCATTGAATTTTAAAAATGGTTTTACTAAGCTTTTGATTTATTTTAAAATTTTATTTGATTTTATGGATTTTTTGATTTTTATAAAAACAGAATTCACAAATCTTGCAAATTCTGTTTTTAAAGCTTAACGCACGAGAGGGATTAAATCTTTTGCGATTCTTTCGAGTTCTTCTTTCATAGGGGCACATTGAACGATAAGCAAATCAAGTCCAGCTTTTTCGTATTCGCGAATTTTTTCTGCAACTTGTTTAGGTGTGCCAACTAAATTCGGTCTTAAACCGCGATTTGAAACGCTATAATCATAGCGATTAACCTCTACATCTAAATTAGAATTGCTTGTAAAATCCTTATAAGAATTTTCATAATCTTTAAAATTCTTAATCGTCGTAATACGTTCTAATTCCTTTTTTGCCTCTTCTTCAGTATCTCGAATGATGATATAAACTGCCATACCAAAAGCTTCAAAAGGAGTTTGACCTGTTTTAGCTCTACGCTCTTTCATATCTTTGATTTTTTCTCTAACTTCATCAATGGTTCCTCCGTGCATCAAATACTTATCTGCAAATTGTGCGATAGCATTTCTACCTGCTTCACTTTCTCCCCCTGCATAAACTTTTGGAAGATTTTTTGGCTTAGGCTCGTTGTAAGAATTTGAAAATTCAAAATATTTACCTTTAAAATTAAAAGGACTCTTAGTCCAAAATCCTCTTAAAACATCGGTATATTCGTGTGTGAGTGTGTATCTGTCATCGTGTCCATCAAAACCTATGCCAAATTGCCTTGCTTCTTCTTCCCACCACGCTGAAACCATATTGATACTAAAACGTCCCTTAGCAATCTCTGCAATCGTAGCAATTTTTTTAGCTGTGAGAGCAACTTGATGATACTGCGGACGCAATGCAGCAAGAATTTCTATACGCGAAGTGATTGCAGCTAAACCATTTGCAATCGCCCAAGCATCAAGAGCAGGAGCTTTTTCACCCTTAATATCATTCAAATAAAGCTCTGGAACCAAAGTCAAATCATACCCAATTTGCTCTGCACGCAAAGCCAAATCCTTGATATATTCCCAAGAACCAATGGTTGTATCATCATCAACATTTCTAAGCCAAGAACCAAAAACAGGAGTCCAATATCCAAATTTCATTTTTTATCCTTTCATTTTTTTTAATTGAGTGTGTAAAAATTCCACGATTTTATCTGCTGCACGCACTTTAGCTTTAGCTTCTACAGCCTTGTTGTAATTTGTGTTTGTATTGATATCATAAACCACAAATTCATTATTAATATCCTCAATAAATTCGACGCCCGCAACCTCAATTTTATGAGCTTTTAAAAAGCCCTCAAGCTGAACAATCAAAGGAGTATTAGCACTGATATCCGTTCGCAAGCTAAATTTATCCCCACCGCCAATATCACACATAGCCCCTGCTAAAGCTGGAGCTTTAGGGGCTTCATCTACATTACACGCATCAGCTGGACAAAGCTCAAACGAACCCGCACTTGTATCCACTCTAACTGCATAATGAAATTTTGAGTCTATAAATTCCGCACGCGTAATGAAAAATTCCTTTGAAACAATGTATTCTTGAAGAAGAGTAATGCCATCAACTGGTTCCTCAAATTCAGTCGAATGAACATAATTTTTAAAATCCTCAAAACTATCAAATCTTCTTACTCCAAGCCCTTTTCCACCTTGATTGTGCTTAGAAATAAAAGGAGCTTTTAACTCCTTAGCCCTAGTGAGTAAATCCTCTTTTCCAAAAACGGCTAAGGTTTTAGGAGTGCGAAAACCCGCTTTATTAAGTGCAAGATATTGTGCAACCTTGCTCACCTCAAATTCCAAAACATTAAGCCCGTTAATCACGCGTCTATTATGAGCCTCTAGCCACGATAATACCGCACGAGCATATTCTTTAGAATAAGCGTTATTTCTTGTATGACTAGAAGCACTCATTCTACTCCAAAACACACCTTTTGGAGGTTCTTTATCTAAATTAATACTTCCTTGCGTAAGAAGAATTTCACCAAAAGGCACTCCTGCTCTTTTAAAAGCTTCCTCAAAAGGCGGAATCCATTCAGGATTCTCGTGTATGATGTAAATACCATCTTTTATTTCATTAAGTAACATATTCCTCCTTTATTTTCAAATTAAATTTTTAATCAAGTTCGCGTTTTTTAGGAATTAAAATCACACAAATAATGGCTATAAACATTAAAATTCCAAAATAAATAAAAAACGCATATTCAATGCCTCTCTCTTTAAACTGCAAGGCAACATAATTTGCCGAACCTCCAAACAAAGCTGCACCTATAGTATAACTAAAACCTGTGCCTAATGCCCTCACATAAGGTGGAAAAAGCGTAGTTTTAAAAATACCCGCCACAGCAGAATAAAATCCTAACATAAAACACATAAAAGCTATTATAATAAATAAGAACAAAGGATTGTAAGTTTCTTTCATCAATGTAAATAAAGGATAAATTCCAAAAAACGCAAACACACAAAAAATTAAAAGTGAAGTCTTAAGCCCTATTTTATCGCTTAATGCACCCATAAAAGGCACAACGATAAAAAGCACAGCCAAAGCTCCAAGCATAATGTTATTTGCGATATGGGAATCTATGCCATTATTTATCATAAAAACTTTAGAATACACAGTGATAATATAATACGCCGGAGAACAACCCGCAGTGATACCCAAAACAAGCAAAACACTTTTCCAAGATTGAAGCAAAGCTTTAAAACTCCCTCTGTCTTTGTATTTTTTGAGTTCCTCACTTGAATCATCACTCATAAAAGTTCGCACAAGCAAGGATATAAGGGCTAAAATCCCGCCTGTAAAAAAGAGAATTCTCCACCCAAATTCTTGCATTTGCTCCACGCTAAAAAACAAAAATAAAAAACTAATGCTTGCCACAGCTAAAAGCTGCCCTCCTATAAGAGTGAAGTATTGAAAACTTGAATAAAGTCCTCTTTTGCCTTTAGGGGCAACTTCACTTAAATACGCAGCAGCTATGCCATATTCTCCGCCTACTGCTAAACCTTGAACAAGCCTTGCAGCAAGCAAGAGCAAGATTGCAAAATCTCCTATAATATCCTTACCCGGCAAAAAAGCAATGGTAAAAGAACCCAAAGCCATAAAAACTATACTAACAACCATTGAGCTTTTACGCCCGATTTTATCAGCAATTGAACCAAAAATCATACTACCTATTGGAAGCATTAAAAACCCCGCAGCAAAGACACCAAACACGGCGATTTGTTGCACTATAGGCGAAGAAGCATCTGAAAAATTATGTGCAAAATACACAGCTGCAAAGCCATAGATATAAAAATCAAACCATTCTACGAGATTTCCACTACTTGCAGCAATCACCGAAGAAATGCGTTTGGAATGGGAAATATTTTCATTAATACTCAAATATAACTCCTCAAATTTTTCAAGCTTCTTTAACTTTTTTATTTTTTTCTGCCCGAAGTTGCATAATCATCAATGCTTGATTTTACTCCACCTACTCTATAAGCTGCTCCTCTGTGATTTGAGGGCAATCTATCACCTTTACCAAAAAGCTTATTACGCAGAGTTCCCTTTGCGTATTGTTCTTGATACACGCCTCTTTTTTGAAGCTCTGGAACGATAAAATTCACGACATCTTCAAAAGTACCCGGTGTAGTGGCATAGGCAAGATTAAAACCATCAACATCAGCATATTCCACAATTTCTTCTAAAGTATCTGCAACTTCTTTAGCTCCACCTATAATCTTTGGTCCTAAAGCTCCAAGTCCTCCTGCAACTTTTATCAAATCTCTTAAAGTCCATTCTTTGCCATCATCTGTCTTACCATCTGCGAATTCTTTTACTTTGCCGATAATGGCGTTGGATTTAATTTTTGTAAGAGGGTCATCAAGATTGTATTTGCTTAAATCCTCTCCAAGCCAACCCGAATTTAACACTAAAGCTCCATCAACATTAACATAGCTTGTTAAATCCTTGTATTTTGCCTTTGCAAGAGTATCGTTTTCATCAGTGATAATCGTAGCTAGAGCATAAATTTTCGCATCATAAGGATTGCGTCCTGCTTTGACAAGGGCTTCCCTAATTTGCTTTACTACAATTTTTGTATGTTCCTTAGTCATAGGAGAGATGAAAATAGCCTCTGCGTTTTCTGCAGCAAATCTAACACCTCTTGAGCTATTTCCTGCTTGAAAAAGCACCGGTGTTCGTTGTGGGCTTGGCTCACAGATGTGAATTCCAGGAACCTCAAAATATTTGCCTTTATGATTAATATGATGAATTTTGCTCGGGTCTGCAAACTGCCCTGTTTTTCTATCGAGTATCACCGCATCATCTTCCCAGCTGCCTTCTAAAAGCTTGTAAATGACTTCCATATACTCATCAGCAACTTCATACCTTTCATCGTGTGGAAGCTCATCTGTTCCCATATTTCTGTTTGCACTTGGCAAATAACCTGTAACGATATTCCAACCCACACGCCCTTTAGTGAGATGATCAAGTGTGCTAAGTCTTCTTGCGAAAGGAAAAGGATGCTCAAAAGGCACTCCCGCAGTAATACCAAAGCCTAAATTCTTTGTTACAGCCGCACCAATAGCCGCTAATTGCACAGGATCATTGACAGGAGTTTGCACTGCGTGTGTGAGTGCAGTTATATCATTATTTTTATAAAGCTCATAAACACCTATCACATCAGCAATAAAAATCGCATCAAAAAGTCCTCTTTCAGCAATACGGGCAACATTTTGCCAATACTCAATATCCTTATAACGCAAAGCCTCATCACCCGGATACCTCCAAAGCCCCGGACTTAAATGCGTGATACAATTCATTTCAAAAGCATTAAAATGGATTTGTTTTTTTGTTTTTTTACTCATTTTTACAATCTCTTTTTATTAAATAAATTTACTTTCTTTTAGTAAAATAAAATTTTCAGTAGCTTAAAACTACAACCTTAGTGTTGAAACTTATTACTTAAAATTTAAATAGTAATGTAGAATTTTGGGTGTGTATTATTTTCGTGCCAAAAGGCACATCATCATAGCAGACATAAAAAAAGCGAATTTGGTTTGTAAATTTTGAGCTTGTGCTTGCATAACAAATTCTCCTTTCTTTATGTAAAATTGTGTTTTAACTTTGAAACTTTAGCAAATATTTCTTAAATAAAAATAAAATCATCAAAAATTAAGCTTATAAAATGATAAAAACTTCAAAATTTTGTTCTTTGATTTGACTAAAATTGTAATTTTTGCTTTAAATTTAAAAATTAAATCAAAACTTTGTTTAATTGAGTTAAAAAATAAATTTTTAAGTGTAGCTTAAGTTGTTTGTGGTTAAACTAGACATTTTTTATCTTAAAATAATCCTTGAGGAATTTTTTATGAAAAATTATAAAATGGATACTTTACTCATTCACGGCGGAGCAACAACTGATCCTAGAACAAAGGCTGTAAATTTTCCCATTTATCAAACTTCAACTTACGCACAGCAAGGTTTAGGTAAAAATTTTGGTTATGAATACTCACGCACAAAAAATCCAACAAGAGATGCGATAGAAACACTTATCGCAGAGTTAGAAAATGCAAAATTTGGCTTTGCTTTCGCTTCAGGAATGGCGGCAAGTTCTTGCGTATTTAGTCTCTTTAAAAGTGGAGATAAAATTCTTATCTCAAGTAATGTTTATGGTGGAACTTTTAGGGTTTTAGATAAGGTTTTTTCAAATTTTAAAATCGAATACGAAATTGTTGATATGAGAGATACTAAGCTTTTAGAAAGCAAGATTAACTCTCGCGTTAAAGCCATATTTTTTGAAACTCCTGCAAATCCGCTTATGCAAGTTGTTTCTATCAAAGAACTTGCAAAAATTTCAAAAAAACACAAAATTCTAAGTATCATTGATAATACCTTTATGACTCCTTATTTACAAAAACCTTTAGATTTAGGTGTTGATATTGTTGTGCATTCTGCAACTAAGTATTTAGGCGGACATAGCGATTTGGTTGCGGGGCTTATTGCCTTAAAAGATAAAGATTTAGCTGAAAAAATCGGCTTTTTACAAAATTCCATCGGTGCGGTTTTAGCTCCTTTTGATAGCTTTTTACTCGTAAGAGGAATTAAAACCCTTGGACTTCGAATGCAAAAACATTGCGAAAATGCCCTAAAAATAGCAAAATTCTTAGAAAAACACAAAGCCATTGATAAGGTGTATTATCCTTTTTTAGAAAGCGATGTGGGCTATGCTATACAAAAATCTCAAGCTAAAGCGGGCGGAGGAATGATAAGTTTCGAGCTTAACGCAAAATATGATTATAAAAAATTATGTCAAAGCACTAAAATCATCGTTTTAGCAGAATCTTTAGGTGGTGTAGAATCCTTACTTTGCCACCCTGCTTCTATGACTCACGCTTCTATTCCAAAAAAAATCAGAGAGCAAGTAGGTATCAAAGAAAATTTAATAAGATTATCTGTTGGCATTGAAGATGCTGATGATTTGATACAAGATTTAAATGAGGCTATTAATTTAGCTAAAAAGTCTTAATATGCTGATTGAAGATATTAGTGAAATTGTTGCAAATACGCCTTTACTAAACCTTAAAAATATAGACATTCCCAACCAAAACAAAATTTTGGGAAAATGCGAATTTTTAAATCCCGCTGGAGGCATTAAAGACCGCATAGGGCTTTTTATGATTGAGGAAGCTAAGAAAAAGGGAATTTTAAAAAAAGGAAGTGTGATTATAGAACCAACTGCTGGAAACACTGGACTTGGCATTGCTTTAGGGGCTTTAAGATACAATTATGCTTGCATTATGGTTGTGCCGAGTAAATTTTCACCTCAAAAACAAATTCTTATGAAAGCTTTAGGGGCAAAAATTGTTAATACCCCTAGCGAAAAAGGTATGCAAGGAGCCATTGATAAAACCAAAGAGCTTTTAGCGGAAATTAAACATAGCGTAAGTTTATCGCAATTTGACAATGAAGATAATCCAAAAGCACATTATCACACAACTGCAAAAGAACTTTATGAAGAGTGCAAAGGTAAAATTGATTATTTTATATGTGGGGCTGGAAGTGGTGGAACTTTTAGTGGTATTGCTAAGTATTTAAAAGAAAAAAATCCTAAGCTCAAAGCCATACTTTGCGACCCATTAGACTCAATCATCGGTGGAGAGAGTCAAAAAATTTGTTCTAAAATTGAGGGTATAGGAAACGATTTTATCCCTAAAAATATGGATACAAGCTTAGTCGATGAAGTGATTAAAATCACTGATGAAGAAGCCTTAGAAGGAGTTAAAATGCTTGCTTTAAAACAAGGAGTTTTAGCAGGAATTTCTTCAGGGGCTCATCTAATGGCAAGTTTAAAACTTGCACAAAAAATTCAAAATAAAACCATAGTTACAATTTTTGCTGATAAACTTGAAAGATACCTAGACAGAGAATTTTTTAAGAATTTATAAAAGACTTCAATAAATTTCATTTCTAAAATTTTTGCTTTGGACATAAATTCATTAAATCATTGAAATATACTTTTTAGTTTTTTACTCCAAATAATCCAAAATTTGATTTTGAAAACGCATATTTTCAAGTTTTCTTTTAAGATCTTTACTCTCTTCGTCAAGAACATTTTCTTCAGCTCTAAGCGTAGCAATTTCACGACTTAAATAATAAATTTGATTTCTTATATAAATTTGAGGGATAAATAAAAACAAAGAAAAACTCACCATTAAAACTGAAAAAAGCAGATGATTGAGATTTAAATTTTTATCTTCTTTCGTTGCATCACTAAATCCCTCCAACAAAACATTCTTTGTTATTTCATTGTCTTCATTTAAATCCGCTGCATTTTCTTGCTTTTTTATGTTGGTATTGCTAGGATTTGGCTTAGGTTTGGTTTGAACTTTTAATTCTAAGTCTTTTACCTCAACTTTTTTTTGTAAATCGCTAATTTTTGGCTTTTGAATTTGATGTTCTTTTGTATTTTCTTCTTTAGGCTTTACTTTTGCAATATTTTTTTCATTAATCGTTGGCTCAATCTTTTTAAATTCTTTTTTTGTTTCTTTTGGAATTTCTTTTGAGCGTGGTTTTTCAAGGATTTTTTGTTGCTCTTTTTTATCTTTTTTAAAAGAAAAATTAAAAAGTTTTCTTGTTTTTTTCTCTAATTTTTCATTTTTCTCACTTTCATTTTTTTTATTTTTTCTTTTTTCCTTTTTTTTGCTTAAATTTGATAGAATTTTAAGAGCTAAACTCTGTTTCTCCTCTAGTTTAACATTGATTAAATCTTCTTTAAGATAAATATTAGACTCTTTAGTGTCTTGCACTTCATCAAATTCTTCAAAATAAGCTTTATTTTTTTTCTTTTTAACCCTTCTCCTTAAAATATCATCGCTAGAAAATTCATCTTTAAACTCATCATCTAAAGGCTTGCCTTGATTAATAGCCCTTGAGTATTTAAGCATTTTTTCTCGTATGTTTTGCTTTTCTTTTAAAAAATCATCTTCTAACACATTTTACCCTTGATTTTGAAAATAAAAAACACGCATTTTAGCACAACTTGAACGAGAATTTTTCTTTTTTTCACTCTCATTTGGCACAATAGGTTTTTTACTTAAAATTTTACCCAAACTATGATTTGCCCCACATTCACACTTTAAAGCCAAATCATCACAAATACAATCTTTGCTCCATTTTTTAAAAAAATTCTTAACCATTCTATCCTCTAAAGAATGAAAGCAAATCACTGCCAAAATACAATCTTTAAGCCTTAAATTTTCCAAACGCGTTAAAAAATGGTTTAATGCGTCAAGTTCTCCATTAACCTCGATTCTTAAAGCTTGAAAAAGCAAAGTTGCTTTTGAAATTTTTCTTTTACCAAGCTTTGCATCACCTACGATTTGATAAAGCTCTTTAGCACTCTTAATCTCTTTTTTTGCTCTTTGTTTGCAAATTTTATCCGCTAAAAACTCGGCATCTTTTAATTCTCCGTATTCTTTAAAAATCAAAGCAAGTTTTTCTTTAGGATAAAAATTAACAAGCTCATAAGCACTTAAACTCTCATTTTGGTTCATTCTCATATCCAAAAAATCAGAATTTAAAGAAAAACCTCTTTCATTTTCATCAAGCTGCAAAGATGAAACTCCAATATCTGCTAAAATTCCTCTTAAATTGTTTGTGGAAATTTTATCTAAAATTTGACTAAAATTACAATGATAAAACTCAGTTCTTTCTTTAAAATTTTCCAAATATTTTTTAGAAAAGTTAAGAGCCGTCTCATCTTGGTCGCAAGCGATTAAATGGAGATTTGGGTGAAGTTCAAGAAGTCTTTTACTATGCCCTGCATAACCTAAGGTGCAATCTAAAAAATCTCCCTTATCAAAATTTTTAAAAATTTCATTTACTTCATCTAATAATACTGGTATATGAGGAGTTTGCAAGCTTTATCCTAAAAATTTTAATCATCAAATTAAAATATTATATCAAAAATCTTTAAAAAAATTAAAAAATTTCAGTAATTAAACTCTACTTAAACACTCATTTGATAAAATATATATTTTGGATATATAATCAAGGAATATTATGCTTACTTGGATGCAACATCATAAAAAATATCTTGTTGTTACGATATGGATTAGTGTTATTGCTTTCGTTGGAGCTGGTTTTGTAGGTTGGGGTGCTTATGATTTTAACCTGAACCGCAGTTCATCAGTTGCAATGGTAGGTGATGAAAAAATCACCTTTGGTGAATTTAACATAAGATTCAATCAAATTTTTAGCTATTATAATCAAATCAGCAATGGGACTTTAGACGATGAAAATTTTAAGAAAAACATAGAAAATATGGCTTTAGCTTCTTTAATCGAAGATAAACTCTTACTTTCTTTTGCAAAAAATTTAGGTTTAAGTTCCAATGAAAATGAAATTTTACAAGAACTCGCAAACACTCCTGCTTTCCAAAATGAAAACGGAGAATTTAATAAAAGCATTTATTATGAACTTTTAAGACGCAACGATATAAGCCCAAAAGATTACGAACACAGCCTTGCAAACGAAATTATCATCAATAAACTCAACCAAATTTTCAATCTACCTCAAAAAGAAGAAGAACTTAAAATGCTTGCTTCAAGTTATTTTATGCGAGATTCTTTAAGCATTGAAACCATTGATTTAAATAAAAAAGATATTAAAATCAACGAGGAAGAACTTAAAAAACTTTGGGAAGAACACAAAGCAGATTTTAAAACTCAAAAAATTTACGAAATTTCAAGCTATGTTTTAAAAGCCGATAAACAAAACTACGATGATAAAGCACTTAGGGCTTTTTATGATGAAGAACCTTCCAAATATAAAGATTTTAATGGTAAAATTTTAAGCTTTGAAGAAGCAAAAGACGATGTGATAAAAGCTTATGCTTTAAATCAACTTAAAAAAACTGCAAATGAAAAATTCCTAGAACTAAAAGAAGGTAAAATCGCTTTCGAAAAAGATTTAAATATCACAGATAGTGATGTGTATTATCCGCTTGAGCTTTTAGAAAGAGCTAAAAATGGCGATGTTTTAAGACCTTTTGAATTCGCACAAGGTTATAATATCATCAAACTTAACCAAAAAGATCCTACGCGTATTAAAACTTTTGAGGAAGCAAGAGAGGAAGTTTTACCGCTTTATTTAAGCCAAAAGGCACAAGAACTTCTTAAACAAAAAGCACAAAAAGCTCTAAATAATTTTAAAGGTGAAAATATAGGGCTTTTAAGTAGGGATTCTGGACGCAATCCACAAAAAGTTGATGAAAAAAGTCTTAATGATGCAGAATTTAGTTATTTTCTAATGAATGTTTTTAATTCCGAACAAAATAAATCCTATGTGCTTTTAAATGATAATAAAGCCATACTTTATAAAATCAATAGTCAAAGACTCAGTCCAAATTCGGATAAAATGGCACAAGTTAAAACTATGCTTGAGCAAAATTTAAAAAATTTAAAGGCAAATGAAATCAAACAAGAACTTATAGAAGAACTTAAAAAGGAATATAAGGTTAAAATTTATTACAAAGGGACATTATCTTGAATATATTAGGAATTGACTTAGGTTCAACGCAAACTTGTGCAATCATTGCACAAAAAGACGAAGAAGGTTTAAAAATTATTGGCTTTGCAAAAGCAAAAACTAATGGGGTTAAAAAAGGTGCTATCACCAATATAGAACTTGCTTCAAAATCCATTGAAGAGGCTGTTAGAAGTGCTGAAATGATGTCTGGAGTGCATTATGATAAAGTCGTGGTTTCAATTTCTGGTGCTTATACTAAAAGCGTTGATAGCATAGGTGTGGTTAATATTCCTAATCACGAAATTGGCATTAAAGAAATTCATCGTGCTGTAAGTACAGCTAAACACACTGCGAATTTACCAAGCGGTTATGAGATTATTCACGTTTTACCTTATAATTTTAAAGTCAATGACCTAGAACACGTTGATGATCCTTTGGGAATGAGTGGAAATCGCTTGGAAGTTTCAACTCATATTGTGATTTCTCAAGAATCTCACATTAAAAATCTCAAAAAAGCTGTTGAACTTGCAGATTTAAGAGTGGATAATATAGTTTTGGCTGGTTATGCTTCTGCTATAGCTTGTTTAGATGATAGCGAAAAAGAGCTTGGAACCGTTCTTATTGATATGGGCGGAGCAATTTGTGATATGGTTGTACATATGGGAAATTCTATTCGCTATAATGATTGTTTGCAAATTGGCTCTATTAATATCACTCAAGATTTATCAATGGCTTTGCATACCCCACTTAAAGAAGCTGAAAAAATCAAGCTCAATTATGCAGCCCTTAGCCAACAGCCTAATTCTTTAATCCAAATCCCTTCTATGGGCGATGAAAGAAAGGTTAATGATGTTTCTTTAGATATTATTTCTAATGTAATTTATGCAAGAGCTGAAGAAACTTTGATGATTTTAGCAAAAATTTTAAGTGATAATCGCTATTCTAATGCCATAGGTGCTGGAGTGGTTTTAACAGGAGGTATGACAAAATTAGCGGGTCTTGATGAACTTGCTCCCTCGATTTTTGATAACAAATCCATTCGTTTAGCAACGGCAAGAAAAGATTTAATTATGGGTTTTAGTGAAATTTTTAACGACCCTGAAAATACTTGTGCTATTGGGCTTTGTCTCTATGGAGCTGGGTATTTTACCCCTTATGAGCTTGATTCTAATGAAAAATTAAGATACAAAGGAGAAATTGAAAATTTCAACCACAAAATCAAGCCCGATTTCACTCCACAAAAGGAAGTGCAAGAAGAAAATGAAATAAAAAATGATTTTTTTAACCAAAATTCGCAAGAAAATGATACAATTACATTACAACAAGAACAACTAGATTTTAATGAGCCTAAACAAAAACAAGAAGGTATGTTTTCTAAGGTTTGGCACAAGATTATGAATCAATTCTAACTTAAGGAGAGGATTTTATGGACGAGTTTTTAGTAGAGGAACTTCAACACAACAAAGGTGCGAAAATTAAAGTCATAGGCTGCGGCGGTGGCGGTGGCAATATGATTAATCATATGATAAAAATGGGACTTAATGACTTGGACTTGATTGCTGCAAATACTGATGCACAAGCCATTGCAAATTCTTTAGCTAAAACTAAAATTCAGCTTGGAGAAAAGAAAACAAAAGGTTTGGGTGCTGGAATGCTTCCTGAAGTTGGGGCTGAAAGTGCTAGAGAAAGTTTTGAAGAGATAAAAGCATCTTTAAGTCAAAGCGATATTGTTTTCATTGCTTCAGGTTTTGGCGGTGGCACAGGAACAGGTGCAACTCCTATCATCGCTCAAGCTGCAAAAGAAATTGGAGCTTTAACCGTTTCAGTGGTAACTATGCCTTTTAATTTTGAAGGAAAACAAAGAAGAAAACTCGCAGAAAGCGGACTTGCTGAACTAAAAAAAGAAAGTGATTCTATCCTTGTAATTCAAAATGAAAAACTTTTAAGTATTATTGATAAAAAAGCTGGTATTAAAGAAGCTTTTAAACTCGTTGATGATATTTTGGCTCGTGCAGTTAGAGGAATGGTATCTATATTAATGGATAATGGCGATATAAATGTCGATTTTGCCGATGTTAGAACCATTATGAGCCATAGAGGACTTGCTCTAATGGGAACTGGAAGTGCTTCTGGTGAAAATGCTTTAGAAGAAGCTTTATCAAATGCTTTAGAATCTCCTTTACTCGATGGTATGGATATTAAAGGTGCCAAAGGTGTGATTTTACATTTCAAAACAAGTTCTGAATGCTCTTTCTTTCAAATTTCCGCTGTTGCAAATAATGTTGAAGAACTTGTCGATGAAAACGCCAAAATCATTTGGGGAACAACCATTGATGATAGTATGGAAGATAGAGTCGAAGTAACCATTATTGCAACAGGTTTTGAAGAAAAATCAAACGAAGGCAAAACTAAAAATACAGAAGCAGAAATGGATATAGAATTAAGAAAAAATCCTTTTCTTAGCCTCAAAAAAGTTAGCGGAAGTTATGATGAAGAAATAATGGCACAAATTGAAACCCCTACTTTTTTGCGTCGTCAAATGGATTAATGTAAGTTTTGAGTCAGTTTTTTGAAATTCATAAATAGCTTTTGCTAGAGTTGCAAAAATATTGACTCATACTTTGCTTTTTAACCATAAAATATTATCTTATGCTATCGCAACACTTTTATATCATTTATCCCCTTTTTATAAAATTTTAAACTGATTTTAAAAAATATTAAAATTAAGTTCAAAGAATTTAAACTTTAAATTCTTTAGCTAAATATTTAAACCAAACATTTATCAACAAAAAATTAAAAATTTAATTCAAAAGAATAACCCTAGTTTAAATTACTAGGGTTAATAAAAGTTTTATTTGAGATTTCTTTGAAATTATGTAAGATTATTTTTGAAGTATTTAACCTCA
>JAFLRU010000025.1 GCA_022511325.1 Campylobacter sp.
ACTTTTTCGACTTTTTCAAAAGTAGCTTCCTCTTCTTTAGCAGATTCTCTTGTGAAAGCAAAGCCACCCCCTTCGCTTGGCATTTCATCAGGTAGAGTGGCTAACTCCTCATCTTGTGGGGCTTCACCTGCAGCCCCTCTGTAATTTTTCAAGCTTTCATCAAGTCTTTGGTCGTTTTCTCTTTCTAAAACAACTTCTTCAGACTCTTCATTTTGGGCTTCTTCGTTTTCAGGTGGCACAACTTATCCTTTCAAAAATATTTTCTAAGCACATCAGGGATGTGAATTTTCCCATCTTTATCTTGATAATTTTCCATAATCGCTACTAAGGTTCTTCCTACAGCCAAAGAAGAACCATTGAGCGTATGCACGAGTTCATTTTTACCTTGTTCGTTTTTGTAGCGAATTTTAGCTCTTCTTGCTTGAAAATCCCTACAATTTGAAACCGAGCTAATCTCGCGGTATTTATTTTGTCCTGGTAACCAAACTTCAAGGTCAATGGTTTTTGCAGCACTAAAGCCTAAATCTCCGGTGCAAAGCATTAAATGTCTGTGAGCTAAACCGAGCGAACTTAGTAAATCACTTGCACAGCTTAGCATTTGCTCAAAAACTTCATCACTTTGCTGAGGTTTTGTAACGCTTACAAGCTCGACTTTTTCAAATTGATGTTGTCTTATAATACCTCTTGTATCGCGTCCTGCACTACCCGCTTCTTTTCTAAAACAAGCACTATAACAAGTCATTTTAAGAGGTAAAATTTCACCCCTAAGGATTTCATCAGCATAAAGATTAGTTACCGGAATTTCCGAAGTTGAAATGAGATATAAATCCTCATCTTGGGTTTTATACATATCCTCCTTAAATTTAGGAAGTTGTCCTGTTCCAAACATTGTGTTAGAACTCACTAAAAAAGGCACATTGACAAGTTCAAAACCTCTTTTGCGGTTAAAATCAATCATATAATTAACCAAAGCACGATTCAGTAAAGCTCCTTCATTTTTAAGCACACAAAAGCGACTTTGCGAAATTTTAACTCCTCTGACAAAATCAATCCAATCAAGCTTAGAAGCCAAATCAAAATGCTCTTTTGGCTCAAAATCAAAACTTGGAGGAGTTAAAACCTTTTTAAGCTCAACATTTTCATTTTCATCTTCACCAACAGGCACATTATCATCAGGGATATTTGGGATAGAATGAGAAATTTCTTCAAGCTCATTTTGAAGCTCATTAACTTTTTGGTTTAAAGCAGAAATTTTAGCTTTATTTTCACTAAGCTTAGCTTTAAGCTCCTGTTTGTTTGGAGAAGTAGCAAGCTCTTTGCTGAATTTATTTTGAAAAGCTTGCAAGTCTTCTAAATTCGCTTTTTCGTTTTTAAGCTTTGTAAAAAGTTCACTTAGAATTTTAAGTAAAGATTCATCAACTTTTTTATTTTTGAGTTTTTGGCTTAAAAGCTCAAAATCTTTTTGTAAAAGTTTTAAATCCAGCATTTTTATCCTTTAAAGTCCTATTTTTTCATAAATTTTTTGCATTTTATCTTTTGCAATTTTTTTAGCCTTTTTAGCTCCTTGTTCTAAATGAAATTCAAGTTCTTTAGGGTTTGCTAAAAAAGTCTCATATTTTTCTTTTGCTTCTTTAAAATACGCACTCATAATTTCATTTAAATACATTTTAAAATGTCCATATCCCTCGCCACCTTTTTCATATCTTTTTTTAAGTTCTTCTTGTTCATTTGAATTTAAAAAAAGTTTTGCAAGGGCAAAAATTTTACAATTCTGCCAATTTTTGGGTTCTTCTAAAGGTGTGCTATCGGTTGTGATGACTGAAATTTGTTTTTTTAAGGTTTTTTCATCACTAAAAATATCAATGGTATTTTGATAAGATTTGCTCATCTTAGCTCCATCTGTTCCAACCACCACGGCTACTTCTTCATTTACTTTAGCTTCAGGAAGAGTAAAAATTTCTCCCCATTCGTTATTGACTTTTAAGGCAATATCACGTGCAATCTCAACGTGCTGAATCTGGTCTTTTCCCACTGGAACGATTTGAGTATCAAAGAGTAAAATATCTGCTGCCATTAAAACTGGATAAGAAAAAAGTCCGTGCGAAGCATTTAAGCCTTTAGCAATTTTATCTTTGTAGCTGTGAGCACGTTCAAGTAAGCCCATAGGTGTAAATTGAGACAAAATCCAATAAAGCTCCACGACTTCTTTTACATCACTTTGAAGCCAAAAAACACTTTTTTGAGGGTTTATACCTAAGCTTAAAAAAGCTGCTGCTGCTTTTAGGGTATTAGCTTTTAAATTTTTACCCTCTTTGCTTGAAGTCATCGCGTGATAATTTGCAATGAAAATAAACATTTCATTTTCATTTTGTGCTTCAATCATCGGTTTTATCGCACCAAAATAATTACCAATGTGTAAATCTCCGCTGGGTTGAAGCCCTGTTAAAACTCTCATCTTATCCTCTTTTTAAGCTCATCAACAAGTTCTTGTATGTTTTTATTTTCAACATCTAAAATCAAATTTGCCTTTTCTTCATAACTTTTTAGACGCATATTATATAATGTTTTTGCTTTATTTTCATCATAAAATAAAGGTCTTTTCTGTTTTTCTTCTAAATCAAGACGATTTTTAAGACTTTCAAAAGAAGCTCTTAAATATACACAAAAACCTATTTTATCTAAATTTGAAACCTGTATAAAACCTCCGCCTGTTGCAATACAAGCATTTTTAATTCCACAGAAAAAATCTGCGATTTTTTGCTCTTCTTTTCTAAAAAAATCCTCTCCAAATTCCGCAAAGATTTCAGCTATACTTTTATCAAATTTAGCTTCAATCAAAGAATCACTATCTAAAAAAACCCAGTCAAGTTCCTTTGCTAAAGCCCTTGCTAAAGTGCTTTTTCCACAAGCCATAAAACCTATAAAAAATATATTTTTATTCTTCATCTCTTTGCCCTTTTTTTCTCGATACTAAGACAAGCGGCACACCCTCAAGATTGAAATTTTGACGCATTTGATTTTGTAAATATCTTTTGTAACTAAAATGTAAAGCCTTAGGGCGATTCATCACAAGAGCGATTTTAGGAGGGGCTAAGTCGTATTGAACCGCATAATAAATCTTAACCGCTTTTCCATAATCGTGCGGCAAGGGGTGAACTTTTGTCGCTTCTTCTATGAGAGTATTAAGTCTTGCAGTTGGAATTTTTTGAATGAAATTTTCAAAAAGTTCTATGATTTTATCAAGCAACACATTAATCCTCTTGCCACTTAAAGCACTCACGCTAATGATAGGAGCGTGAGCTAAAAACTTAAAGCGATCAAGCCTTAATTCTTTAAGAGTTTCATCAAAATTCCTTTTGCTTTTATCCCATTTATTAAGCACAATGATTACAGCTAAATTATGCTTTGCTATAAGCCCGGCTATGCGTTCGTCAAGTTCATTGAAATTTTCACTTGCATCTAATACTAAAAGAGCGATTTGAGCTTTTTCAAGCATTGCTTGAGTGCGGTTTAATGCAAAATATTCCAAGCCTTGAATTTTTCCTCTTTTGCGAATACCTGCTGTATCGATGAATTCTAAGGTTTTATCTCGATGAAAAATCCTTTCATTCACAGGATCTATTGTCGTTCCGCCAATTTCACTCACCACAGCTCTTTCTTGTTTTACAAGAGCGTTTAAAAGGCTTGATTTACCGACATTTACGCGTCCAACTATGCCTATTTTGATATGATTTTCATCAATTTCTTTAAATTTGACTTCCTCTTCATAATGCTCTAGAAAATCCTCTAAATTTTCTTCTTCATCAGGGATTAAGCTTTCTTCATCTAAAAAATTACTAAGCCAGTTATAGAGTTCATCTAAGCCTATATTATGTGTTACAGAGATATGAAAAAGCTCTTTTACCCCAAAATTTACAAATTCCCAAGCTCTTTCTTCGTCTTTTTTATTATCCACCTTATTTATAATTAAAGCTATAGGCTTTGCAAGCTTTTTTAAGGAGTGAAAAATTTTTTTATCCTCATCATCAGGGGCAAGTTTTGCATCGACAAGATAAAGGATAATATCACTATTTTTAGCAACTTTAAGTGTATTTTTTTTCACATTTTTAAAAAGTTCATTTTTTTCATCAAGTCCGCCACTATCGATAAGTAAAGCTTTTTTAGAATTGATTTCAATTTGTGTTTGATTTGTATCTCTTGTCGTGCCTGAAATTTCACTTGTAATGGCAATTCTTTTTTGTGCCATACGATTAAAAAGGCTTGATTTACCGACATTTGGCTTTCCTACGAGTATAATACTTTGCATTTTTTTCCATAACGATTTATTTCAAAAAGATTATATAAAGTTTGGCTTAAAATTAAGCAAACAAAGACTAAAATAACAAAAAAGGAGAGAAATTGTTAAAAATTGTTAAACATAATTTAGGTATATATTTTATGATACTTGCTTGTCTTGATTTTGCTTTAGTAGGAGCTTGTGCCAAGATTTTAAGCAAAGAGCTTAGCTCCATTGAAATTATGTTTTTTAGAAATATCATCGGTGTAGTTTTTATACTTTTTATGCTTAGGAAAACTAAGGTGCATAAAAAAGGTGGGCGTTTAGGACTTTTGATTTTTAGAGGAGTAAGCGGAGCTTTATCTTTATATCTTTTTTTCTATAATGCTGCAAATATTACTCTTGGAGGCACTTTTGCTTTTCAAAAAACAGCTCCGATTTTTATCACTTTGATTGCTTTTTTTTGGTTTAAAGAAAATATAGGTTTTAAGGGTTGGTGTGGAATTTTAATCGCCTTTTTAGGAGTGCTTTTAATCACGCAGCCGTGGGCAGATGAAATAATACATTCGGGTTTTGATGTGAAAAATTCTATTCTTGGAATTTTAAGTGGATTTCTTGCAGCTTTAGCTCTTACAAGTGTAAGACAATTAAGAAAATACTATGCCGCTGAAAAAATTGCTCTTTCTTTCATCTTAACAGGTGCTTTAATGCCTCTTGTTTCTATGCTTATAGGTTCTTTTTACGCACCAAAGGAGCTTGATTTTTTTCTTGCACCCTTTGTTATGCCAAGCTTTAAAGCGTGGCTTTTGATTGCTGTTATGGGAACTTTAGGAACCTTATATCAAATTCACGTTACAAAATCTTACGGAGTAGCAAAACAAGCAGGAATCGTTGCGGGAGTGAGTTATTTAGATGTAGTTTTTTCTTTGCTTGTGGGCTTAGTTTTAGGAGATGATTTACCAAGTGCTATGGTTTTTTTGGGTATAATAGGCATAATTTTTGGCGGACTTATTTTAATCAAAGGAAAAAAATGAAAAAAATGATACTGATTGCAGGTCCTTGCGTCATAGAAAGCAAAGAGCTTATTTTTAAAATGGCAGAAGAACTTAGAAAATTTGCAGAAAATGAAAGAATAGAATTTTATTTTAAATCAAGCTTTGATAAAGCAAATCGCACAAGCATTGATTCTTTTAGAGGTCCAGGACTTGAAGAGGGGCTTAAAATTCTAGAAAGCGTTAAAAAAGAATTTGGAATGAAAATTCTTACAGACATTCACGAAAGTTCTCAAGCTAAGCCAGCAAGTGAAGTTGTTGATGTGCTTCAAATTCCAGCTTTTTTGTGCAGGCAAACGGATTTGCTTGTTGCAGCAGCAAAAACTAAGGCAAAAGTTAATATCAAAAAAGGGCAATTTTTAAATCCAAGCGATATTAAATACAGCATTAAAAAAGTGCTTCAAACAAGAGGCATAGAGCAAGAAGGTTATGAGATAGCACAAAAAAATGGAGTTTTTGTTGCTGAAAGAGGAGCGAGTTTTGGCTATGGAAATTTGGTTGTGGATATGAGAAGTCTTGTTATAATGCGTGAATTTGCCCCTGTAATTTTTGACGCAACTCATAGTGTGCAAATGCCCGGAGCTGCAGGAGGTAAAAGTGGAGGTAAAAGCGAATTTGTAGAACCTTTAGCAAGGGCTGCTGCTGCGGTTGGGGTTGATGGTTTTTTCTTTGAAACTCATATCAATCCTTGTGAAGCTCTTTGTGATGGGGCAAATATGCTAAATTTAGAGCGTTTGAAAAACTGCGTTTCGCAGCTTCTTGAAATTCAAAATCTTATAGAAGGGGAAAAATTATGAAAATTATTGAAGGAAAATTAGCTTTAAGTGGGAATGAAAAAATCGCAATCATTAATGCAAGATTTAATCATATCATCACAGATAAACTCGTAGAAGGTGCAAAAGATGCTTTTTTAAGACACGGAGGTAAGGAAGCAAATTTAAGCCTTATTTTAGTTCCGGGTGCTTTTGAAATTCCTTTTATCTTAAAAAAAGCTATTGAAAGTAAGAAATTTAATGCGATTTGTTGCTTAGGAGCTGTAATTCGCGGTTCTACTCCGCATTTTGATTATGTGAGTGCTGAAACAACTAAAGGTATTGCAAATGTGAGTTTAAGCCACAATGTTCCTGTAAGTTTTGGGGTTTTAACAACAGATACTATAGAACAAGCCATAGAAAGAGCGGGAAGTAAAAGTGGAAATAAAGGCTTTGAAGCTATGACAACTCTTATAGAAATGCTCAATTTAAGTCAAATTCTAAAGGTTTAAAATTTGGCAACAAGACATCAAGTCAGACAAAGCGTTATATCTTTGCTTTATGCCTTTGAATTCAATCAAAAAAATAATGAATTTTTAGATGAATTTTTAGATGAAAAAAAAATTCGCAACAAGCAAAAAAAATTCACCCTAAGTTTATATCAAGGAATTTGCGAAAATTTAGAAAAACTTGACTCTCAAATTAACGCACATTTAAATGAAAATGAACTTTCTAAGGTTGCACATATAGAAAGGGCGATTTTAAGGCTTGGAGCTTATGAGCTTTTATACACAGATACAACGCACGCAATTGTTATTAATGAAGCCATAGAACTGGCTAAGGAAATGGCAAATGATAATTCTTCCAAATTTATTAATGGAGTGCTTGATTCTATCACAAAGGCTAAAAATGAAGCTTTGCGTGGCTTTTGATTTATCCTCAAAAGAAGAATGTTTGAGTTTAGCCAAAGAATTAAAAGGCTTAAATCTTTGGGTTAAAATAGGCTTAAGAGCGTATTTAAGAGATGGTTTTAAGCTAATTGAAGAACTTAAAAAAATAGATAATTTTAAGATTTTTTTGGATTTAAAAATTTATGATATTCCAAATACCACAGCCGATGCTTGTGAAGAATGTGCAAAACTTGGAGTGGATATGATGAATATTCACGCAAGTGTTGGAAAAAGTGCAATGCAAAATGTGATGAATCGCTTAAATTCTTTCAAAAGCCGTCCTTTGGTGCTTGGAGTTTCTGCTTTAACGAGTTTTGATGAAGATGAATTTTATGAAATTTATAAACAAAGCATTGATGAAGCGGTGATTAATTTTTCGAAAATTGCTTATGAAAATGGGCTTGATGGTATGGTTTGTTCAGTTTTTGAAAGTTTAAATATCAAGAAAAACACACATTCAAATTTTTTAACCTTAACTCCAGGAATTCGTCCTTTTAATGAAGCTAATGAAGACCAAAAAAGAGTGGCGGATATAAAAATGGCTAAGGAAAACAAAAGTGATTTTATCGTTATAGGACGCCCTATTTATAGAGCTAAAAATCCAAGAGAGCTTTGTGAGAAAATTCTTTTAAACTTATAATTTTAAAATGTTTAAATCAAAGTTTTTATCGTTTTAAACGCTTTTAACGCCTTTAGATTATTTTATTCTTTAAAGTGTGGCTTTGGCTTACTTAGGTGTTTTTTGTTTATTTTAATGCCTCTTTAGTAATAGTGATTTTAATATTTTTGGTTTTCAATCATTGCTTAGAATAATGCTCTTTTATTATTGGTTTTATCTTTGCTTTTTCTTTATTGGTTTGAATCTTTTTTCGACTTTGAATTTTATTTGAGCTTTTGTCATTTACTTTGGATTTAGCACTTTGCGGTTTAATATTTTAGGTAAGGAGAGAATTTTAATAAAAAATCAAAGGAAAAATTAAACAATGAAAGAAATTATCAAACATATCACCCCTGAAAAAATTTATAAAAAAAGAAGAGAATTTATCAAACTTGGAGCAGGAGCTTTGCTAAGTTCGGCTTTAATCAAGTCAAAACTTATGGCACTTGATTTTAAGAGTGATGAAAATTTAGGTGAGCTTAAAATTACTAACGAAAAATTTGCAACAAATTATGTGAATTTTTATGAGTTTTCAACCGATAAAAGAAAGGCAGTTGAATATGCTAAAAATTTTAACACTAAGGATTGGACAATAGAACTTAGTGGAGAGATTGAAAAACCTTTAGTTTTAAGTATGGAGGATTTGCTTAAATTTCCTTTAGAAGAAAGAATTTATCGTTTTCGTTGTGTGGAAGCTTGGTCTATGGTTGTTCCTTGGGTGGGCTTTGAACTTAGACATTTGATTGAAAAAGCTAAACCGAATAAAAACGCAAAATTTGTAAAATTCACTACTCTTTTCGATAAAAATCAATTTCCAGACCAAAATGCTATATTTCCAACTCTTAAATATCCTTATGTAGAAGCTCTTAGAATGGATGAGGCTTTACACCCTCTTACTTTAATGGCAGTTGGAATGTATAAAAAGCCTTTACAAGGACAAAATGGAGCTCCTGTGCGTTTGGTTGTGCCTTGGAAATATGGCTTTAAAAGTATAAAATCTATCGTAAAAATCGAATTTCTTAAAGAACAACCTAAAACAACTTGGGAACTTTATGCACCTAATGAATATGGATTTTATGCTAATGTTAATCCTGAGGTTTCACATCCTAGATGGTCTCAAGAAAATGAAAGAGTTTTGGGCAGTTTTTCAGTTCAAGAAACTTTGCTTTTTAATGGTTATGAAAAAGAAGTTTCTTCGCTTTATGCAGGTATGGATTTAAAGATAAATTTTTAATACTTTTAAATACTCATTTTTTTAAATTTAACTTTTAAAATTTACTCCTTAAAAATTTTAACTTCACATAAATTTCACTTTTATTTGAAAAAATTACGAAATTTTATCATAAGGAGAAAAAATGAAAAAGATTTCAACGCTTTTATTTTTGGTTTTTGTAAGCTTAAACGCTAACGAGTTTAATCCTGCTATGCAAGAATACATTGATTCTTTAAAACAAGAAGCAAAGGCAATGGATAAAAATTTTGTGGATTTTGATGCTAAAAGAGGAGAGAAAATTTTTAGCACAAAAAGCAAAGGCAAAAATGGTGAGCTTCTCTCCTGTCAAAGTTGCCACAATGAAAATTTAACCAAAGAGGGGCTTAATATCTTTACGGATAAAAACATAGAAGCTCTTGCTCCAAGTGTTAATCCTAAAAGACTTAGCGATGTTAAAGAAGTGAAAAAATGGCTCAAACGCAATTTTGTAGATGTGTATTTACGCGAAGGCAATGCCTTAGAAAAGGGCGATGTTTTATATTATATCATTAATCAATAAGGAAAAAATATGAAAAAAACCATTTTATTTTTAACTTGTATCTTGGCTTTGAATTTGAATGCAAAAGATTTTAGAAAAATAGACTTTGAGACTGCAAATAACGAACTTTATAAAAAAGAATGCACGAGTTGCCATTTTGGCTATGCTCCGGGAATGTTGCCTAAAAATTCTTGGGTTTATATAATGGATAATTTAGAAAATCATTATGGCACAGATGCGAGTTTAGAGCAAAGCGATGTTAAAAGTCTTAAAGAGTATTTAGAGCTTCATTCAAGTGAGAATTCTCATACTAAAAGAAGTCGTAAAATTACAACTTCTTTAAAACCGGGTACGCTTTATACCTCACTCACTCAAATTCCTTATCTTCAAAAAAAGCACAGAAAGATTGAAGAGCGTCTTATAACACAAAAAGAAGTCAAAAGCCTAGCAAGATGTGCAGCCTGTCATAAAGACGCAGATAAAGGAATTTTTGATAAAAAAACTGTAAATATTCCAAATTATGGACCTTGGCATAAAAAATGACAAAAAGTTATATTTATACCTTAGTCAATCGTTTAGGGCATCTTTATTTCATCATTCTTTTTGCCCTAGCGTATATTTTTGCGAATTTTAATACTCTTTTTTCTTGGCACAATGTTTTGGGTGTGCTTTTTTTGCTTGGAATTTGTTTTCGCATTTTTTGGGGCTTTATCGGCACGAAATATTCGCGTTTTAAAGACTTTGAGTATAAAGGAATTTTAGCGTATTTTCTTTTTTATTTTAAAGAAAAAAGAATTTTTATTTCTCATAATCCAGCGTCCTCTTTTGCAATTATCTTAATGCTTTTTTTAGGCGTTTTGGCAGGTTTTAGCGGACTTTTAGCTTATGGGAGTGATCAAGGGGGAGGAATTTTCGCAACATTATATTTTCATTACAGTTTATTTGATTTTAAAACTCTTCATAAATTGAGCGTAAATTGTCTTTTAGCTGTTATTTTGGTGCATATTTTAGGAGCTTTGCTTGATAAGTTTTATCATAAAAATGATACTTTAAATTCTATGATAAGTGGATATAAAATCACAAAAGATAAACAAAATGTGCGTTTAAATACCTTTCAAAAGGTAGTTTGTATGATTTATTTGCTCTTGCTTTTTTTGTTCGTTTGGTATTTGTTTTATCCAAAAAATGTCGTGCTTGGCTTGAAATTTAAGCCTGATGTTTTTTATGAAAAAAATGCTTTTAAGCTCTATCAAAAGGAATGTGGGAGTTGTCATTTTGATTATCCGCCTTTTTTGCTGACTCTTAATGCGTGGGAAAAAATTATGGATAATTTAGAAAATCATTATGGCACAGATGCGAGTTTAGATGAAGAAGATAAGGAGCAAATTTTAGCTTTTTTAAAACAAAATAATGCCTTAAATTTTGATACGAAGTTTAGAAAAAGTCTTAAAGAAACTTTGAATGAATTTTCAAAAGAAGAAAACTCTACAATTTCTATCACAAAATACGCATTTTACAAAAAAGCTCACCAAAATTTACCTTTTCAAATTTTTCAAGGCAAACTCAAAAAAGAAAATTGTATAGCCTGTCATAAAGACGCAAGTGGCGGGACTTTTGGGAAAGAAAGTCTTAATTTTAAAGCCTTAGAAAATTTGAAATTTTAAAGTAAAGAAGTAAAAATTTAAAAAGTTTGGTTAAAATATTTTCATATATTTTAAAAGGAAATTAAATGAGCGAGGCAGGTTTTAAAGCCTATATAAAACGCAACAATATTTTAGTTAAACTCGCTTTTTTTGTTTTTATTTTAAGCTTTGTTTATAGCATTTACCATATAATCGATAATGTTCTTTATGGACTTGATTTAATCAAAGAACTTTATTTTTATAGTGGAATTTTTGGACTTTTATTTTTATTTTTGAGTTTGTTTTTTGCCCTTTTTAAATCAAAATATACAAAAAACTATCCTAGAATTCTTGGAATTTTTTGTGGAATTTGGATATTTATTCATTTTTTTGTGTATTTTGTGCTTTCAAAAAATTTCAATGTCTTTAAACTTCTGCAAGATATTACTCAAAGAGTGTTTGAAGCAAGTGGCTTCATAGCTTTTGTTTTGATTTTTTTGATGTTTTTAAGCTCTTTTAAAAAATTTAAAAAACTTTCTAAGATAAGAAAACTAGGGTATTTGTGTTTATTATTAGCAAGTTATCATTATTTTTTATCTGCAAAAGTGCCGATGTTTTGGGAATATTTAGTCTTAATTTTAGCAATTTTCTTTTTTGTTTTTAGATATACTAAAAGATATTTTTTTGGTGGAGACGAGGGGAATTGAACCCCTGTCCAAAAATAATTAAAAAAAGACCTCTACATACTTAGCAAAGATGAAAATTTCACTAAGCTTTGCTCATCTTTCAAAACACTTAAGCTTAGCTAAGACTGAATTTGACTTAAAATGCGTCAAGTTTTAAGCTACACTATCAAAGCTTACCAAATCCTAAACTAGATAGTATCATTTAAGATTTAGGCTCAACTGAACTCACGCAACTCTAGCGTAAGCAGGAGCAAAATTTTTGTTGTTTGCGTTTAATTTTAATTTGGACTTTTTACGCTTTGTCCAAAGCGGTATGCCATCTTTTCTCTTTTATTCCTGTCGAAAGCCAAGTCGTCCCCTTATTTAGAAATGACATTTGGAACATTAACAATTAAAGGATTAAAAAGAGCTAAAACACTATCATCGTTTTCATAGGAACGACAATATTTTTCAAACTGATCACTCATCAAAAGTAACCAATCTGTAAATTCCTCACTCGCAGGTCCTTCAAAGCGATTTGCCTCATTCATCATCTCTTCGCAAAATACACAAAAATCTGTAACTTCATTCAGTCCCAAACGCCTTGCCGCCCAAGCGGTATTGTGTGCTAGGGTTTCAAGCTCTTTGATAGCTTCTTTGTATTTTTGTTTATCTGTGCCAAGCTTGACGATTAAAGGCTCAAATTTATCACACATTGTCCTAAAAAAGTGCAAAAATTTTTCTACATCATCAATATCGTGTTCAAGTTCTAAGCTTTTTAAAATCCCCATTCTGCCATACTTTTTAAAAATTTATTCAAATTATAGCAAAATTTAGCTAAAATCTTATTTTAATTTTAAAACACAAGTATAAAAATGGATAGAATTGTAGAAATCGAAAAATTTTCCGTTGATGAGAACTATGAAAACTCTTTGCGTCCTTCAAATTTTGATTCTTACATAGGACAAGAAAAAATTAAAAAAAATCTTAATATTTTTATTAGTGCGGCAAAAAAAAGGAGTGAGTGTTTAGACCATATCCTTTTTAGCGGACCTGCTGGACTTGGAAAAACTACTTTAGCAAATATCATTGCCACTGAAATGGGAACAAATATCAAAACAACAGCTGCACCTATGATAGAAAAAAGCGGCGATTTGGCTGCAATTTTAACTAATCTTAATGAAAAAGATGTGCTTTTTATCGATGAAATTCATCGCCTTTCTCCTGCGATTGAAGAAGTACTTTATCCTGCAATGGAGGATTTTAGGCTTGATATTATCATAGGAAGCGGACCTGCAGCACAAACTATAAAGATTGATTTGCCTCCATTTACGCTCATCGGTGCGACAACAAGGGCTGGAATGCTTAGCAATCCTCTAAGAGACCGCTTTGGAATGCAATTTCGTCTTGAGTTTTATAAAGACAGCGAGCTTGCTCTCATCATTCAAAAAGCCGCGATAAAGCTTAATAAAAGTTGTGATGAAAAGGCTGCTTTAGAGATTGCCAAACGCTCACGTTCAACCCCTCGCATCGCCCTTAGGCTTCTAAAGAGGGTAAGAGATTTTGCTGAAGTTAATGACGAACCAAATATCAGTGAAAAAAGAGCCATAGAAGCTTTGAATTCTTTAGGGGTAAATGAACTAGGTTTTGATGCGATGGACTTAAAATATTTAGAGCTTTTAACAGCTTCTAAACAAAAGCCCATAGGACTTGCAAGCATTGCAGCGGCTTTAAGCGAAGATGAAAACACGGTTGAAGATGTGATAGAACCTTATCTTTTAGCTAATGGTTATATTAAACGCACGGCTAAAGGACGCATTGCAAGTGAAAAAAGCTACCGCACCTTAAATTTAAGCTATGAAAGAAGCTTATTTGAGGAGTGAAATTGAGGCGAGCTTAAATTTTTACTCAAGACTTCTAATCCTTTGCCTCACAAACCTGTAACCCTCTTAACTTGCCCTGCACCACCCGCGATACTGCTGATACACGCTAAGAATTCTCCTTAAAATTCCATCTCGCATACTTCGCACAAACACGCACAACACCTCAAATTTGAAGTCTTTTGATTAATGAAGTTTAAATCTTTCTCGTTCAAAGAGAATTAATCACAAATGAAGCT
>JAFLRU010000026.1 GCA_022511325.1 Campylobacter sp.
AACAAAACTTACAAGCAAAACTCCAAACACAGCTATTGAAACTTTAAATCCTATGGTTTTAAACATAAAAATATTACTTATTACTCCACTTGTATATTTAATAAATTTATTTTATATTTTATCTATTTAAAATTTGATTAAAATTATATAAATATTAAAAAATTTTAATGTAAAAAATGTCTAATACCCGTAAAATATAAAGAAATTCCATATTCATTAGCTGCTTTTATCACTTCATCATCTCTTATGCTTCCACCCGGCTGCACTATGGCTTTAACCCCTACTTTATTTGCCTCATCAACGCTATCTCTAAAAGGAAAAAAGGCTTCGCTTGCTAAAACACAACCTTCTAAATCTAACCCCATTTCCCTAGCCTTAGTTATAGCTGCTTTTGCCGCATCAATTCTGCTTGTCATTCCCATACCAATGGCAACCATTGCTCCATTTTTAACATAAACGACATTATTAGACTTTGTTAAAGCAGCAATTTTTAAAGCAATCTCTAAATCTCTAAGCTCATTTTCGCTCGCCTTTTTTTCGCTTTTAAGCTCAGCATTTTTAAGCTCATTTTCACTTACTTCATCACTGTTTTGATAAACAAATCCTCCATCAATATGTTTAAAATCATATGAATCATAAGCTCGCATAAGATAAGGATTTTCTTGAGTGAAAATTTTAATGCGTTTTTTACCCTCAAACACTGCTAAAGCTTCATCTGTAACATTTGCAGCAATGATAACTTCAACATAAATTTCATTTATCTTCCTAGCCAAAATTTCATCTAAAGTTCCATTGATTGCCACAACTCCACCATAAGCACTGATACTATCACATTTTAAAGCATAAATATAGCTTTGAAGTAAATCTTCTTTAATCGCAAAACCACAAGCATTTCCGTGTTTTACAATCGCTACAGCGGGAGCTTTTCCAAAAGAACTTGCAAGATTTAAAGCTGCATTGATATCGGTGAGGTTATTAAAACTTGCTTCACCTTTAAGAGTTTTAAAATTATGACTAAAAAAATTATCAAATTGATACAAAATTCCTTTTTGATGAGGATTTTCTCCGTATTTAGTTTGAAAAACCTTTTGTCCAACTATAAATTTGCTTTCGCCAAAACCTCCATTAAATCTTTCATTCATATAATTTGCAATGTAAGAATCATAATTTGCTGTATGTTCATAAGCTTTTATCATTAAACCCAGTCTGAATTTTTCATCATCTCTACCTTTTTTTAATGCCTCAATAATATTTTCATAATCCAAAATATCACACACAACCAAGACATCTTTATAATTTTTTGCCGCACTTCGAATCATTGCAGGACCACCAATGTCTATATTTTCGATAATCTCATCAAAATCATTGCTCATAATGGTTGTTTTCTTAAAAGGATAAAGATTAACACAAATCAAATCAATTCCCTCTATATTATGTTCTTTGGCTTGTTTTTTATGATTTTCATCATTTCTTTTGTGTAAAATTCCTCCGTGAATTTTAGGATGCAAAGTTTTCACCCTGCCCTCAAAAAGTTCAGGACTTTGTGTATAATCACTCACCTCTATAACTTTGATATGGTTTTCTTTTAAAAGTTTAAAAGTCCCACCCGTTGAAAGTATTTCAAAACCTAAATTCTCAAGCTCTTTAGCAAATTCGACTATGCCTTCTTTATCACTAACACTTAATAACGCTTTTTTCATTTTTTATCCCTCAATAAATTAAATTATTAAAAACCTTTTTGATTTAATTCTTTGTAATGATTACAACCCTCTTGCATTCCCATATCGCAAGTTTTTCCAAAAAATTCTTTAGCTTGAAATAAATTCTGTCTCACACCTAAACCATTCAAATATAAAAATCCTAAATTTAAACAACCTATAGCAAGATTCATATCACAAGCTTTCTCATAATACTCTCTAGCTTGTTTATAATCCTGCTTAACTCCAAGTCCTTTTTCATAATAAAGACCTATATTACGACAAGAAGCTGCGTATTGCACATTACAACCTTTACGATATAATTCTAAAGCCTTATGATAATCTTGTTTAACACCTTTTGCCTTATCATATAAAATTGCTAAATCATTACAAGCAGGAGCAAAATCGAAATCACAGGCTTTTTCGTAATATTCTTTAGCTTTTTTATAATCTTGCTTTAAACCTAAACTTTCGTTATATATACCCCCTATACCATAACACGCGAAAGCACTATTCCCACTACAACCTTTTTCAAAAAGAATTTTAGCATTTTTATAATCCTGTTTTGCTGCATACAAAAATCCTGCTCTAGCACACGATGAACTACTCAAATCTTTTTCATTATTTTTTAATAAATTGCAAGATTTTTCGGAAAAGAACAAAGCTTTATCCGTATTTTCTTCAATAAATACTCCTTTTACCGAAAAATCTTTTATATACAATCCTCCTAAAAAAGCACAGGCTGTATTAAATTCTTTTTCACAAGATTTTTCAAGAAATTTTAAAGCTTTTTGACTTTCTTTTTTGTCTAAATAATCTGTACCGATTTGGAAACATTCTTCACCGCTTCTACAATCTTCAGCTAAGGCCCAAGAATTTAAGCCTAAAATAAATAAAACTAAAAAAACTATTTTTGCTTTCATTGTAAGAGATAAAATTTTTCCTTTTGAAATTTAAAAATCAAAACAAAATTTATCAAAATAAAGTAAAAACTACTCTTAAATTAAAAGCAATTTTAAGTAAGTTTAAGATACAATATAAATTTATTTTTATATATTTTTAAGGAAGATGAATGAAAAGAACTTATCAACCCCATAATACTCCAAGAAAACGCACACACGGCTTTCGTGTTCGTATGAAAACTAAGAATGGTCGCAAAGTTATCAATGCAAGAAGAGCCAAAGGTAGAAAAAGACTTGCTGTGTGAAAGATTTCTTAAAATTTGAAGATTCTAAGGAATTTGCTTTTGTATATAAGACAGGTAAAAAGTGGTATTGTGATGGTTTTGTCATCTTTTACCTTGAAAATACAGAAAAAAAAATGGCAGTTGTTGCGAGTAAAAAAGTTGGAAAAGCAGTGAAAAGAAATCGAGCTAAACGCATTTTAAGGGCTTTATTTTTTAGATTTAAAGATAAAGTTAAAAACGGAAAATACATTTTCGTAGCTAAAAATGAGCTTACTGAAATTTCTTTTTTTGATTTAGAAAAGAACTTAAAACGAGGTTTTAAAAAATTAGAATGTTTAAGAGAACTTGCTTAGCTTTATTGCATTTTTATCAAAAATTTTTAAGTCCTTTAAAACCTAAGGTTTGTAGATATTATCCAAGTTGTTCAGAATATGCTCTTTGGCAATTCCAAAAAAATAAACTTTTTTTTGCTTTTATTTTTACTTTTTTGCGAATTTTAAAGTGTAACCCTTTTTTTAAAGGTGGATTTGATTATCCAAAAGTTTTTAAAATTTCACAAAGTCAAAATCTTTGTTTTAAACCAAAATTTTTAGCACAAAAACCACTTCATTTTTTATATATCCCTTGTAAAGAGGGTTTTATCTTATTAAAATCTTTAAAGGAAAAATAGTGAACAATGACAAAGCTCAACAAAAACGCATACTTTTAGCTGTAGTGCTTTCTTTTGCATTTTTTATCATTTATGATTATTTTTTTATCCCTAAAACACCTGTAAATGCGGAGCAAAATCTCACCAAAGAGCAAAACAGCTCCCAAAATGAAAGCTTAGCAAATACTGCTCCTGCTCTAAATACTACAAATTCAAATGCAACAAATCATTTAAATCAAAATTCTTCACAAAATTTTGAAAATGATATTATCGCAGATATTAAAAGTGAACATTTCGAAGCACAAATTGACTCTTTAGGACGTATTTCAAGCTTTTTTCTTAAAGATGAAAAATACAAAGATGAAAACGGCAAAGCAATTAATCTTGTTTCAAGTGAAAATTCTCCATATCCTCTTGAACTTCGCTTCAGCGATCTAAAAACAAATCAAGAGGCTTTTAATACTCATTATAAGGCAGATAAAAAAGAATTATTTATTGATGAAAATTCAAGTAAAACTTTGCGTTTGACTCAAAAGTTATCCGAACTTGAAGTGGAAAAAACCATAACTTTTTATCCTAAAGGTAATTATGAAATCGAAATTAAATTGAGTAAAAACTCACCTTATTTCATCTCCACAGGCTTTAGACCAAATATTGCTGTGGATAGTTACACCATTCACGGAGTTTTAGTCCTTGATGAAAAAGATACGCTCCATACTTATGAAGATGAAGATATGGAAAATGATGAAAATATTAATAATGCTAAAATAGCTTCAGCCTTTGATAGATACTATACAACTTCTTTTTATAATTTTGAAAAACCTTTAAACATTACAATCAGTAAAGATTCTAAACAAAATCCATTAGTTTTTGCTTATAGTAATAATGAATTTAAAGCGGGTGGATACATAGGAGCTAAAGAACATAGCATTTTAAGAGCAATTGATCCTAGACTTGAAGCTGTGGTAGAATATGGTTGGTTTACTTTCATTGCTAAACCTATGTTTGGTTTTCTAAATTGGATTCACAATTATGTAGGAAATTGGGGATGGGCTATCGTTATAATGACTTTGATTGTCCGCGTTGTACTCTTTCCATTAACTTATAAATCAATGATTTCTATGAACAAACTCAAAGATTTAGCCCCAAAAATGAAAGAAATCAGGGAACGTTATAAAGGCGATCCTCAAAAGATGAATACTCATATGATGGAACTTTACAAAAAACACGGAGCAAATCCTATGAGTGGGTGTTTACCTATACTTTTACAAATTCCAATTTTCTTTGCAATTTATCGCGTTCTTTTAAATGCAATTGAGCTAAAAGCAGCTCCTTGGGCATTTTGGATACACGATTTATCTTTAATGGATCCTTATTTTATCTTGCCAATTTTAATGGGTGCAACTATGTTTGTACAACAACTTATCACACCAATGACTATACAAGACCCAACCCAAGCAAAGGTTATGAAATTCTTACCTTTGATTTTCACTTTTTTCTTCTTAGCTTTTCCGGCTGGACTTACCCTTTATTGGTTTGTGAATAATCTTTGTTCTTTAGTCCAACAATGGATTATCAATAAACTTTTTGCTAGAGAGCACCACAAAAAAGAAAGCGAGTAAAACAAAAATGAAAACAGAAGCTAAAGACCTACAAAGTGCTTTGATTGAGGCGTCAAAAATTTTAGAATGTTCAGTTATGGACTTAGAATATGAAATTTTACAACAACCAAAAAGTGGTTTTTTAGGCTTTGGTAGAAAAAATGCTATCATAGAAGTTAATGTTAAAAAAAGATTTAAAAAGAATTCCAAAAAAGATTTTAGTCCAAGTAAGCATTTTGAAAAACTTGAAAATAAATTTGAAGAAAAATTATCTAAAAAAGACTTTAAAAGTGAATTTAAACCAAGTGAAAAAACTAATAATACAGAGTTAAAACCATCTTTTAATAAAGAAAGATATTCAGCCAAAAATGATGAAATTTTTGATAGTTTTTATAAAGAAGGCAAAGGCAGTAGAAATCATGAAGATATTTTAGATGAAATTCGCATTGGACTTGAAGGACTTTTAAAGGCTTCTTGGTTTGAGATTGAACTTGTTGAACTTAAAATGTATAACGAGGATTGTGTTTTCATCAAACTTGATGGTAAAGATGCTGCTTTGATGATTGGCAAAGAAGCCCACAGATATAAAGCCATTTCTTATCTTTTACATAATTGGATTAATCTAAAATACAACCTCTTAGTCAGACTTGAAATCGCACAATTTTTAGAAAATCAAATTCAAGGAATGAAAATTTATCTTCAAAGTGTGATTGAAAGAATTAAAATCAATGGACGAGGACAAACTAAACCTCTTGATGGAGTTTTGATAAAAATTGCTCTTGAAGAGCTTAGAAAAGAATTTCCAAACAAATATGTAGGCATTAAACAACTTGGCGAACAAAGAATTGTAGTCATTAACGATTTTTTAAAAAAAGATGAGTGAAACTATAGCTGCTATAGCTACTGCACACGGAATTGGTTCAATATCTATCATTCGAGTAAGCGGAGAAAGAGCTTTAGAATTTGGACTTAAACTTACAAAAAAAAATCTAAACCCACGTTATGCAACCTTTTGCAAACTTTATAATCAAAAAGATGAATTGATTGATGAAGCTATAGTGATTTATTTTAAGGCACCTTTTAGTTTTACAGGAGAAGATATAGTGGAATTTCAATTTCACGGAGGTTTTAGTGTGAGTGAAATTTTACTTGAAGAACTTATAAAACTTGGAGCAAACTTAGCAAAGCCGGGAGAGTTTAGCAAAAGAGCTTGTATAAATGGAAAGATGAGTACTTTAAAAGCTCTAAATATACAAGATTTAATCCTTTCTAAATCTGCTCTTGCAGCTAAAATCATTGCTAGAAATATGCAAGGAAAGCTTGGTGAGCTTTTGGAAAAGATTAGAAGCGATCTTGTAAAAACTCTTGCCTTTGTTGAAACAAGCATTGATTATGCTGATGAAGATTTGCCACAAAATTTACTTTTTGAAATCAAAACAATGTGTGAAGAAAATGCAAAAATACTTGAGGAAATTTATACGCTTTCTCAAAGCAAAAAAGGACTTATAGAAGGCTTTAAAATTGCAATTATAGGAAAACCAAATGTAGGTAAAAGCTCACTTTTAAATTCTTTTTTAGCTTATGAAAGAGCCATAGTTTCGCCTCTTGCAGGAACAACTAGAGATACCATAGAAGAAAACTTTAAACTTGGCTCACATTTGCTAAAAATCATCGACACAGCAGGCATTAGAAAAAGCGAAGATAATATAGAACAAAAAGGAGTAGAACTTAGTAAAAAAAGTCTTGAAAATGCAGATATTATCTTAGCTGTATTTGATGCTTCAAAAGAGGAAGATGAACAAGATTTTGAAATTTACAAACTTTTAAAACAAAATCAAAAAAAGATTTTTTATATTTTAAATAAATGCGATTTGGAATTAAAATTTAAAAATCAAAATGCCTTTGACTTTATAAAAATCAGTGCTAAAAACGATATAAACCCTATAAAAAATGCTCTTGAAAACTACCTTAATACCCTTGATACAGATGGCATTATAGTAAGCTCTTTAAGTCTTATTCAAGCTTGCAAAAACGCAAGTGAAGCAATTTTTAGGGCTAAAAAGCTTTTAGATGAGAGTTCTTTAGAGCTTTTTGCCTTTGAGCTTAATCTTGCGATAGATGAACTTGCAAAATTTACTAAAGATTTTAATCGCGATGAAATTTTAGATGAAATGTTTAGTAATTTTTGCTTAGGAAAATAAAGGACAAAGTATGGATAAAGAAATCATTAAAGCTCATAAAATCAGCGAGGAAGAATATAAAGAAATTTTAAATATTTTAGGCAGAGAACCTAATCTGCTTGAACTTGGCGTTATTTCAGCGATGTGGAGTGAGCATTGCTCTTATAAATCGAGTAAAAAATATTTAAGTGGCTTTCCGACCAAAGCTCCTTGGGTGATACAAGGACCCGGAGAAAATGCAGGAGTGATTGACATAGGTAAGGGTATGGCAGCTGTATTTAAAGTCGAAAGCCACAATCACCCAAGCTTCATTGAACCTTTTGCAGGAGCAGCAACAGGAGTAGGAGGAATTTTAAGAGATGTTTTTACTATGGGTGCAAGAGTGGTTGCAGGACTTAATTCACTTAAATTTGGTAATATTCACGATGAAAAAATAGGAAAATTTCAAAAATATCTTGTCAAAGGTGTTGTGAGTGGAATTTCACATTATGGAAACTGCGTAGGTGTGCCTACTATAGGCGGAGAATGTGCTTTTGATGAGTGTTTTAATGGCAATATTTTAGTCAATGCCTTTGCACTTGGAATTTGCAAAAAAGAAGATATTTTTTACGCAAAAGCTGAAGGTGTAGGAAATCCTGTAATTTATGTGGGTTCAAAAACCGGACGCGATGGCTTAGGCGGTGCTGTAATGGCAAGTGATAGTTTTAATGAAAAAAACAAAAGCCTAAGACCCACTGTTCAAATTGGCGACCCATTTTGCGAAAAACTTTTAATGGAAGCTTGTTTAGAACTTTTTGAAAGTGGTTTTATCATAGGAATTCAAGATATGGGTGCGGCTGGACTAACTTCGAGTTCTTTTGAAATGGCAGGACGCAGTGGAAGCGGAATGAAACTTTATTTGGATAAAACTCCTATGCGTGAAAGCAAAATGACACCTTATGAGCTAATGCTTAGCGAATCCCAAGAAAGAATGCTCATTTGCGCAAAAAAAGGCTGTGAAGATAAGGTGATTAAAGTCTTTGAAAAATGGGGCTTAGATGCTAGTGTTATAGGAGAAGTAAGCGACACAGGTAAAATGGAGCTTTTTTGGAAGGGTGAGCTTGTAGGACTGATTCCTATCGAGCCTTTAAGTGAAAAAGCTCCAATTTTAGATAGAGCTATAAGTGAGCCAAAATATCTTAAGGAAATTCAAAACACTTCGTTTGAGCTTAAAATGAGTCCTAAAGAACTTTTTATCAAAATGCTTAGTAATGAAAATATCAGCGATAAATCCTTTATTTACAATCAATTTGATTCAACCGTGCAAACTAATACCTTAAAAGCTGATGGAAGTTTAGGTGCAAGTGTAATTCGTGTTAAAGAAAACAATGCTGCTCTTGCAATGGCGTGTGAATGCAATTCAAGACTGAATTTTATCGACCCAAAAATCGGTGCAGCAGCAGCTGTAGCAAGTACAGGAAGAAAAGTTGCTTGCACAGGAGCTAAACCTTTAGCTATTAGTGATTGTCTCAATTATGGTAATCCACAAAATCCTGAAGTAATGTGGCAGTTTGCAAAAGGTTGTGAGGGCATAAAAGAAGCGTGCAAAGCTTTAAACACACCTGTGGTAAGCGGCAATGTATCTTTATACAATGAAAGCAATGGAATAAGCATTTATCCAAGTCCAACCATAGTAAGTGTGGGATTGCAAGAAAATGCAAATAAAATTTTAAAATCAAATTTTAGTAAAGTGGGCATTCCTATCTATCTTTTAGGTGAAAGTTTTGGAGAATTTGGAGCTTCAATGGCAATGAAAATTCAAGATAATCAAGTTGCAGGAAAGCTTAGAGAACTTGATTATGAAGCAGAATTAAAACTTTGGAATTTTTTATACAAAGCAAATGAAAAAGAGTGCCTAGAATGTGCTAACAATGTAGGTGTAGGAGGACTTGCAATTTCACTTGCAAAAATGTTTGCAATCTCAAATGTAGGTGGGAAACTAAGAAGTGGCTTCAAACAAAGTTCCTGGCTTTTTGAGGAAAGTGCGACTCGTGTGATTGTAGGTGTCAAAGATGAAAAGCTTTTTTTAAATTTGATTAAAGAATTTGGCATTACTTTCACAAAGCTAGGTTATACCGATGAGAGTTCAAATTTCGTTTTAGATGAACTTTGTTTAAGTCTTAAAGAGCTTAAAAAAATTTATTTTGAAAGTTTCAAAGAGAGTTTGCAATGATTTTTGTATTGATTATTTTAACAATTTTGGTTTTTTACTGGTATTATAAAACTTGGGGTAAAGAGGATTTTTTAAACAATGCTAAACGCGGAGTAAAAGGGTTTGCAAGAGGTTTTACACAAGGGGTAATGGAAGAAAGGATTGATGAGTTTAGAAAACGAATGAATTATTATGTGATAGCACTTTTAGCTAAAATCGCAAAAAGTGATGGCAGAGTGAGTGAAGAAGAAGCAGATATGATAAGTCAAATTTTAGACTCAAATGCCAAAGATGAAAGAGAAAGAGCCTTTTTAAAAGCAAGTTTTAACGAACACAAAGACAATTTAAACGATACTTTTTATGTTGCAACAGATTTTTTAAAAGAAGTTCCTTTGCCAAGAAATGAAAGGCTTAATGTACTTAGAGTTCTTGTATTTATGGCTTTAATTGATGCAGATTTTAGTGAAAAAAAACAAGAAATTTTAAATCAAATTGCTAAGGCTTTTGAAATTAGCAAAAATGAACTGGACTCTTTTATCCAAAATCTTATGAATTTAAAGGGTTCTCGCAAAAGTTTAAGTTTAGATGAAGCTTATAAAATTTTAGAACTTAATCAAAATGCGGATTTAAATCTTGTCAAAAAACAATACAGAGCCTTAGCTAAAAAGTATCACCCCGATATTTTAAACGCAAATAATGTTTCTAAAGAAGAGCTTGAACAAGGAGTGCAAAAATTCCAAAAAATCAATGAAGCTTATGAACTCATTAAAAAACACTTAGGAGCTTAATAATGAAAATAAAAATGCTTTTTTTGATTTTATTTATCTTGGGCTTAAATTCTTTGCTTTTAGCCAAAGCTTGTGAAAACTGCAAGAATCATTATAAATAAGTAAAAGATTTTATGGAATACTATGATACGAGAACTTCATTATCTTAAGGCTATGGGCTATGATTTTATTGATGAAAATTTAAAAAATGACTTTTGGATAAAAAATTTTAAAGAACTTCAAAATAGTGTTCAAAATTGCACTTTATGCCATTTTTCAAAAACACGCAAACATAGCCTCATCGAAAAAGAACAAAAACAAGTTAAACTCCTAATTTTAGCGAGTTTCGCACAAAAAAGTGAAAACGAAAGTGGAATTTTGCTTGATTCTTCAAGAGGAGAAAAATTGAAAAAATTATTGCAAGAAATTATAGGGCTTAAGAGAGAAAATTTTTATTTTTCTTATCTTTTTAAATGCTTTTCTTATTCAAAATTTGACAATTTTTCGCTACAATCTTGTTTGCCTTTCTTTTGGAGTGAATTAAAACTCATTAAACCTAAAATCATTCTTTGTTTGGGAGAATATGCGTTTGAGGGCTTAGGTTTTAAGGATTTTAAAGCCTTGCGTGGAGAAATTTTTGCTTATGAGAATTTTTTTATAATGCCAAGTTTCGAGCTTGAATTTATAGAAAAAAATCCAAGTTATGAAAAAGATTTCATCAATGATTTAAAAAAACTTAAAGGATTTTTATGAAAAGAATTTGTCTTGTATTTTTCTTGTGTATTTTTATCGCAAATGCCAAAGAACAAAAACTTTTAAAGCTAGATTTGCCTGAAGAAAACTATCCTAAATTAAGCATTAAAACTTGTGATAAAAATTGTTTATTAGGACTTTTAGAAGCTAGGCTTTATTTAAGTTTTTTGAGTGAATTTACAGAAAATAATGACGAGCTTTTAACTAATATTTACGCAAAACTTTTAAATTCCATTACAGATTTTGATAAAATGTTCCAACAAAGCTTACAACAAAAAGAAAAAGGTGGCAAAACTACCTCTGTTAAACTTGCCATTGTTATCCCTGAAAAAACCTTAAAAAGCTACTCAAATATCATTATAAATTCCTCTCTTGCTTACCTTTTAAGACAAAGGGCTGAAATCAAGGTTAAAGTCTTTTTAATCGGTACCGAAGAGAGCGAAAAAATCAAAAATACCTTAGCACAAATTGAAGCACAAAATTATGAATATGTCATTGCAGGTTTTACTCTCAAAGGGGCTAATGAACTAAGCGATTATAATGGAAAGTTAAAAATCTTTATCCCAACTTTGAATAAAAACACAACAGATATACAAAATGAAAATATCTATTTTGGTGGCATTGATTATGATGCACAAATTACTAGACTTTTAGAACATTCCGATTCGGATGTTGCAATTTTCACAGATAATTCTATACTCTCAAGTAATTTAAACTCAAAAATACTCAAGCAAAAAGAACAAGCTCGAATTTATAGGATGGAAAGTGAAAAAGTCAATTTTCAAAACTTTTTAAGAGGTTTAAACGGAAGTTCTATTTTTTTTAATACCCCTTTGATTAAAACCGCACTCATTAGTTCTCAACTTAGAGTTTATAACATACACCCTTATGTTTTGCTCTCAACGCAGATTAACTACACACCGGCTTTTTTAAGCCTCACTCAACCAAATGATAGAAAGAATTTCCTCATTGCAAATTCTATAAGCAAAAATGATGAAAACTTAAGCTATCTTAATGAAATTTTCAATCAAAACCTTGATTATAATTGGGTTTCTTATGCTACAAGCGTTGGGATTGATTATTTTTACGCGAATTTCTTAAATAAAAGAAGTGATAGAATTTTTGAAGAGAATTTGCAAGATTTTCAATTTATCTATAACATTCGTTTGATGAAAGCCTTAGAAGGAAGCTTTGAGGAGCTAGAATGATTCTTCAAAAAGCTTTCTTAAGCTCTCATCAATCCTTGTAGCCTTAGAATCTTTAACAAAAGCAAGTGTAAATTCAGCCTCAAAAAGCTTTTCTTCTTTTTTATAAATTTGTTGAGAAATAAGTAAGGAAGCTTTTTTAAATTCCAAAAGTTTAGTTTTTACCTCTAATATATCACCAAGTTTCGCAGACTTTAAAAAGTGGCAATTTGCTTTTGTTAGCAAAAAATGTCCTTTTGTAGAGTCGAAAATATCAGCATTTTTGACAAAAAATATCTCACTCCTTGCTCTTTCGCAAAATTTCAAATAATTGCTATGATAAACCACACCACCAGCATCAGTATCTTCATAATAAACACGAATTTGCATTTTCACTCCTTTTTGTGATTGTAACAAAATTTATTTGATATTTTATTTTTTTTACAAAATAATAATGATAAAATTCGCAAAAAAGGCTAAAATGAATAATGCTTTAAATACACAATTTCACAATCATCCTTTATATAAACGTATTGAAAATTTAAAAAAATTAGAATGTGAGTTTTGGCTTTCTAAAAGCGTAAATTTAAAAAGCAATCAAAGTCAAAGCGAGGAAATTAAAAACATTGCTTTAGAGCTTAAACCTTGGCGTAAAGGACCTTTTTGTATTGATGAGCTTTTCATTGATACAGAATGGCAAAGTTTTATTAAATTTGATATTTTAAAACCCTTTATGAATGAAATTTCTGACAAAATTGTCGCTGATGTGGGTTGCAATAATGGATATTATATGTTTAAAATGCTTGAGTTTAATCCTGCTAAACTCATAGGTTTTGATCCTAGCGTGAAATATCGTTTGCAATTTGAGCTTATCAATGCCCTCGCAAAAACACAGATAAAATACGAGCTTTTAGGGGTTGAGGATTTAAGCACTTATGCACTTAAATTTGATGTGATTTTTTGTTTAGGAGTGATTTATCATAGAATGGATCCTATAAAAATGCTAAAAGATTTAAAAATGAGCTTAAATAAAGGCGGAGTGGTGTTTTTAGATACTATGTATATAGAGGATGAAAGAGAAATTGCATTATTTCCTCGAAAAACTTACTCAAAAATATCAAATATTTTTTTCATTCCGTCGATATTAGCTTTAAGGAATTGGTGCGAACGAGCAGGATTTAAAGAATTTGAGGTTTTAGCTACCAAAAAAACAGATAAAAATGAACAAAGAAAAACAGAATGGATTGATTCTTATTCTTTGGAAAATTTTTTAAATCCAAATGATGAAAACTTAACCTGCGAGGGTTATGAAGCACCTAAGAGAGTCTATGTAAAAATAAAGGTTTAAAATGGCGAAAAAAGAAAATTTTAACGAATTTGCACAGCTTGAAGAATACGCTTCTCAAGAAGAAATTGCACAAGTTAAAGCAGAACTTATAACCTGCCCTGAACTTAATAATCCTGTTGCAGGAACTATCATTTCTGTTGCTAAAAATTACGCAAAATCTGTAATGATTACAACTCCTGATATGGTAGTTGATTCTCAAGGACTTGTTTTTGATGGTTTTGTTTTTACTGCGGCTAATTATGTCGCACAAGCAGCCATTAACAAAGAA
>JAFLRU010000027.1 GCA_022511325.1 Campylobacter sp.
CAACTAATTCTATTTTATCGCTGAATTTTTTAGAATTCTTATAGAGTTCTATAAAACTATTACCAAATCTTTCTCTTTGTTCTCTTGTAAGTTCAGGATTACCATTTTCAATACCTTCGTCTCTCATTTTAGTAAGTGTTTGTAGAGGGTTATTTCCAAAATATTTATTAAAAGTACTCATAGCAAATACCATTTTTACATACCGCCTTCCAAGAACAAATTCCATTTTTGCTCTTTATATTATTAGAAAATTAGTTTTTAAGCTAAATCGGCAAAAATGGAAGAAAATTTAAAGATATAAAATATAATTGTTGTGTTTAGTATCTAAAATTCTTGCTTAAATGTTTTATTTTTTAATCTATTCTTAACTTTAATCTCAAATTTTTAAGCTTTTATAAAAATTCGTAATATTATAATTTATTAAACGAAACTTTAAAGGCTAAGGCTATGCAAAAAGCTTACAACACATTCAAAAAAGAGTGTAAAAAATTCCTATCCAACAACAAAGAATGCAGAATTTACGATGATTTTCTTAGACGTTTTGCTTATGGAATTGACGCTTCTTGTTACCGCTATATCCCCAAACTTGTATTAAAACCAAACAACGAAGAAGAAGTGCAAAAAATCATCTTACTCAGTAAAGAATTTAATATCCCTCTTACTTTTAGGGGTGCTGGAACAAGTTTAAGCGGACAAGCTTGTAGTGATAGCGTGCTTGTAGTATGTATGAATGCGTGGCAAAAGATTGAAGCAAATGAAAATTCTATATGGTGCGATTGTGGGGTGATTGCTTCACAGGCAAATGAAGTTCTTAAAAACTTTGGCAAAAAAATAGGACCCGATCCTGCAACCATCAATAACGCGAGCATAGGTGGAATTTTCTCAAACAATTCAAGTGGAATGTGTTGTGGAGTGAAGCAAAATAGCTATCAAACCATTAAATCCGTGCGTGTGATTTTAAACGATGGCTTTATCTTAGACACTTCAAATTCTCAAAATCTTAAAACTTTTATAGACACTCACCCTAAGCTTGTTGAAGAACTTTTAGAGCTTAGAAAAGAAATTTTAGAGGATAAAGAACTATGTAAGGAGATTAAACGCAAATTTCGCATTAAAAATACTACAGGATATGCTCTTAATACCTTTGTGGATTTTAGTGATATTAAGGAGCTAATAAACCATATTTTCATAGGAGCTGAAGGAACACTTGGCTTTGTTTCAAGGGTAGAGTATTACACTGTGGAGGATTTTAAATTCAAAGCTTGTGCTTTGCTGTTTTATGAAAATCTTAGCTTAGCTTCTAAAGCTGTAGAAATTCTTTCAAAAAACGATGAGTTTGTAAGTGCGGCGGAGATTATGGATTATGCGTGTTTAAAAGCTGTAAGTCCTATAAAGGGTATGCCAGAAATTCTAAAAGAACTCAAAGAGGGAACTTGCTGCATTTTGGTTCAACTTGAAGCTAACGAAAAAGAAATTCTCAAAGATAATATAAACTTTATCACTAAAGAACTTGAAAATATTTCTACACTTTCTGGAGTGAGTTTTAGCTTTGATGAACAAGAGCAAGCCACTTGGTGGAAAATTCGTAAAGGTTTGCTTCCTATCTCTGCATCAAACAAGCGTCCTAAAAGCACGGTGATTACAGAGGATATTTGCTTTGAAATTCACAATTTTGCTAAAGGTATTGAAGGCATTACAAAGCTTTTTGAACTCTATAATTTTGAAGGCATTATTTTTGGACACGCTTTGAGTGGAAATGTGCATTTTATCATAACACCACTTTTAGATGATGAATTAGAAAGAGATAATTTCGCAAAATTTATGGATTCTATGGCAAAGCTAGTGATTGATTTAAAGGGTAGTACCAAAGCAGAACACGGCACTGGGCGTATGATGGCACCTTTCGTCGAGCTTGAATGGGGTAAAAAGGCTTATAGATTAAGCGAGCGTATCAAAAATATCTTTGACCCTCAAAATCTTTTCAATCCTGATGTGATTCTTTGTAAGGACCCTCACATTCATATGAAAAATTTAAAACCCTCTTACCAAATCGAAGATTATCTTGAAGCCTGTATGGAATGTGGATTTTGTGAGAAAGTTTGCCCAAGTAAAAATTTTACTCTTACTCCAAGACAAAGAATCGCTGTGCATAGGGAAATAAAACGGCTCAAATCCTTAGAAAACAAAAGTAAGGAGCAAGAAAAAGAACTTGAAGCTTTGAAAAAAGGGTATAAATACTTTGTTGTGGATACTTGTGCGACTTGTTCTATGTGTTCTACTCTTTGTCCTACCCAGATTGATACAGCAAAACTTGCAAATACTTATTACAATCAAAATGCTTCAAAAGCGGGGCTTTTCATCGCAAAAACTCTTTCTAATCATATAGATAAAGCTGTTAATATAGCTAAATTTAGCTTAGATGCAATTCATTGGAGTGAAAAATTTATTGATAAAGATGAACTTGAAAATTTAAGCTTAAGCCTTAATAAAAAACTAAAAACTCCTGTGGTTTTAAAAAATATGCCTTATAAAAATCCTTATACTTTCAAAGATAAAAATTTGAGTTATAAAAAAGATGAAAAAGCTGTGGTGTATTTTTCAAGCTGTATTAATCGCACTTTTAATGGGTCTAAACGTCCTATACAAGAGGTTTTTGAAAGTTTATGTTCTAAGGCAGATATAAGGCTTATTTATCCAAAAAATATCGAAAAAATGTGCTGTGGAAAGGCTTTTAAGCATTATACACAAAAAGAACCTTCGCTAAATCCTTTAAATTTTGCCTTAGAGCAACTACTAATTTGTTCAAAAAATGGCGAATTTCCCATAGTTTGCGACCATAGTGCTTGCAGTGGAGAGCTTTTAGACAAACTTAAAAATTTACAAGGTTTTGAAAAACTTAGAATTTATGATATGAGCGTTTTTGCGAAAGAATATCTTTTATCAAATCTTGATATTAACCCACTTGATGACAATATAGGAATTTACGCTGTTTGTGCGACTAAAAAAGGTGGTTGGGCGGATACTCTTGTAGAACTTGCTAAAATTTGCACTAAGGGCAAAGTTTATACACATTCTCAAACTTATTGTTGTGCTTTTGCAGGAAACAAAGGCTTTACCAATCCTAAGTTTAATCAAAATGCTTTAGAGGGTTTAAAATCTTATTTTAAAGAACTTGAAGTTACAAGAATGTATGCAAGCTCAAGCACTTGCGAATTAGGTTTAAAAGACGCAACACATAAAAATTGGGAGCATATTATTTATTTGCTTGATGAGGTTTCATCACAAAAAGCGAGTAGGGATTAAAGCCCTACTGCACTTAAAGTTTGATATTTATTCATATAAATTTGGGCTTCAATTTTTCTCATTGTATCTAATGCAACTTGCACAACAATAAGTACTGAAGTTCCACCAAAATAAAAAGGCACACCCATAAATTTAGTTAAAATCCAAGGTAAAGTTGCAACCAAACCAAGATAAATAGAACCTGATAAAGTAAGCCTTGAAGCAACTTCATTAAGATAATTTGCTGTGCCCTCTCCCGGACGAATTCCGGGTATGAAACCACCTTGTTTTTTGAGATTTTCAGAAATATCTTTAGCATTAAAAACTATACTTGCATAAAAATATGCAAAGAAAATCACAAATAAAAAAGTCAAAATATGAAACACATAACCACTTGGATTTAAAAAATCATTAACGGCTTGAACATAAGGATTGGTGCTTGTTTGTAAAATCGTTGCTGGAAACATCAAAATAGCACTTGCAAAAATAGGAGGGATAACCCCGCTTAGATTAACCTTGATAGGAATATAATTCATAATGCGTTTGTTTTGATTTTGCATTACAACCTTTCTTGAATAAGAAATAGGAATTCTTCTTTCTCCAAGTTCAACATAAATAATCACGCCGATTGTAAGTAAAATAAGCACTAAAATCGCAAAAGCGGTTAAGAAATTCATCTCACCTGAATTAATCTGTCCAACAGTGTTTGAAATGGCTGAAGGTATGCTAGAAACTATACCTGCAAAGATTATAAGAGAAATACCATTGCCCACACCTCTTTGAGTGATTTGTTCTCCAAGCCACATTAAAAGCATAGTTCCTGCAAGCATAGAAATAGCACAAAGAGCAACAAAAGTATTTAAATCCTCAATCATAATCGCACTTGCTCCTCCACGCCCGTGCAAACTTTGCAAACCTATGGCTACACCTACACTTTGAACTAGAGTTATAATTATAGTGGCATAGCGAATGATTTGCATATATTTTTGTATGCTATCTCTTTCTTTTTTCATTTTGCCTATATTTGGAAAAGTAGCTGCTAAAAGCTCCATAATAATCGAAGCTGTAATATAAGGCATAATTCCTAAAGAAATGATAGAAAATCTTTCAGCTGCCCCTCCACTAAAAACATTAAAAAGACCTAAAGCATTGTTTTGATTGCTATTAAAAAATTCTGCAATAACATCAGCATTCACACCCGGAACAGGCACATAAGCTAAAACCCTATAAGCAAATAAAAATGCTAAAGTGATTAAAATTTTATTCACTAGTGTTTTATTCATTATTTACTTCCAGTAACGCTTATATTCTCATCTTTTATTTTTGAAGCTAAGTCTTTTGCACTCTTTCCGATAAGCTTAATCTTTTTTATAGATTTTGAAATTTTATGCACACTTTTAATGCTATCAAGTGTGATTTCCTTTAAATCTTTAATGGCTACGATTTTTTCAACATTAATAGCATAAGGTTTTTCTATCTTAGAGCTAAAACCTACTTTTGGCAATCTTCTTTGAAGGGGTTGTTGCCCACCTTCAAAACCTCTTTTTTCGTTATAACCTTTTCTAGCGGTTTGTCCTTTTCCACCTTTGGTAGAGGTTTTACCCATACCGCTTCCTTGTCCACGACCTATTCTTTTAGTTTTATGTGTTGAACCTGCTGCTTTTTGTAAATTCATTTTTTATCCTTTTAACATACTTAAGGCTTTGATTGTGGCACGAACGACATTTGATGAGTTGTTTGAACCCAAAGATTTAGTTAAAATATCTTTAATTCCCGCTAATTCCATAATAGGACGCGTAGAACCTCCTGCAATCACTCCAGTTCCCTCGCTTGCAGGTTTTAGCAAGATACGGCTTGCGTTATATTTAACCTCAACATCGTGAGCAATTGTCGAACCTTTAGTTTTAACCTCAATGATATTTTTAAAAGCATCATCTACAGCTTTACGAATTGCATCTGGAACTTCCTTAGCTTTACCATATCCAACTCCAACTAAGCCTTTGCGGTTACCTATAACGACTAAAGCGGTAAATCTAAATCTTCTACCTCCTTTAACAACCTTTGTAACCCTGCCTATATCAACGATTACTTCTTCAAATTCTTCTTTATTATATTTTTGCATTCATTCTCCTCTTATAGCCTAATGCCATTTTCTCTTAAAGATTCAGCCAAAGCTGCAATGACTCCGTGATAAACATAGCCATTTCTATCAAAAACTGCTTGTTCAATTTTTTTAGCCTTTAGAATTTTTGCAAATTCAGCAGCAATTTTTTTTGCTCCCTCTTTGTTTGCTTTAATGCCGATTTTAGCTCCGCTTATTGCTGCAAGAGTAATGGCTTTAACATCATCAATAGCTTGGATATATAGAGTTTTATTAGATTTAAATACTGAAATTCTTGGAAGCTCACCACAACCTGAAATTTTAGCTCGAATTCTTTTTTTTCTTTTAATTCTTAAATTGAGTTTTCTTTTTAATATATTTGCTCTCATTTTTTATCCTTATTTCTTAGAGGTTTTGCCCGCTTTGCGTATAATGCGTTCTTCAAGGTATTTAACACCTTTTCCTTTATACGGCTCTGGTGGTCTAAATTCTCTAATTTGAGCAGCAACTTGACCCACAGCTTGTTTATCGCTCCCTTTTACAATCACATTATTTTTATCCACTGCAATTTCAATACCTTCTGGAATGGCATAATTAATAGGGTGCGAAAAACCAAGAGAGAGTTCTAAAACTTTTCCCTTTAATGCAGCCTTATATCCAACTCCATTGATTTCAAGAGTTTTCGAAAAACCTTGAATGAGCCCTAAAACAATGTTTTGAGCCAAAGCCCTATAAGTGCCCCAATACGCTCTACTTTGTCTGTCTTCACCCTTTGGAGAAAAAATAATATGATTATCTTTTATCTCAACATTTACATTTGCTTTTGTGTCTAATTCTTTAGCTAAATTTCCTTTTTTAAACTTAAGCAAAGTTCCTTCTAATTTTACTTCGACACCTGCTGGAATCACAACAGGTTGCTTACCTATACGAGACATATTTTTCCTTTTTATTTGTCTAGGATATTTCTACTTTTTTCAAAGAATGGATATCCAATGCCATAAAAAGCATAATTGCTTACCAAATGGTACATAAAATTTCGCCGCCAACTCCTGCCTTAAATGCTTCGTCATTTGCCAAAACACCACGACTTGTGCTAACTACGATAGTACCATAACCATTTTTAAATCTTTTAATTTCATCTTTGCCTTTATAAACACGACGACCCGGCTTAGAAATTCTCTTAAGCTCGTTGATAACACTTCTGCCTTTTTCATCGTATTTTAAAACCACATTGATGAATTTCTTTTTATCCTCTTCAACCACATTAAAACTTTCTATATAGCCTTTGGCTGCAAAAATTCCAACCAAAGCTTCAACAACCTTAGAATGTAAAAGCTTAGTGGTTTCAAGCTTTCTCATTCCTGCATTTCTAATACGCGTGAGTGAATCTGAAATAATATCATTAATCATTTTCTTTCCTTACCAACTAGCTTTCTTAAGACCCGGAATCAAGCCTTCATTTCCCATTTTTCTAAGGCAAACTCTACAAATTCCAAAATCTCTATAAACAGAATGCGGACGCCCGCAAATTTGACACCTAGTATAGCCTCTGACTTTAAATTTAGGCTTACGAGCCGCTTTTGCAATCATTGATTTCTTAGCCATTTTGTTTTCCTTTTGCAAGTGGCACACCAATAAGCTCTAATAACTTTTGTGCCTCTTTATCATTTTGTGCTGTTGTTACAATGTTGATATTCATTCCGTGAGTCCTTAAAATTTTATCATATTCAACTTCTGGAAACATTAATTGCTCATCAAGCCCAAAACTATAGTTTCCGCGTCCATCAAATCCATCTCTACTTAAACCTCTAAAATCTTTAACGCGTGGCAAAGCAATAGAAATGAGTTTATCAAGAAAAGCAAACATATTATCATTTCTTAGAGTTACCATTACGCCCACAGGAAAACCTTCTCTTACTTTAAATCCTGCAACCGATTTTTTAGCTTTAGTAATCACAGCTTTTTGTCCAGCAATCAAAGATATAGTATCTGCAACATTTTGCAATACCTTTTGGTCTTTTGCTAATTCTCCTGCACCAACACTAATCACAATCTTTTCAATCGAAGGAATAAGCATAGGATTTTTAATATTAAATTCCTTACTTAAAGCAGCTTTTATGCTTTGATTGTATTTTTCTTTTAATCTCATCATAATGCTCACTCTCCTGTTTTAGCTACATTTGAAATGTCCATAGGCATTTCTTTATTGATAAAACCGCCATTTGGGTTTTTATCACTTGGTTTTATAGCTTTTTTAGCAATTTTACAACCCTCAACTACGACTTGAGATTTTTTTGGATAAACAGCTAAAACTTTACCTGTCTTACCCTTATCATCTCCTGCAATAACTTTAACATTATCGCCTTTTTTAATCTTAAATTTTACTGCCATTATAAAACCTCCGGTGCTAATGAAACGATTTTCATAAAGCCGCCATATCTAACTTCACGACCAACAGGTCCAAAAATACGAGTTCCAATAGGTTCTTTTTTATTATCAAGAATTACAGCAGCATTTTCATCAAAACGAATCAAAGAACCATTATCTCTATGAATTTCTTTTTTAGTCCTTACAATAACCGCTTTTACAACTTGACCTTTTTTAACCTTACCATTTGGTAAAGCTTTTTTAACCGATGCTACAATCACATCACCTATAGTAGCATATCGTCTTTTGCTACCCCCCAAAACTTTAATACACATAAGTTCTTTTGCCCCACTATTATCGGCAACTGCAAGTCTTGTAAAACTTTGAATCATTACTCAACTCCTGCAACTAATACAGATTTTAAACGAAAGGCTTTTCTTTTCGAAAGCGGTCTGCACTCTACTGCTACAATCACATCACCGACTTTAAGCTCGTTTTTCTCATCGTGGATTAGGTATTTTTTAAAACGTTTAACAATTTTTCTGTATCTTGGATGAACAACCTTTCTTTCTACCAAGACACTTGCTGTCTTATCTCCAGCAATTTTAACAACAACACCTTGAATTTCTCTTTTAAATGCCATTTTCTATCCTTATTTTAAAGCATTAATTGCTGTATTAATTCTGGCAATGTCTTTTTTAACTTGACTAAGTTCTTTAACATTAGTAAGTTGCATTGTTTTTAGCTTTTGTTTTAAAGTGAATAAAAGCAACTTTTTTTCTTTTAGCATTTCCCCAAGCTCTTTAGCTGTTTTATCTTTAATTTCAGTATATTTCATTTTGACTCTCTCTTGTAATAAACTTGGTTTTAAATGGTAATTTGTGCATTGCCAAAGTCAAAGCTTCTCTAGCCATTTCTTCACTCACTCCTGCCATTTCATAGATAATGCGTCCGGGTTTTATATTCATCACCCATTCTTCAACTCCGCCTTTACCTTTACCCATACGCGTTTCTAAAGGCTTTTTAGTCAAAGGTTTATCTGGAAAAACACGAATCCAAGTTTTACCTTGTCTTTTAACAAAGCGTGTCAAAGCAATACGAGCAGCTTCAATTTGACGCGAATTGATTCTTCCTGCCTCTGTTGCTTTCAAAGCATACTCACCAAAAGTAAATTCTGTTCCTCTGCTTGCATAACCGCGGTTACGCCCTTTCATCATTTTACGATATTTAGTTCTTTTTGGCATCAACATTGCTATTTACTCCTTCTGCGTCTAGGTTTTTTCGCTGGAGCATTTTCTTCAGTTTTTTCAGCTTGAACGCCTTTTTGTAAAACCTCTCCTTTGAAAATCCACACCTTAACGCCTATATTTCCATAAGTTGTTCTTGCTTCTGCAAAACCATAATCAATCTTTGCTCTTAAAGTATGAAGCGGAACGCGTCCCTCAAGATACCATTCTGTTCTTGCCATTTCAGCACCGCCTAAACGACCGGATACTGAAACTTTAATCCCTTTAGCACCTGCTTTTTGAGCTCCTTGAATGATTTTTTTCATCGCTCTTCTAAAAGCTATTCTTTTTTCAAGCTGTGTTGCAACACTTTCAGCAGCAAGTTGAGCTGAAGCTCCAGCTTTTCTTTCTTCTTTGATATTGATATTAACATCTTTATGAATTAAATCTTGAAGTTCTTTTCTCAAAACATCAACATCACTTCCTTTTTTACCGATGATTATTCCCGGTCTTGCTGCAACAACGGTTACACGCAATTTCTTAGCTGTTCTTTCAATCAAAATTTGACTGATTCCTGCATAATAAAGTTTTCTTTTTAAGAAAGCTCTTATTTTATAATCTTCGCCTATGTTTTCCACTAAATTTTCTTTAGTTGGAAACCATCTTGAATCCCAATTTCTATTGATTCCTAGTCTTAGACCGATTGGATTGACTTTTTGTCCCATTAGCTTTCCTTTTTCACTTTTGCTGTTTTAGTGCTTTTGCTAGTTTTCGCATCGCTTTTTTTCTCTTCAAATTTTTCTACTTCTACTAAAATATGTGAAGTAGGTTTTCTAATACGACTTGCACTTCCTCTAGCACGAGGTCTAAATCTTTTTAAAACAGAACCTGCATCAACACGACAACTTTTAACCACTACTTCACTTGGTTCAAAGCTTCCATTTGCAACGGCACTTGAAATCGCATTTGCTATGTATTTTGCACCCTTATTTGGCATAAATTTTAAACTCGCTATTGCAAGTTCAGCATTCATTCCTTGAACTTCTCTTGCAATCAATCTCGCTTTAGTAGGAGATAATCTTATAAATTTAATCAAAGCTTTACTCATTATAAAATCTCCTATTTACCGATTTTCTTTTGCACAGAGCCTTTATGCCCTTTAAATGTGCGTGTTGGTGCGAACTCACCAAGTTTATAACCTATATGATTTTCAGTGATATACACAGGAATAAAACTTTTACCATTATGCACATTGAAAGTCAAGCCTATCATATCTGGAATGATAGTACTGCGTCTTGACCAAGTTTTAATCGGTTTATTGTCATTAGCCTTTTTCGCAGCGATGACTTTTTTCATTACATGATCATCGACAAAAGGACCTTTTTTCAGTGATCTAGCCATCTTACTTTCCTTTTCTTCTTGAAATTATGAGTTTATCACTCGCTTTTTTACGACGCGTTTTAGCACCTTTGGTTGGCTTACCCCACGGAGTTACAGGGTGGCGACCTGAATTTTTCTTACCTTCACCACCACCGTGTGGGTGATCAACAGGGTTCATCGCACTACCTCTTGTTTGAGGACGAATTCCTCTATAACGATTGCGTCCGGCCTTTCCTATGGTAATGTTTGCCCATTCTTCGTTACCTACTTCACCTATACTTGCCATACATTCAGCAAGAACTTGTCTCATTTCACCGCTTGCAAGTCTTAGAATCACATATTTTTCTTCTTTACCCATAAGCTGTGCATAAGAACCTGCACTGCGAATCATTTGTCCGCCTTTACCCGGTTTTAACTCTATATTATGAACAATTGTTCCCACAGGGATACTTTTTAGTTTCATAGCATTTCCAGGTTTGATATCAAGTCCGCTTTCAGCTGAAGAAACAATATCTCCAACCTTTAAACCTTTAGGTTGAAGTATATATCTTTTTTCTCCGTCTTTATAAGAAATAAGTGCGATTCTACAATTTCTGTATGGATCATACTCAATAGCTTCAACATTACCTTCTATACCGAATTTACGGCGTTTAAAATCAATAATTCTATAAAGCTTTTTTGCACCTGCTTCTTTATGACGACTTGTGATTCTTCCATAACTATTTCTACCAGCGTGAGAAGGAAGTTTAACAAGCAAAGAACGCACGCTAGCTTTAGCAGTAATATCCTCTGAACTTAAACCTGTTATATATCTTCTGCTTGGAGTATAGGGCTTATAAGTTTTAATTGCCATTTTAAACCTCCGTATTTTCTAAGCTAACGCCATCTGGCAATTTAACATAGAATTTTTTATAATCATTTCTTTGACCTAAACGACCTCTAAATCGTTTAACCTTTCCATCCATTCTTAAAGAATTTATACTCTTTGGGGTTACGCCAAAATATTCTTTTAAAATTGCTTTGAGGCTTGTTTTAGTCATTTTCGGTGAAGTTTGAATCACAACTATGCCTTTTTCTTGCAAATTTAAACTTTTTTCAGTGTAGAGTATAGTTTTTATATCTGTAATATCTGCCATAATCACCCCTCTTTTGTAATCGACTCTAATGCTGATTTTTCAATTATCACAGCATTGAACACAGAAACCAAATAAGCATTAACCTCGCTTGTTTCGACTACATAGCAATTTGCTAAATTTCTATAAGCTAAAAAAGTTTTTTCATCAAGGACATCTTTAACAATTAAAGCATCTTTAAATCCAAGCTTTTTAATCACTGCATTTGCATCTTTGCTCTTGCCGCTTTCTATTGCCAAAACATCAACTACAAAAAGTGCGTTTTTGTTTGCTTTATCCGCTAAAGCCCTTTCTAATGCGAGTCTTTTTTGTTTTTTATTAACTTTTTGAAAATAATTTCTTTCATTTTTTGGACCAAAAGCCACAGCACCGCCTACCCAAACATTTGTTCTTGTAGAACCCGCTCTTGCACCGCCTCTTCCTTTTTGTCTCCAAGGCTTTTTACCTCCACCACTCACATCACTTCTGCCTTTTGTGTGTGCAGTGTTAGCCCTAAGACTTGCAAGGTAAGATTTAACATACAAATAAAGATTGTGCGGATTAACTTGTTCGTATTTTTCAGGAAGTGCAAATTCGCCTGAATTTTCTAATTTTTCGTTCAAAACAATTGCTTTACTCATTTTGCTATCCTTATTCTGCCTATGGCACCATTGTATCCCGGAACCGCACCTTTAAGCACTAAAATTTTATTTTCCAAATCATAAGATACAACTTCGTTTTTAACGCTAACTTTTACATTTCCATAGTGTCCTGCCATTTTCATACCCGGCTGAACGCGTCCTGGCCATTCTCTATTACCTATTGAGCCATGACGTCTATGAAATCTTGAGCCGTGGCTTGCTGGACCCCCTGAAAATCCGTGTCTTTTAATCACACCGCTATAACCTCTACCCTTAGAATTAAAACTCACTTTTAAAACTTTTGCCTGTGTTAAAGGAGTTTCATCTAAATCTCCTGCTTCAGTGTTTGCTACTTCTAAAACTACAAAGCGATTAAATTCTGCAGAGAGTTTGTATTTTTTTTGTTGTCCTGTAATGCATTTATTATTTTTTTTACCTCTAGGATATGCTACCAAAGCCTTTCCATTTTCTACTTCGCAAACTTTTGCATTCAAAACTCTTAGCAGGGTTACGGCTATACTTGGATTGGTAATGGTTCTACTCATACCTATTTTTTCTACAATATATTCCATAATTCTATCCTTATTTGCCCATAGCCCTAACTTCAACGCTCACTTCTGGCGCTAAATCAAGCTTGGTTAAAGAATCTACCGTATCCGGAGTTGCTGCTACAATATCAAGCATACGCGTATGAACTCTAATCTCAAATTGCTCGCGAGAGTCTTTATTGATATGTGGAGATTTTAAAACCGTATAACGTTTGATTTTAGTAGGCATTGGCACTGGACCTCTAATGTCCGCACCTGTTCTTTTAACAGCTTCTACAATTGCTGCAACTGTTCTATCTAGTACTCGATGGTCATAAGCTTTAAGCTTAAGCCTTATTCTTTCCATAATTTTTCCTTTTCAAAAGAACTCGTTAGCTTTAACTAACCAAAATAAAAATGTGAGTATAGTAAATTCGGCATTCAAAAGTCAAGGAATTTTAAAATTTCTTTGTATTATTTTCCTTTTTAAAAGGATAAAAATGCAAATTATAAATTTTCTAAGCACTAAATTTCTAGTTTTTAAGCAAAAAATTATATTCAAAACAAAATTAAATTCTTTGTGTTTTTTAATATAAAATTCTTAACGAATAATCAAAATTAAAGACATTTATAAACAAATAATTATATTATAATTTAAAAGAATTGATTAAGCGAATACACTATGATTTTAAATAAAAACATTATCCTTTTATTTTTAGCTCAAGGCATTAGTGGTGCTGTAGTAAGCTTACTCACTTTTAGCTCAGCTTTAACAAGTAAGCATTTGCTAAATTGCCATAGTGTAAGCAATCAAATTTTAAACCACACTCAC
>JAFLRU010000028.1 GCA_022511325.1 Campylobacter sp.
ACTCTTAAATGATAACGTGAGCGGAGAAAATATATGCTTAAACTTTTTATACCATTTAGCCTAAAGAGGGAACTACTTTTCATCTTTTTTCCTCTTCCTTCTCTCCTACCATTACAACTTTTTCTACGCAAATTTCAAATTTTCTAGCTATAAATCCTCATCACATATAAAACTATTTAAATTGCCTGTGTTGGCATAAAAAACTTTAATATCCTCATCGAATAATTTTATATAAACTATTTGAATTTTATTTTTTATACTCTACTCTATATATAAAAATTTTCCTTAAAATATTTTTTGTATTTGTAGTGTTTTTTGTAAAAATTATGAGAAATTTTAAGATAAATAAAGCCCCAAAGCGGGGCTTAAATCATTCTACTTCAGCGTCGATTACATCATCATCTTTTTTCTTTTTACTATCTGCTTTGCCTTCATCTTTTTTATACATACTTTCTGCAAGCTTATGTGAAACATCACTCAAAGTTTTCATCTTCGCTTCAATCTCTTCCTTGCTCGCTTCTTGATTTTTAAGAGTTTCTCTTAAGTCATCTAAAGCTTTTTGTATGTTTTCTTTGTCCTCACTTGCAACTTTATCGCCTAGCTCGTTTAAAGATTTTTCAACTTGATGAGCTAAAGAATCCGCTGAATTTCTAGCATCTACAGCTTCTTTGCGTTTTTTATCTTCCTCTTTGTGAAGTTCAGCGTCTTTTACCATATTATTGATTTCTTCTTCGCTCAAACCGCTTGAACCTGTGATTTTAATCTCTTGAGCCTTACCTGTTGCCTTATCTTTAGCCGAAACGGTTAAAATTCCATTCGCATCAATATCAAAAGTAACCTCAATTTGTGGCATACCTCTTGGAGCAGGTGGAATTCCCTCGAGATTGAAATTTCCTAAGGATTTATTATCACGGCTAAATTCTCTCTCACCTTGCAAAACATTGATAGTAACAGCGTTTTGATTATCTTCTGCTGTAGAGAAAACTTGTTCTTTTTTGGTTGGAATGGTTGTGCCTTTTTCTATAATCTTAGTCATCACACCACCTAAGGTTTCAATACCCAAAGAAAGTGGAGTTACATCAAGTAAAAGCACATCTTTAACATCACCTTTAATCACCGCACCTTGAATTGCCGCACCAATTGCCACGACTTCATCAGGATTTACAGATTTGTTTAAATCTTTATTGAAAGCTTTTTTCACCTCATCTTGCACGAAAGGCACACGAGTAGAACCTCCCACCATAACGATTTCTTTAATTTCATCTTTTTTAAGCCCAGCGTCTTTTACAACTTCATTGATTTTAGTAATGGTTTCAGCTACTAAATTTTCAATCATTGATTCAAACTTAGCTCTTGTTAAAGTCTTAGTAAGGTGCTTTGGACCACTTGCATCTGCTGTAATGAAAGGCAAATTTATATTAGTTTCATTTGCAGAACTAAGTTCTTTTTTAGCATTTTCAGCAGCCTCTTTAAGTCTTTGAAGAGCCATAACATCATTTTTAAGATCAATTCCGGTTTCATTTTTAAACTCGGTTGCTAAGAAATCTATGAGTTTATTATCAAAATCATCTCCGCCTAAAAAGGCATTTCCGCCTGTGGCTAAAACTTCTACAACATTATCTCCTGTTTCAAGCACGGTAACATCGAAAGTCCCACCACCTAAATCATAAACTACGATTTTTTCAGAGTCTTTTTTATCTAGTCCGTAAGCTAAAGCCGCTGAAGTCGGTTCATTGATAATTCTAAGCACATTAAGTCCGGCTATCGTTCCAGCTTCTTTGGTTGCTTTTCTTTGAGCATCATTAAAATACGCAGGCACGGTAATAACCGCATCAACAACACTTTCACCCAAAAAAGCTTCCGCATCTTCTTTAAGCTTCATCAAAACCTTAGCAGAAATTTCTTGTGGAGTATAAATTTTACCCGCAATCTCAATCGCACACGCCCCATTTCTTTCAGTGATATGATAAGGAAGTCTGTTTTTAGCTTCTTTAGCTGCGTCCTCATTAATCATCAAACCCATAATTCTTTTTATTGAATAAATGGTTTTTTCAGGGTTAGTTACAGCTTGACGCTTTGCACTATCACCAACTAAAACCTCTCCTTTGTCTGTAAAAGCCACAATAGAAGGGGTTGTATTTTTACCCTCTTTATTTGGGATTACCTTGCTTTCGCCGCGTTCATACACAGCAACACAAGAATTTGTAGTTCCTAAATCTATACCTATAACTTTACTCATTTTTTATCCTTTTATAATTATTTTGCTACGCTAACTTTGGTTGGGCGGATTACTCTATCCGCTATTTTATAGCCTTTTTGAAGCACTTGCACAATTTCACCGCTTGAATGCCCCTCACTTTGAGTGTGAAACATAGCCTCGTGCAAATTCGGGTCAAACTCCTTAAGCTCCTCAATGGCTTTTACGCCGTGTTTCTCAAGCTTTTTAAAAAACAAATCTAAAGTATTTTGCACTCCTTCTTTGATTTTTAAGCTAAGCTCGTCATTTGCTTCAACACTAATCGCTGCTTCTAAAGCATCTAAAACATCGAGCAAATCTTTAGCAAAGCTTTCATTTGCATACAATAAAGCATTAAGCTTTTCTTTTTCCATTCTTTTTTTGATATTTTCAAATTCAGCATTAGCTCTAATGTATTTATCTTTAAGCTCGTCAAATTCTTTTTGCAAACTTGATTCTTCGTTTAACTCCTCATCAGACAAAGAATCTTGCTCAAGATTTTGAGAATTTTCATCTTCGAATTTGTTTTCATTTTCTTGATTTTCCACTCTACCTCCTTTTTTTAGGATATTTTGTGTAATTATACAACATTGAGTGTTATTTTGTCAAGTATAAAATAAAAAAATTTTATTAATTTTATTTAGTCTATATGACTAAAGTTTTATGAGTTAATATTTATAATATTTAAAAAATTCCCAAAAATTTAGGGATAAAATTTTTAAAATAACTTTTAAAATGAGCTCAAATTTGATTTTGATGAAAGAAAATAAAATCAAAAGCTTAAATCATTCTTTTAAATCGCTCGTGCAATGTGGGCATTTAATGGCTTGAGTATTAATCTTAGAAAAACAATAAGGACAAGATTTTTCCTCGCTTATTTCATTTTTTGAAACCATATATTTAAGCTTATTTATACTTTTAAGCAAGATAAAAATGGTTGTAGCTATGATAAGAAAGCTAATCAAAGTGTTGATAAAAATCCCTATATTAAGAGTGATAGCCCCTGCACTTCTAGCAAGCTCAAGGGTAGCGTATGGGGCAGGTTTTGTGCCTTCTTTTAAAACGATAAATACATTTGTAAAATCCGCACCCTTAACCAAAAATCCAAGCGGAGGCATAATCACATCTTTAACCAAAGAATCCACAATTTTACTAAAAGCTGCACCGATGATAATGCCCACCGCTACATCAAAAGCATTGCTTCTTAAAATAAAGGTTCTAAATTCTTTAAGCATTAAAATCCTTTTTCATTATAAATCGAATCCTTATAAAATCGTTTTGCAAAACAATATCGACAAAAATTACATAAAATATAAAAATTCTTTCCAAAAACTCTAAATTCAAAAAAAAAAAAAAACCGATTTTGAAATCAAACTTTTAAAATCAAATTTCAAGGAGAAAAAATGAAAAAATTTCAACAAAATAAAGTTGCAATGAAAATTGCTTTATCTTTTATGTTAGGTTCAGCCTTATTTTTAAGTGCTTGTTCAGATTCTACAAATTATTCTGTAAAAGATATGAAGGATACTGAAAAAAAGGATAAAGATTATTATAAGAATAATCCAGACGAAGCATTTGAAAAAATAAAATGGTGTATGAATCAAGTTGGTGAAAGATTTAATGAAAGAAAAATAACTACTTTGGACGATATAGATGAGTCAAATTGCTATAGTGTAAGATTGGTTTTAAGTCTGGGTCATGGGCTTGATGATGAAACCTACAAAAAATATAGCGAAGAATACGAGAAAATTAAAAAGGAAATGGCTAAAAAATATGGTAATATTATTTTATCAATTTTTTAAAATTTATAGATATTAAAAATAACTATGAAAATTAGTTATTGAAAAATGGTAAATTTTATGAAAAATATTTATTTAATTTTAATGGTGTTTTTGCGGATATAAAAATCCTAGCAAATAAAGATTATTCCTTCAATTTTGGTAAATGAACTAATAAAAAATTACTCAAATTGAGTTATTTTTCTAAAAAAATCAATACTCTTTACTTATCTTTCTCAAAACTTTTATGCACAGCTAAAGCACAATCAAGTCCATCTTTAATCGCCCAAACAACCAAAGACTGCCCTATTCTAGCATCTCCACAAGCAAAGATTTTTTTATGGTTGGTTTGGAAATTTTGGGTGGATATATTGTTTTTTTCATCAAGTTTAACATTGAAATTTTGTTTGATTTCTTTTTGAGTGCCTGAAAAGCCCATAGCAAGTAAAACTAAATCCGCCTTATAAGACTTTGCAGAGTTAGCAACTTCAACTTTAACCATTTTTCCATCTTTTAATTCACTTTTGAGCTCACTTGCCACCACACTTTGCACGGCTCCATTTTTGCCTAAGAATTTTTGAGTGAGCTTTTGATATTCTCTAGGGTCTTTACCATACACAGCTATGGCTTCTTCTAAACCATAATCCGTTTTGAAAATATCCGCTTTTAAAGGCCAAGGATTATCCGCCTTTCTTGTTAAGCTTCTTTTTGGACTGCGTTCAAATCTTGTAATGGATTTTGCACCTTGTCTAGTTGCCACAGCGATACAATCCACGCTTGTATCCCCACTTCCTATCACAAGCACATCTTTACCTTTTGCAGTTGTGGCAGGTTTTTTAGTATCAAGCAAGGATTTAGTATTTTCACTCAAAAAATCCATAGCGAATTTAATGCCTTTTAATTCTCTTCCTTCTATCTTAAGATCAATTGGCTCACTCGCTCCTGTGCAAAGCACTATAGCATCAAATTCTTTCAAAAGCTTAGCCACTTTATCTTTAGAATCAATATTTTGTTTAACCTTAAATTCAATGCCTGATTTTTTAAGCTCATTAATGCGTCTATCCACTATGCTTTTTTCAAGCTTCATATCAGGAATTCCATACATTAAAAGCCCACCTGCTCTATCGCTTCTTTCATAAATGCTCACCTTATAACCCAAAGCGTTTAAAGTTGTCCCACAACTTAAGCCTGAAGGTCCGCTTCCTATGATGGCAATTTTCTTACCATTGTATTTTTGAGGCGAATTTGATTTTACAAAGCCCTCTTTAAAAGCATTTTCTATGATAGCAAGCTCATTATTTTTAATACTTACGCTTTCTCCATTTATCGCACAAACACAAGAATCCTCACAAGGCGCAGGACAAACACGTCCAGTAAATTCAGGAAAAGGATTCGTTAAATCAAGTCTTTCATAAGCTTCTTTCCATAAGGATCTATAGATTAAATCATTCCATTCTGGAATGAGATTATGCAAAGGACAGCCCACTTCTTTACCTTGTGCTAAAACACCAGTATGACAAAAAGCTACACCGCAATCCATACAGCGACCGCCTTGAATTTCTTGCTCTTTTTTATTTAAAGGTTTGGTAAATTCTTTAAAATTTAGCACTCTCTCTTTAGGAGCAATTTTTTTAAAATCCATTCTTTTAAAATCTAAAAATCCTCTTGCATTTCCCATTGTTTCTCTCTTTTATTTTTGGTTTAAATTTTAGAAAAAATTTCTTAATCTTTGATAAAATTTACTCTAAAATTACTTTTTGATTGATGATAGAAAGCTCCTCCAAATCCTTAGGTATAGAATCTTGACTTGCAAGTTTTTGAATATCCTCAAAGCTGTATTTATGATGATTAAAAACAACAATACAAACTCTATCATTAGGTTCTAAAGTGCGATTTTCATTTTCTTTAACATAACGCGTTGCACCGATAGAAATCAAAAGTTTTTTAGGATAATTTGCATTTTGTATTAAGGTGCTTAAATTTTCTAAAACAGCAAAATCTTGTTGAGTATTTATCTTTTTAACAATCCAATCAATCAATCTTTCGTAAAAATAACTATATCCTTTCAGTGTGCTAAGTTCGCCATAACTCTCTAAAACTCCTCCCGATTTGATAAAAGATGCTATAGAATAATTATCACAAATTCCTCCATCTTCAAATTTATCAATTGCAATTTTTTTGTGTCCGGCTGCCTTTGAAGCTCTTGAAAAATTCTTTTTTTGAGAAATTTTTTTAGCATTTTCATTATTACGAACTGAAGCATCATTAAAAGCCATAAAATACTTAGGAACAAGCTTTACAAGCTCTTTATCTTTATAAACAAGTTCGCATTCTAAAGCCACTTCAGGTTCAGCTTGAACTTTAAGAGAAGAATTTTGCGGTAAAACAAGCTCATCATTATTAATACAATATCTGCCCAAAAAACTTGAATTTGCAGGGATATAAAAAGGAAAAATTCCCTTTGGAGCGTCTTCACTATCACTTTTTATATGGATAAAATCCTTTGCTTCTCCAGCTTGTTCTAAGTGATTTGCAAAATTTCCAGCTATACCAAAGCCTAAATATTCTTTATACATAACCTACCCTTTTATGAATTTTCGTAAATTATACTATAAATTTACAAAAAATTATACTACTTACACAAAACCCAAAAGTATAATAGCAACATCATTAATGCATTATAGCTTGCCTATCTTTGAAAAAATTAAATTTTATTTTATTCTTAATAGCATAAATAATTTTTAAGTCCATTTTTTGTAAGATTAAATTTTTATTTTAGGGAAGAAGCGAGGCTCGCTTTGACAAAAAGTGTCCCAAATAAAGTTAAGAGTTAAGTTGCACGAGAGCAAATTTTAAAAATTTTAAATTTATTTTTATGAAAATACAGAATTTTAAAAGTTTTGAAATGATAGGCTTTTTTTCAAAGGAAATTTAAAGTTTTCTTTTGTGAGAAACTGCCTTGAAAAAGCTTTTAATTTTTTTCCAAAAGAATTTAAAAGCACTCAAACACTCACACTCAAAAGCCTACAAGCCTTTCTTCACGCAGCTTCATCAAAAGCTATCCTAAAATCAAATATCTTAAAAGGATTTTTAATGAGAATTGCGGTTTTACCTGTTATAGCAGGAGTGGTTTTTGGTATCATAGCACCTTTGCTTGTGTATTTTGGCAACCCCGGAAATATGGGTGTTTGTGCAGCGTGTTTTACACGTGATATTGCAGGAGCGTTAAATCTTCATCAAGCAGCTATCGTTCAATACATACGCCCAGAAATTATCGGGCTTGTTTTAGGGGCATTGATTGCTTCTTTTTTGTTTCGCGAGTTTAATCCTCGCGTAGGCTCTGCACCTATTGTTCGCTTCTTTCTTGGTGTGTTTGCAATGATTGGAGCTTTGGTCTTTTTAGGTTGCCCTTGGAGAATGTGGCTAAGACTTAGTGCGGGAGATTTTAGTGCGATTGCAGGAATTTTTGGCTTGATTGTGGGAATTTTGATTGGAATCTTTTTCCTCAAACGCGGTTTTTCTCTTGGTAGAAATCGTCCTGCAAGTAAAATTGTAGGCTTAGTTTTTCCATTATTTGCCTTGGGTTTGCTTGGACTTTTATTTTGGGGATTAAATGATGCGAATTCAGCCATTAAATTTTCAGAAAAAGGACCCGGCTCAATGCACGCTCCTTTGGTTATCTCTTTGATTGCAGGCTTAATTTTGGGCGGACTTTTTCAAAAAAGCCGTTTTTGTATGATTGCTGCAGTTAGAGATATGGTTTTATTAAGAGATTCTCATATCTTACAAGGCGTTGTAGCCCTTGTTGTTACAGCTTTTATCGTAAATCTTGCTTTAGGTTTTTTCAATCCTTCTTTTACAGGACAGCCTATCGCTCATAATGATACTTTATGGAATTTTTTAGGAATGCTTCTTAGTGGTTTTGCTTTTACCCTTGCAGGAGGTTGTCCGGGCAGACAAATCATCTTAAGCGGGGAAGGCGATGGCGATGCGGCAGTTTTTGTGTTTGGCTTACTCATAGGAGCAGCCTTTGCTCATAATTTTGCTTTGGCAAGCTCTCCTGCAGGAATTGGAGCAAATGCACCTTGGGCAGTATTTATAGGAATTATATTTTGTGCTATTGTTGGAATTTTTGCAAGAGAAAGGAGATAAAATGGTAGAATTAGATGTTAGAGGGCTTTATTGTCCTGAACCTGTGCTAAATCTCAAACCTTTATTAGACAAAGGGGAAAATCAAATCAAAGTTCTTTGCAGTTGCGGGGCTTCAAGTGATAATATCAAAAGAATGGCTCAAAGCTATCATTATGAGGTAAAATGCCTAGAATCAAACGAGCAAGAACTTGTTTATGAACTTCACAAACAAAATTAAATAAAGCGAGGATATTTTTAATAAAATCAAGGACTTGAAAGTCAATTCTAAAAATTTTCTTTCAAAGTCCGATTTATGTTAAAAAGGTAAATCAATGGAGCTAAAGTCTCATTATTATAATTATTACAATGTGCAGGGTCGCTATACTCCAGAAGCTAAAGAAAAAACCTCTTGGGAAAAACTCTATACACCTGTAACAGACCACATTGAAGGCAATAATCACAACCAAGAAAGTGAGCTTTTTAAAGCCTATGTGAATTTAGAAAATTATTATTATGACTTAGGAGTTAAAAATCGTGCAAAATACTCAAGTTACGAGGATTTACAACAAGCTTTAGCGGAAAAGTATTTTAGTGTAAATTCAAGCTATTTTAAAAACTACACAGCGACGCAAAGACAAGCGATGTATGATAATGAACTTTCTATGAGTGCCTTTGGCTATGCTACAAATATCAATGACCCTCTTATCGGCGGTGAGGTGAAAGGTGAAAGCGATAAAGAAAAACAAGATTATAACAGACAAATGGTAAGTTCGCAGCTTCAAAATATTTTAAAGCAAAATGGCATTGATTTAAAAGGTGCTGATATTACATTTATCATTGAGCCAAACACTTACAATTTAAAGGTTTTAGGTTTAGATGATGAGGGATTAAAATCAAAAATCGAAAATCTTTTAAACCAAAATAATAACTCAAAAGAGCTGTTTTTCCATATCTTACAAAGTCTTAGAACCAATGAGTTTAATTTTAATGAAGGAGTGATTGAAAAATACAGGGCTGTGAGTGAATTTTTCAACCTAACGGGTTTAGATTTAAATACTTTTACTCAAAATGGTGCAAATTTTGTGGATAAAAATGGGGTTAATGCCCTTGAACTTTATAAAAATGCTTTAGAAAATTCTTATATTCCACTTGAATTTAGAGGCGTTGCGTTTGAAAATTTTAAGAATATGCTTGAGAGCTTTAAGGAGCTTGATTTTTCTAAAATTCCAGAGCTTACTCTTCAAATTGGCTATAAAGACGGAATGCTTTATGATTTAGAGCATTCACACCTTGCTAAATTAAATTTTGACGCCTAAATTTAAATGATTTACTTAGATAATGCCGCCACTTCTTTTCCCAAAGCTCCAAATGTTAAGGCTGCAATGTGCGATTTTTTAGACAACATAGGAGCAAGTGCTGGACGCAGTGCTTATGCCTCTTCGATACAATCAGCTCGCATTCTTTTTGAAACAAGAAAGCTTCTAGCTTCTATGGTAGGGCTTAAGGATTGCAAGAGGGTTTTTTTCACGCTTAATGCCACAATGGCAATCAACACTGCCTTACAAGGCTTTTTAAAGCCCAAAGACAAAGTGCTTATCACGCAAATGGAGCATAATGCGATTAAACGACCTTTAAATTTTCTTAAAGAAAAAATCGGTATAGAGCTTGTGGAACTTCCCTGCAATGAGTTTTGCGAGCTTGATTTAAAAGAAGCAAGGAAGCATTTTAAAGGGGCTAAACTCCTTGCTTGTATGCACGCTAATAATGTCAGTGGAGCCATAATCCCACTTGATGAACTAAGCATTTTATGCAAGAAAAATGGAGTGAAATTCTTACTTGATGCGGCTCAAAGTCTTGGTTGCGTCCCTCTTTTTGATGTGATGAAAAAAGTGGATTTTTTATGTTTTAGTGCTCATAAGGGTTTGCTTGCTCCTATGGGTGTTGGAGGGCTGATTGTCAGTGATGATTTTGATACAAACTCCCTTACTCCTCTTGTTTTTGGTGGCACAGGAAGTGCAAGTGAGTTAGAGTTTCAACCCTCTTTTTTGCCCGATAAATTTGAAAGTGGAACGCTAAATATGCACGCTATTGCTGGACTTAAGGCGGCTTTAGAATGGATTGAAACTTATGGGGTGGATAAAATCCATCAACACGAATGTGAAATCAGAAATTATTTTTTAGAAAATCTTTCAAAGCAAGAAAATATAAAGCTTTACCCTACTTTTGGAGAAAGTGTAGGAATTTTATCTTTTGATATTCCAAAGCTTAATTTATCAGATATAAGCGAACTTCTTAGTGAAAATGAAATTTGCGTGCGTGTGGGTTTGCACTGCTCCCCCTCTTCACATAAAACAATGAAAAGTTTTAAACGCAAAGGCACAATTCGCTTAAGTGCAGGGGTTTTTACAACGCATAGTGAGGCAAACAAAGCTTTAGAAGTGATTTTAAGGATTGCAAAATGCAAGGATATATCTTAGTTTATACCACTTCAAGTGCCTTTGAAAGCGAGGAAATTTTAAAAAAGCTTGAAAATGTAAAAATCAAACTCGTGCCAACCCCTAGAGAATTTTCAAGTGATTGTGGAATTGCTTTGTGGTTTGAATGCAAGGACTTAGAACCTTTAAGCAAAGCTTTAAATCAAAGCAAAATAGAATATGAAATCAAGATTAAAACTTGATTTTAATCATTCTAGCAATTTTTAACTTCGATATTTAACTCAAATTTTATTTAATCTTGCAAATTTTTATAAGCAATTTTATCTTTAAATCCTGCTTGTTTAAAGCCTTTTAAACGCAATAAACAGCTATCGCATTCCCCACAAGCTAAATCATTACTCTCATAACACGACCAAGTAAGCTCTAAAGGCACTTTTTCTTTTAAAGCAAGAGCAACTATATCTTTTTTTCTAAGCTTAACAAGAGGAGCTTTTATGGAAATTTTATGTTTGAGGGCTGTGCCTTGATTGATAAATTTTTGAGCCCTTTTGATGAATTTCTTGGTGCAATCAGGATAATTGCTCCCATCTTGCTGAACAACACCGATAAAAATACTCTCACATTTTTCTTTTTCTGCTAAAGCTGCAGCTATACTTAGAAAAATTCCATTACGAAAAGGCACATAAGTAATAGGAATTTCATCTTTTCCAAGTTCATTTTTAGGAATAGCAAATTTTGTGTCTGTAAGAGCATTCGCACCGATATTTTCGATAAAATCTGCATTTAAAATATAAGATTTATGCACTTTTAAAGCCTCGCAAATTTTCTCAAAACATTCTCTTTCTTTGCTTTGTGTGCGTTGTTTATAATCAAAATGTAAAGCAACGATTTTATAACCTTGCTTTTTAGCCAAATATGCACACAAAGTGCTATCCATTCCACCACTAATGATACAAAGAGCTTTTTTCATTTTCTACCCTTAAAAAGCGTTACTCTAGTATAACAAACTTAACTGATAATTTTTCTTAAAATTCTCGCATATTGAGTTAAACTTATGCTAAAATCTCAAATAAAAAAGGATAGATTTTGATTAGTGTTGAGCTTATAGAACATATTTTTAAAGCTGCTTCAATCAGTCGTTGGAATGATTATCCAAGAATGGCAAATTTGGTTGAACTTGATAAACAAGCCCATAAATTTATCATTGCGTATTTTCTTGCAAAAATGGAAGAAAATGTGGATATGAGAGTGATTATCGAGGGTGGAATTTTCGAGTTTTTAAGTCGTGTTGTGGTTACAGATATTCGTCCTGATGTGTATCATCAAATTGTGCGTCAAAAGAAAGACGAAGTAAATGCTTGGGTTTTAAGTAAAATTGAACCTATGGTTGAAAATATCGAAGGAGGTGCGTTTTTAAAGAGGTTTGAGAGTTATTTTAGCTCAAATTCCTTTAGCAAAGAAAGACTCATTTTAAAAGCAGCCTCATATTTTGCAACGAGGTGGGAGTTTAATATAGTCTATCAAACCTCAGCTTTTTTAAGTGATATTGATGAAATTAAGGCTAAAGTTGAGGAGGAACTTGAGGATTATTATGAACTTATAGGAGCTAGAAAAATCGCTTTAAATCAAAAGATTGCTAAAATCATAGATTTAAGCGGACGCCTTCGCTTTCAAAAGCGTTGGGCTCAAACACCAAGAATTCCAGAAACTGCGGTTTTAGGACATATGCTTGTGGTAGGGATTTTAGGATATTTTTATTCGCTTAAAATTAAAGCTTGCGATAAAAGGCTTGAAAACAATTTTTATTGTGCTTTATTTCACGATTTGCCAGAAAGTTTAACTAGAGACATTATAAGTCCTGTGAAATACGGCATTGAAGGGCTTAATGAAATTATTAATGAATACGAAATGAAACTCATTAATGATAAAATTTTACCCTTTATTCCTGAAAAATTTAAGGCGGAATTTGCTTATATTTTAGGGATTAGAGAGGATAGAGAGAGTGTGGGACATTTTATAAAAAACGAATTTGAAAACCGCACTTTTAAAAATGGAAATATAGAACTTTGTAGCGGAAGTTTAAGTGCTTTTAATCTCAATGAATACGCAGCCATTGATGGTAAAGCTTTAAAATATTGCGATAAATTTGCAGCCTTTATTGAAGCTGGACTTTCCATAAGCTATGGGGTGAAATCCAAAGAACTTGAAAGTGGATTTGAGGATATGTTTAGATTTTTTAAAGAAAATAAAACCATAGACGGGGTAAATTTTTTCGAACTTTGCGAGGCTTTAAAAAGGGATTTAAAAATTTAACCCCTCCCCAGATGGCTGCGGCACACATTAAATTCAAGTGCTCTGCTGTGTTCCCACCCTGAAGCGCTGCTTAAAAATATTGTTGCACAGGTCTGAGAAAAGGCAAGAGCTATTATAATCAAAAAAAGCTTTAAAAAGGCTTGAGTTTATAAATTTCCTTAACTTTTAATATTGATTTTTGATTGCATTTTTTAAAATCATTTAAGTTTTAAAAATAATTAATTTTTTATGAAAATTTTAAAATTCATTAAAATATTGACAATTTATCCAATAATTCAGCATAATTTAAGGAAAATTTGATTATTAAATATAAAAAATATTAATTTATTGTTTAAAAAGGAGGAGAATATTTATATGGATATGGAAATAAAATGTGAATATATTACTTGGGATGAGAGTTTTAGTCTGAAAAATATAAATGTTGACAAACAACACGAAATGCTTTTTCAAATAGTTAATGATTCGCTTCACATTACTGATAAATATCGAAATGAAACAAATACAATTCAGGATCAAAAATATCTTAACGATTCTACTAAGCAAATATTTCA
>JAFLRU010000029.1 GCA_022511325.1 Campylobacter sp.
GCTAATACAAATTTACTTGTTCAATCTATCAATGATATGGCTGAATCCATTAAAGAACAAACTCAAGGTATCACTCAAATCAATGAGAATGTTTCACAAATTGACCAAAGCACTAAAGACAATGTTGAAATTGCAAATGAATCTTCTATCATTGCTAATTCTGTAAGTAGCATAGCGACTAATATACTTGAGGATGTTAAGAAGAAGAAATTTTAACAATGACAATACAAAGATTTAAGCTTTCATATAAGCTTAAATCTTTAATTCTTACCTATAAATAAGGTGTTTGAACTTTCCTCCCTGTTTCAAACACCTTATTTATAGGTAAATCCTTTAAAAAAACACTTTATATTGATTTAATCATTCTTTTTTCTATAATTTATTTTATAACTTGATTGATTTACAAAGCTAGTTGTTATTTTTAGTGTATTAAGATGGATAATCTTAATGTTTGGTTTAAAACATTAAGTTTTACTAATCTAATATTTATAAAAGTTTAAAAATCATCAAAATCTTATCTCATTGATTTTTAGAAAGTCTCTAAGTTTTTCGTATTCACTTCTTTCTAAATAGCGGTATTTCCCTGATTTTAACATATCAAGCTCGACTATACCAAAGGCAACTCTTTTAAGGTCCATCACTTCTAAATCAAAATGCCCAAAAAAGCGTCTAAGCTCTCTATTTTGCCCTTCATTAATCACAACGCGAAGTTTAGTGTATCCTCCACTACTTCCAAAAATTTCATAATCCAAAAAAGGGGCAATCACCATAGAAGTGATTTTACTTTTGCTATGAGCTCCCTTTTTTTCATTTTTAAGCTCTAAACCATTTTGCATAGCTTCAAGCACATTTTTACCTATATTTCCTTTGATTTTAAGATAATACTCTCTTTCTAAATCGCTTTTCATCAAAGCAGAAGCAACAGCCGCAGAATCTGTGAGTAAGATTAAGCCCTCACTTGCAAAATCAAGTCGCCCTATACTAAGCCAAGAACTAAATTTTTTGGGCAAACTTTGGTAAATTGTCTTTCTACCTCTATCGTCTTTATGCGAAACAAGCTCACCCTTTTGTTTATGATACACAATAACGCTAAATTGCGTTTTTTTATGAATTCTTTTGCCTTTGAGGAAGATTTTATCCTCCTCTCTAACCTCATCACTAAGCTTAGCAATTTTAGAGTTTATTTTAACCAAACCTTGCTTTATAAGCTCATCTGCTTCGCGTCTTGAGTGGCTTGTGTTGTGCGATATGAATTGATTAATTCTCATCTAAACCCTAAAAATTTTTACATAATAAAAATCGTAGGCACTATGGTTGGATACTTTTTAATCTTTCTAAAAATATGCTTTCTTAATACTTGGCGAATTTGGTTTTCCAAAAATTTCGGGTCATTTAACACCTCATCTTTAACATTGATGAAAAATTGCCCCAAAACTTCAGCCATTTCCTTTGAAAAAGCCCCATCTTGTTTATCTGCAACCAAACCATAGCTAAAAACTCTTGGCTTATTAACAAGAGTTTTTGAAGCCTTATCAAGTTGAGCGATAATAACAACGATTCCGCTATCGGCAAGTTTTTGCCTATCAATTACAACATCATCAGCGATTTGCTTGTTGATTTGATTATCCACAAAAACCTTTCCGGTTTTAACTGTTTTAAGACGTTTGATGTATTTTTGACAAAGTTCAATTTGGTCTCCATCGCTCATCAAATAAATATTTCTTTCAGGAATTCCGCATTTTACAGCTGTTTCTTTGTGTTTGTTGATATGATTGTATTCGCCGTGAACGGGCAAGAAAAATTTAGGCTTTGTAAGCGTAATCATAAGCTTTTGTTCTTCAATGCTCGCGTGTCCGCTTACGTGAATTTCACTAAATTCCTGATATGCCACTTTAGCCCCAGCCTTAAGCAAATAATCAAGCACAGCAGAAACACTTGTTTCATTTCCGGGTATGGCTTTGGCTGAAATGATGATTTGATCTGTAGGCTTGATTTTGATGAATTTATGCTCATCAGTTGCCATTCTATATAAAGCACTCATTGTTTCGCCTTGAGAACCTGTAGTAACAATCAAAACTTCATTATCTTTATACTTGCTCACCTCATCAGCATCAATGAAAATTTTTCTATCAAGCTTTATATAACCAAGTTCCATAGTTGTGTAGAGATTTCTTTCCATTGAACGCCCTATCACACAGACTTTTCTGTCATATTTTAGCCCATAAGTTATAGCCTGATAAACGCGGTGAATATTTGAACTAAAAGTGCTCATAATCACCCTACCCTTTGTTTTGGCAAAAATTTGGTCAAAAGTTGGTCCTACTGAACTTTCACTTTTAGTAAAACCCTCTTTGTAAGAATTCGTGCTATCACTTAACAAACAAAGCACTCCTTCTTCTCCATAATGTGCCAAACGTCCCAAATCACTTGGATAACCATCAATCGGGGTTTGATCAATCTTAAAATCTCCAGTATGTATAATAGTCCCCGCCTTTGTCTTTATCGCTAAGGCTGAAGCATCTATAATAGAATGCGTAATATGAATCCATTCTATACTAAAATCGCCTATTTCATAAATTTTGCGTTTTTCCACAGGTCTAAACCACTTGCGTTCGCTCTTAAGTCCGTGTTCTTCAAATTTATTTGAAATCATACCAAGAGCTAAAGGGGTTGCAAAAATAGGAAATTGGAATTCTTTGAAAAAATACGGCACTGCACCAATATGATCCTCGTGAGCGTGAGTGATGATAACAGCTCGTATTTTATCTTTAATCTTTCTCACATAATCAAAATCAGGAATTATAATATCCACTCCGTGCATAGTTCCATCAGGAAAACTCATACCAATATCTACGATGATTGCGTCATTGTTAGTTTCAAAAATCGTAATATTTCCGCCTATTTCACCCAAACCTCCCAAAGGAGTGATGCGAATTTTGTGCTCGCTTGAGTTATTATACTTAAGCGGATACAAACGATTTTCGTGTGAAACGCGATTTGCTTCTATACTTTTAGCAATTTCAATTTGCCAATCTTCATCACCTACAAGCTTAGCCGGAAGATTGCGATTTTTTTTCTTTTTATTTGACGAATTTGCATTGTTTGCATTGTTTTGTGGATTTTCTTCATTTTTAGGATTTTCATTATTTGAATTATTTAAAGAATCTGCAAGTTTTTTTCTACGATTTTTATATTTGTATCGCTTATTGTTTCTTGAAGCTGGATTTGCATTTTGTTCATTGTTTGAATTTGGAGTATTGTTATTCTCGCTGTTTTCGTTCATATTCATCCTTTAATTTTTCATAAATTTTAAGGTATGAATCAACGCAAAGTTCGTGTGCTCTCACATTTTCCTTAAGCTTAAGTTCGTTTAAAAGCTTTAAAACCTTATCCTTATATAAGGCTAAATTTTTTAAAAGCTGCTTTCTTGGTGCCTTAAAACAATCTCTTAAAAAAGTTTTAAAAGACTCAAGCTCACAAAAATCTTTAAATTCTGCTTTTTTAATTAAGCTTATCACCGCCGAAGTAACCTTTGGTGGCGGATTAAAGCAAGCTGGTTCAACTTCAAAAAGCATTTTTCTTTCGCAAATCATCGCACTTAAAACACCTAAAGACGAAAATTCACTTTCGCCCTCATTTGCACAAAATTTAAGTGCCATTTCTTTTTGAATCATCACAATAAGCCCTAAACAATGCTCGTCCTCTAAAGCCTTTAAAATCAAATGACTCGCAATATAATAAGGCAAATTTGCGACTAAAAAATATTTATCTTCATCAAAAGAGCGAACTTTACTCGCATCTTGATGAAATAATTTTAAATTTTCACACTCTAACTCTTTTTGAAATTTCTTTTTCAAATGAGGTATCAGCTCATCATCAATTTCATAAGCTTTTACTCGAGAAATTTTCAAAAGTTCTTGCGTTAAATCACCTAAGCCAGACCCAATCTCAACGATATTCTTAGTCCCTTTGGGTATCGCTTGGGTGATTTGTTTTAAAACATTTTTATCGATTAAAAAATTCTGCCCATAATGCTTCTTAGCTTTAATCATAAAGCGTTATTATATCTAAAAATTCTTAATTAAGTCTTTTTTTGGTAAAATTGTATTTTAAATTGAATTGAGGTGCAATGAATGATTGTTTGTGCGGGCGGAAATGAAAGTTTTAAATTTGCAAAGAGCATAGGAATAGGGCTTGTAGAATCTGCTATCCATTTAACAAAGCTTTGTTTGGAATTTAAACCTCAAAAGCTTATATTTATAGGAACTTGCGGTATTTATAATCAAGGAGAACTTTTAAAAATTTACAAAAGCTCTCACGCTTTTAATATAGAATATTCTAAACTTAATGAAAATTTTTACACACCTGCACAAAATGAAATTAAACTCAATGTTTCACAAGAAACTTATAAGATTAATTCTTCAAATTATATTTGTCAAAACAAAAAAGCTGCAAAAGAATTTGCAAATTTTGGTTTAGATTTTGAAAATATGGAAGCTTTTTCAGTTTTAAGCGTAGCAAAAAATTTTAATATCAAAGCTGAATGTATTTTATGTGCCACAAATTTTTGTGATGAAAATGCTCATAAAGAATTTGTGAAAAATCACCAAAAAGCTAAAGAAAAACTTGAAGAATTTTTAACTCATTATGAGGATTTTTGCTGATTACACCTTAAAAAATCAATAAGGAAAAATTTGAAAGAACTTATTTTAGACTTTTTACCCGAAGAGCTTGAAAATGAAATCAAACCAATGTTTCGTGTGAAACAACTTTGTCAATGGATTTATCAAAAATACGCTGATAACTTTGATACTATGAGTTCTTTGCCAAAAAATTTAAGATTAGAACTAAATCAAAAATATCATTTTTCACCTCTTAAATGTGTAAAATTTTTACAAAGCAAAGACGGAAGCATAAAATATCTTTTTGAATTATATGATGGTTTGTGTATAGAATCCGTGCTTTTACCAATGAAAGAAGAAAAATTTGATAAAGAAGGAAAGCGAATTTCTCACGCTAAATACACCCTGTGTGTTTCTTCACAAGTAGGTTGTAAGAGTGGTTGCAGTTTTTGTCTTACGGCTAAAGGTGGGCTTAAAAGAAATTTGAGTGCAGGAGAAATTGTAGGGCAGGTTCTTTGGATTAAAAAACACAACCAAATTCCTTATGAGCATCGCGTAAATATAGTTTATATGGGTATGGGAGAACCTTTGGATAATCTTAGCAATGTCAGTAAAGCCGTGAAAATTCTAGCTCATAATGATACCTTTGCGATTGCTCCACGTCGTCAAACCATTAGTACAAGTGGCTTAGCAAAACAGATAAAAGAACTAGGGGAAATGAATTTAGGCGTTTTACTTGCTATATCCTTACACGCTGTCAATGATACACTAAGAACAGAGCTTATGCCTATCAATAAAGCTTATAATATTGCTTCGATTATGGACGCTGTGCGTGAATTTCCTATTAATCAAAGAAAAAGAATTATGTTTGAATACCTTTTGATTGATAATATCAACGATAAAATAGAACACGCCAAAGAACTTGTAAAACTTTTAAATGGTATTAAAGCTAAGGTTAATCTCATACTTTTTAATCCTCACGAAGGAAGCATTTACAAGCGTCCTCGTATAGAAAAAGCTCTTGAATTTCAAAAATTTATGCAAGAAAAGGGTGTTACTTGCACGATTAGAGAAAGCAAAGGATTAGACATTTTAGCAGCGTGCGGACAACTTAAACAAAGGAGTGAAAAAATATGAATACCTTAGACATTATAGAAATAATCTTTATCGCTTTAGTCGTTTTAATAGGCTTTGGTGGTATGGTTTATGTGATTTTCGATAAAAATAAAAAAGAGGACTAAAGCTTAAAACAAAAACTTTGCAAATTTATAAAAATACAACTCATCAAATAATAAGATCATAAAATATTAACGATTTTTACAACTTAATAAATTACAAACCCTATACTCCTTTTAAAACAAAGTGCGAGTATAGCAAGGTTAAAAGAGTTTAAGCTTACAAAATAAATGAGATAAAAACTCAAATGAGTAGTTAAAATCTTGCCAAAGAACAAAGAACTTTAATATATCAAATTTTAAAACCTATATTAAATTATTAAAAAAATAGCTCTAAAATTTCTTGTAAAAAACCTTTTATTTTAACAAATATTGTTAAAATTTATTTTGTAAAATACTATTTTTATAAAATTAAATATAAAAGAGATTACACTATGTCAAAAAAAGAATATCAATTTAGCCCTAACGACACAAAACTCGATAGAAAAATCGTAGAAATTACTGAAAGAGCAGGTTTTAAAGTCTCTTTATTTTCTATGGCAGCAATGACAACACTTGGAAGTGCGGTAATTGCCTCATCTTTACCCTCAATCAACCGACATTTTAATGAAATTTTACACAATCCAACTTCAGCTTTAGCAAGCTTTACTCTTGAACATTTGGATATTTTAACGCGTTTAGTTTTGACAATCCCCGCAATTTTTGTGGTGATTTTATCTCCATTTGCAGGAATGCTTATGGATAGATTTGGTAAATTGAGATTTGTTTTTCCTGCTATGATTGTATGGACTTTATCGGGTGTGAGTGGGTTTTTTCTCAATGATATTTATGCAATTTTAATTTCAAGGGCGATTTTTGGAATAGCAACAGCTTTTATAATGACAGGAGCTTCGGCTTTGCTTGGAGATTATTACAGCCACGGAGGCTTTAATCGCAGAGAAAATGCTCTTTCTTGGCAGGGATTTTTTTGTGCTGTGGGAGGTGCATTGTTTATTTGCATTGCTGGTTATGTTTCAAGCTATTCTTGGCGTTATCCTTTTTTGGTTTATGGACTTGGAATTTTAATCACGCTTTTAGCTTTTATGTATCTTTTTGAGCCTAAATTCATCAGATTTTATCCAAAAAAATCCACCGATGAAAAGGTAAATTATTGGCAGTTTTTTCCTATATATTTTATAGGATTTTTCATTATGGTGGTTTATTATATTTCTCCTACCCAGCTTCCGTATTATATCGAAGAACATTTAGGGCTAGAACCTAAATACATAGGGCTTGCAATGTCCGTATCTGCTTTCTGCTATGGCTTATTTTCTCTAAGTTACAAAAATATAATCAAATACTTAAATACCAAGCAAATTTATATCTTAACGCTTTTCATCGTGGGAAGTTCTTTTTTGCTTTTATACTTACATCATAGCTTTATCTCTGTTTTAATATCTTTAGCTTTGCTTGGAATGGGTGGAGGCATTATGCTTGTAAATAATGCTGCTTATTTGTTTTCAATCTGCCCAGAATATGCAAGGGCTAGAGCTTATGGAATTTTAGCAAGTTGCATATTTTTAGGGCAATTTCTCTCACCTCTTATCTCTCAACCCATAGTAAGACAAGCTGGGCTTATTCCTATGTTTTTGGTTTGGGCTATCATAGTTTATATTGTGATTATTCCTTTTTTATTCTTAAAAAATAAAGGGTAATTTTAAGGAATTTTTATGACGCAAATCAAAAACACCCCTCCCCATAACAACAAATATTTGTAAAACGTTATATCGAACCCAATATTTCTTGGTATGCTTCTTATCTAATTTGTTTGTCCTGTGGCAAGTTCTTTATCGCGTCTTAATGGCTTGGAAGAATTTGAGGGTGATTTTATTAATTTAGAAGATGAAAAACAAAGATTTTTAGATTTTTATGTGCAAGATTTTTTCAAAGCTTGTGATTATTGCCACGATATGAAAAATCCTAAAATTCCTATACCTGTTGCTGTGCAAAGTGATGAAATTTTAAAGCTTGAACCTTAACCTAAAATTTCAATTCTATATTTTTTTAAATTTTAATACTCAAAGCCTTTTGGAATTCTTCTTTTATATTTATTTTTGATTGTATATAAAAATTTTCATTTTTATAAGTAAATTTTAAACCATATGAATGCAAAAGAAGTCTTGTTGCCCCTGTAAGTTCAAATCTTTCTTTTAAACTCATTTTGCCATCTAAAATCTTTTCAATGTCCTTTTTTTCTAAACCATACAAATACTCTCCTAAAATTTTATGTTTCATATGAAACAAATGCAAACGAATTTGGTGTTGTCTTCCTGTTAAAGGCTTACAAAGCAAAAGTGAGGTGTTAAATTCCTCCCAAAAATCAAGCCTTTTAAACTCGGTAATTGCTTCTTTTCCATCTTTACAAATTTGCATTCTTGTTTTAATATCATCATAATTTTTCGTCAAATCCATAGCTTTATCTACTTTAAACGAATCCAAAGTTCCACCACCGACTAAAGCAAGATATTCTTTTTGAATTTGCTTATTTTCAAACATTTTTTTTAAAGAGCTTTGAGAATTTTTATGCTTAGCTACAAGTATAAGTCCACTCGTTTCTTTATCTAAACGATGAGCCACACAAGCGTTTTGACCCCAAAGAGCCCAAATTTCATCACAAAGGCTATACTTACAATGTCTTCCATTAGGGTGGCTTAACACTCCACTTGGCTTTTCAAGCACAGCAAAATCATCATTTTCAAACACAATATCCACCCCTTTGGGTTTATTTTCATAAACGATGAGTTCGACAAGTCCGTTTAAAATTTTGTTTTTTTCTTCAACCAAAATTCCATCACAAAAAAGTCTTTTTTTATCGATAAGTTTTTGTGCCTCACTTAAGGGAATTTTTAAGTGTTCCATAAGTATTACAAATGCCTTTTTTCCATTGTTTGGTAATTTAATTTTTATATAAGGCAATTTTAATCCTTTTGTAAATTTTTTTAAGATAAAATCACATTTTTAATTAAAATTATAGCCAAAAAGGTTTTAAAAATTATGGTTCAAAGATACAGCAGAGAAGTTATGGCGAGCAAATGGGATTTAAAAGCCAAATACGACTCTTGGCTCAAGGTAGAATTAGCAGCTGTTAAGGCTTGGAATAAACTTGGGTTTATTAGTGATGAAGATTGCAAAAAAATTATCCAAAATGCTAAATTTGATATAGCAAGAATTGATGAGATAGAAAAAACAACCAAACACGATGTTATAGCTTTTTTAACAAGCGTTAGCGAAAGTTTAGGGGAAGAAAGCCGCTTTGTGCATTATGCAATGACAAGTTCTGATTGTATTGATACAGCTGTGGCTTTGCAAATCAAAGAAAGTTTAGAGCTTATTTTAGAAGATTTAGACGCACTTTTAAGTGTGATTGAAAAACGAGCCAAAGAACACAAAAAAACCTTAATGGTTGGTAGAAGCCACGGAATTCACGGCGAACCTATTACTTTTGGCTTAGTTTTAGCTCTTTGGTATGATGAGCTTACTCACGCTAAAGATTTACTTTTACACGCAAAAGAACTTATAAGCTACGGGAAAATCAGCGGAGCTATGGGAAATTTTGCCCACGCACCTTTAGAATTTGAAGAAGAAATTTGCAAAGATTTAGGCTTAAAAGCTGCCGCTATCTCTAATCAAATCATACAAAGAGACCGCTACGCGCAAGTGATTTCTGCCATAGCCATTTTAGCTGCAAGCTGTGAAAAAATCGCTGTAGCAATAAGGCATTTTCAAAGAACAGAAGTGTATGAAGCTGAAGAATATTTTTCGCAAGGACAAAAAGGAAGCTCGGCAATGCCTCATAAAAGAAATCCAGTTTTAAGTGAAAATATCACCGGACTTTGTCGCGTTCTACGTTCTTTTGTAACTCCAGCTTTAGAAAATGTCGCCTTATGGCACGAAAGAGATATTTCTCATTCAAGCGTTGAGAGATTTATTTTGCCCGATGCTTTTATCACGGCGGATTTTATGCTTGTGCGTCTTACAAATTTGATTGATAAGCTTCTTATTTATCCTAAAAATATGATGAAAAACTTAAATCTTACAGGCGGACTTGTATTTTCAGGGAGAGTGCTTTTAGAGCTTCCTTTTAAGGGAGTAACGCGTGAAAATGCGTATAAAATTGTCCAAAGAAATGCTATGAAAGTTTGGGATGATTTGCAAAATGGTAAAGCTGCTTTAAATTCTAATAATGAAAGTTTATTTTTACTTGCACTTTTAAATGATCAGGAATTAAGGCAAAGTTTAGGTGAAGAGGATATTCGTAAATGCTTTGATTATGAGTATTATATGAAAAATATTGATGCAATTTTTGCAAGAGTTTTTAAATAAAATTTTTAAGGTGGGATATGAAAGTCATCAAAAGAAATGGTCGCACAGAAGAGCTTAATGTTTCAAAGATTAAAAAATGCACTCAAGATGCGGTTAAAGATTTAGAGGGTGTGAATTTAAGTGAGTTAGAACTTGATGCGAAAATTCAATTTAGAGACGGAATTTCAACGGAAGAAATTCAAAGAACCTTAATCAAAACTGCAGTAGATAAAATCGATATAGACTGCCCTAATTGGACCTTTGTAGCTGCAAGACTTTTTTTATACGACTTATATAAAAAAGTCAATGGTATGAATCGTTACAGCCATTTAAGAGAATATTTTGAAAAAGGTGAAAAAGAAGGACGTATCTTACTTGGACTTAAAGAAAAATACGATTTAGATGATTTAAATGACTATATAAAACCTGAAAGAGATTTACAATTTACTTATCTTGGCGTGAAAACCCTGTATGATAGATATTTGATTAAGGATAGCAAGGGTATGCCTATAGAATTACCTCAACAAATGTTTATGGCGATTGCAATGTTTTTAGCACAAAATGAGTTCAATCCTCAAGAATGGGCTAAGAAATTTTATGATTTGATTTCTAAATTTGAAGTGATGTTAGCCACTCCTACACTCTCAAATGCAAGAACAACACGTCATCAACTTAGCTCTTGCTATATAGGAAGCACCCCGGATAATATTGAAGGTATTTTTGATTCTTACCAAGAAATGGCTTTACTTTCTAAATTCGGTGGTGGTATAGGCTGGGACTGGAGCAAGGTTCGTGCAATGGGTGGAAGCATTGATGGACACAAAAATGCAGCAGGGGGAATCATTCCTTTTCTTAAAATCACAAATGATATTGCCGTGGCTGTAGATCAACTTGGCACAAGAAAAGGTGCAATCTCTGTTTATATAGAAACTTGGCATATGGATATTAACGATTTTATTGATTTGCGTAAAAATTCAGGCGAAGAAAGACGCAGAGCTCACGAGCTTTTTCCAGCTTTATGGGTGAATGATCTTTTTATGAAAAGGGTTAGAGCTAATGATAAATGGACTCTATTTGACCCTGCGGATACTGGCGATTTATGTGAGCTTTATGGAAAAGAATTTGAAAAACGTTACGAAGAATACGAAAAAAACGAAAATATAACCAAAGAAATCATCGAAGCTAAAGAGCTTTGGAAAAAGATATTGCTAAGCTATTTTGAAACAGGATTGCCATTTTTATGCTTTAAAGATAACGCAAACAAAGCCAACCCAAATTCCCACGTAGGAATCATTCGTAGCTCGAATTTATGCACAGAAATTTTCCAAAATACAGAGCCAAATTATTACCAAATCAAAGTTATTTTTGAAGATGGAAAAGAAAGTTATTATGATGAAGAAGAAAAAATTATCATCGATGGAGGTTATGAAAAACCTGCAAAGAAAATCAGCACACTGGATAGCATTAAAGGCAATAAAGTCTATATCGTTGAAAAACTCAAAAAAGATGGAAAAACTGCTGTTTGTAATCTCGCAAGTATCAATCTTAGCAAGGTTCATACTAAAGAGGATATTCAAAGGGTTGTTCCAACAGCGATTAGAATGCTTGATAATGTGATTGATTTAAATTTCTACCCACACAGAAAGGTAAAAGATACGAATTTAAAATCTCGCTCTATCGGGCTTGGTGTAATGGGAGAAGCTCAAATGCTTGCTGAAGCTAAGATTTTTTGGGGAAGTGATGAGCATTTGAGTAAAATTGACACAATTATGGAACTTATAAGCTATGAAGCAATCAACGCTAGTTCAAATTTAGCTATAGAAAAAGGAATTTATGCGGATTTTGAAGGCTCAAATTGGAGCAAAGGAATCTTTCCTATCGATGTAGCAAGTGCGAAAGCAAAGGCTCTTACCTTAAGAGAGGGATTATTTGATCAAAGTGAGTGTGATTGGGATAAATTAAGACAAAAGGTTAAAAAAGATGGAATGCGAAATGGCTACTTAATGGCTATCGCTCCAACTTCATCTATCTCTATACTTGTAGGCACAACTCAAACCATAGAACCTGTTTATAAACGCAAATGGTTTGAGCAAAATTTAAGTGGAATGATTCCTGTAGTTGTTCCAAATTTAAGCCTTGAAACTTGGCAATACTACACTCCTGCTTATGAGCTTGACCAAAAAATTCTCATCAAGGCTGCTGCAGTGCGTGGAAAATGGATAGACCAAGGACAAAGCCTCAACATCTTTTTATCTTTAGATAAAGCAAGCGGAGGTTATCTCAATGAAATCTATCAACTCGCTTGGGAGCTTGGCATAAAATCAACTTACTACCTAAGAAGCGAAAGCCCTGATAGTCAAAAAGTCAATGTTGCAGATAGAAGTGTAGAATAATGCGAAGGGTGTCAGTAAATTTAGATTTTATGTGAAAAAATCCAAAATTATAAAATCCAAACTCAACTTTTAAGCAAAATTTAAATAAAATGGAATAGAATTTGCTTTATGTTTTTTAGTTAAGAATTTAGATGAAGGCAAATCTAATTCAAAGGAAAACAAATGAGTAGCATTTTTAATAATATAAATGATACTTCAAATTATAATTCTATACTTTCTCAAAGTAAAGCTTTAAAAGAAAGTAAAGAAAACAATCAAGTCAGTTTTGCAAATACACTGATTAAAGAAAATCTCACTAAGCTTAATGAACTTAATACAAAAAATTCTCAAAGCTTAATAAAAAGTGAAATTTTA
>JAFLRU010000003.1 GCA_022511325.1 Campylobacter sp.
ATCCACAATCACTTATCCTATAAACTCGGGCAAATTATGATAAGAAATTCCAAATCTTTCTTTGGCTTTATTAAAATGCCTTTTCTTTTAATGGCTATGAGCTTAACCCATAAAGAACAAGAAAAGATTTACAAAGAAAAAATTAAAACTAATCCAAATTTAGCTCTCCCTCCTTTAGAATCTTATCTTGATTATCAAGAAGCCTTAAAAGAAAAAGAGTGTTTGACTTATAAACTTGGAAATGCTTTTATCAAAGCTAGTAAGTCTTGGTATAAAGGAGGACTTATTAAATTTTATTTTGAAGCTAAAAGGCTTGAGAGGGAGTTTAGGGGAAAAAATAAGCAAGAATTATAAATGAGCGAATATCAAACTAAACGCGAAACTTACTCATCTGCTAAGTTTTTTAATGCTTCTTTGCAAAGCTTCAAAAAAATAATCCACATCTTTTTTTTCGTGCGTATAATGAGGGCTAATTCTTAACCAACCGGGTTTAAAATCAAGCTTTTGATTATCTTTAAGTCCTAATAAATCGTGTCCATAAGGTCCAGCACAAGCACAACCTGCCCTTGTTTCGATATGAAAATTCTCACTCAGTTCATAAGCAAGGTCAAAAGGCGAAATTCCTTTAATATTAAAAGAAAAAATTGCAAGTCTTTTTTTTAAATTCTTTGCATAAAGCTCCAAATTTGAAATTTCTTTAAATCTTTCAAAAATATATTCTCTTAAAATTTTTTCATTTTTAGCAATTTCTTCTTCGGTGATAGCATCTTTGATTTTAAAAGCCAAAGAAGCCCTAATAAGCTGTAAAATTCCGGGTGTCCCAGCCTCCTCCAAAGCTTCTTCATTGCAAAGATAATTTTGTGAAGTCCTTGAAACATAGCCTACCGTTCCGCCTGCTGCAAAACTTGGTTTAGCTCCGCAAAACTTTTTTTTAATCACCAAAAGCCCACAACCACCTATTCCGCCTACAAATTTATGTGAGCTGATAAACAAAGCGTCATAAAGATTGCAAGCTATACTTTTATAAGGCATAAAACTCGAGCCATCAAAGGCTACTATACCTTTATACGCACGCACAAGCTTTGAAATTTTTTTAAAATCACTCAAAATTCCCGTAACATTAGAGGCTAAGGAAAAACTTGCTATGATTTGTCTTTTTTTATTTTTCTCCAAAATTTGTTCAAAAACTTCAAAATCAATTTCACCTTTAGAATTTAGAGGCAAACGCACACATTCGCACAAACCCTCTCTAAAAGAAAGTTCATTAGAATGGTGTTCATAAGGTCCTACAAGCACCAAAGGTAGAGTTTTTACATCCAAATTATTTAAATACCTTTGTTTAAGCAAAGGCGGAGCATAAATTCCTAAAAGTTCTTGAAATTTTTTAATCGCCCCGCTAGAACCTGTCCCGCAAGCAATTACAGCAAAATCATCATCTAGTTTTAAACTTCTTTTAATATATTCTCTTGCACCCTCATAAAGCTCTTGAGTTTTAAAAGAATTTAAAGAACTATCAGAATGCGTATTTGCATAAATTGGAAGAATTTTTAAAATTTGCTTTTCGACACTTTTTAATGCCAAAGCACTTGCTGCAAAATCAAAATAAAGTGTTCTTTTTTTTACAATCAAATCTTTTCTTAAATCCGCAATTTGCAAATAAAATCCTTTAAAAATTTGCTAGAATTATACAATAAAAAGTTTTTTAAAAAGGAAAAATATTAATTTTAACAAATTTGCGTCTTTACATCCTGAATTTAAACTTAATGAGCTTGTGAATTTTTATAGCGTTTTTGATGGAAGTGAGATTAAAAATTTTTCTGCTCCTCTTTTTGAGAGCATTGAGAATTTACTTCTAAAAAATTATCTTGAGTTTAAAAATAAATTAAATCTTGATTCTTTAAGTTCTTATGCGCTCACACTTTTAGCAAAAAATAATCGCAAAAGATATTCAATCCATCGTAAAATTCACCATTTTAAGGCTTTAAGTATCATTCATAAACTCCTTGATTTAGAAATTTTAAAAATTGAAAAAAGCAAAGAAGTTAAAATCATAAGAAGCAAAGGGCAAAAACTTAAAAAAGAACTAAGAAGCTATGTTATACAAGATAAAATTATTTTTAAAGACCACTTTACACGCTTTTTCTTTTATTTTTTAAAACCGAATGAAAATTTGATTTTGGAGGGAAAATTTAATGAGGTTTTAGACAAAATTAAAGAAAATTTTGAACTTTATCAAAGCTTTTGTTTCGAACAACTTTGCCGTGAATTTTTAGAAAAAAGATTTAATATCAACTCTGTGCAAAGTTATTGGGATAAGAAATTAGAACTCGATTTGTATTATAAAGATGAAAATTTTTGTTTGATTGGTGAGGTTAAATTTAAAAATAAAAAAATTTGCAAAAATATCTTAAATCAACTTCAAAATAAAGCGAAAAGTCTTAAACTTATACCAAATTATTATGTGCTTTTTTCAAAAAATGGCTTTAGTAAAGAATTTGATAAAATACAAGAACGGAATTTGCTTTTATTTGATTTGAATGATTTTAAAATTTTATTATAAAGGTTAAAAATGGACGAAAATATCTTAAAAAGCTTGGATTCTAAAGATAAACAAACCCTGCAAAAAGGACTTGAAAACCTAATTGAACAAACTTATGTGATAGAAAATGAATATAAAATTCTTAATGAAAATTATAATTCTTTAAAAGCTATGGTAAGTGAAATTATCGAAGTTTTACCTACAGCTCTTTGGATACTTGATACTGAAAAAAATATTATTTTACAAAACCACGAAGCTTTAAAAAATTCGAATTTATTAAAACAGATTAAACTGGAAAAAGAACATTATGAGCTTGAATTTGAAGGTAAATTTTATATCGTAAAAATCATCACTCAAAATCAAAAAACCATCATTAGTGCCACAGATATTAGTGATGAAAAACGCAACGAAAGACTCGCAAGTATGGGTAGTGTTGCAGCTCATCTTGCTCACGAAATTCGAAATCCTATAGGTTCAATTTCCTTACTTGCCTCGACTTTGTTTTCAAGAAGTGAGCTTAAAAATAAGCACATTGTTTTAGAAATTCAAAAAGCCATTTCAAGGGTTGAACGCATTGTAAATTCCACTTTACTTTTTACTAAAGGTGTTCATATCAATGCAAGTGAATTTAATCTTTTAGAGCTTAAAGATGAATGCGAACAAGCTATAAACTCTTATAATTTCTCAAGTGCCATTGATTTTGAAATTATTTTTTTGGATCTTAAAATTAAAGCGGATAAAGCTCTCTTAAGTCTTGTTTTGCAAAATCTTATTTATAATTCAATTGATGCAATAGAAGAAAATGAAGCTCCTAGTCCAAAAATTAGAATCATTTCAAGTATCCAAAATGGAATTTTACTCGTAAGGGTATATGATAATGGCTGTGAGATTAAAGATGAAAAACTTGTTTTTGAGGCTTTCAAAACAACAAAACTCAAAGGAAATGGCTTAGGACTTTCGCTTTCAAAAGAAATTATAAAAGCTCATAATGGAGAATTGGGTTTTGAAAAAGAACCCAAAAATTTTTATTTTTCCTTACCTTTAGCGTAAAAATGAAATTTGCAAGTAAAAATACCTAAGTAAGTGCAGTTAAATCGCACATTTACTTAGGATTTTTTCGCTTGTATTATCAGAAATGATAAAATCTGTATAATGAAGCAAGCAAGAACCCGATCTTATAACCTTTAAAACAAGCTTTTTATTGCCCTTTTCTTTTGGATTGTGTGCATTTCTAGCAAGCTCATAAATTTCATAAATAATTTCTTTATTTAAACTACTTAAATCAAGTTCTATAACCTTATCTTCGAATTCACTTGGTTCTTTAGTGAATTCTTTATCTGTGTTTTTTGTATTAAATTTTTTTACAGCTTTAAATTTAGAGTCTTTTAATTCTTCTAAAGTTTTTAAGCTTTTAAGAGAAAAATTCACTTTGCCTTCATCAGTTCTATAAGAAAGTAAGAAGCCATAAGCTAAATTTCGCTTTTCATTATCCTTAAAAATTTCCTCTATCTCTTCAACATTTGTTTGAAAAACAAAGCTTTCAAAAGAAGAATAAAAATCTAAAATTTCAAGAGTTCCATAACGTTTGTTATTTTTACTCATCATTGATTTAAAGTCTTCTATTTTTCCTATGCTTAGAATCTCTCCATTGCCTTTAAGCTCAGAAAAATCAATGCTTTTAACATAGTCAATCTTATCAATTTCATTAAAAAATCTATCAAGCGGATGTCCTGAAACATAAATTCCAAGGATTTCTTTTTCGTAACCTAATTTTTCCATAAGTTCGAATTCTTTGTCGTTTACAACGATATTTACTTTTAAATCTGAATTAAGCTCCTCTTCACCAAATAAAGAATTTAAAGCCTCTTTACGCACCTTTGTCATTTGCCTTGAAGTTTCAGCTAAAAGCTCTAAATTATCACACAAACATTTTCTTGTATAACCAAATTCATCAAAAGCTCCTGATTTTATGAGACTCTCTAAGGTGCGACGCGTGATTTTAGCTGGTTCAATCCTACTTAAAAAATCATTAATATCTTTAAATTCTCCATTTTTTCTAGCTTCAAGCAAATTTTCAACGGCTGGAACACCTACGCTTTTAATTGCATTCAAACCATAAACAATCACTTCCTGCCCATTTTCGTTCGTCGCACTAAATTCACCAATAGCTTTATTGATACTTGGTGGAGAAAGCTTGATATTCATTTTTTTCATCTCATCAATATAAACAGCAACTTTTTCAACATTGTTATCTTCGCTTGTTAAAAGTGCTGCCATAAACTCACTTGGATAATAAGTCTTTAAAAAGGCTGTTTGAAAGGTAATAAGAGCATAAGCTGCAGAGTGGGATTTATTAAAACCATAACCTGCAAATTTTACGATAAGTTCCCAAAGTTCCTCGGCTTTAGTTTTATCATAGCCTTGCTTTTGAGCTCCGTTTGCAAATTCGCTCTTAAGTTTTTTCATCTTTTCAGGGTCCTTTTTACCCATAGCGCGACGTACTACATCAGCACCTCCTAAAGAAAATCCACCAATAATTTGCACAATTTGCATAACCTGCTCTTGATAAACAATAACTCCATAAGTAGGTTCTAAAACACTTTTTAAAGAATCAAAAGGATATTGTATAGATTTTATGCCGTGTTTTCTGTCAATGAAATCATCAAGCATTCCTGATTCCATAGGACCTGGACGATAAAGGGCTAAAACCGCAATAAGATCTTCAAAACGTTCAGGTTTTAGCCTTGCATTCAAACTTTGCATACCGCTTGATTCAATTTGAAAAATTCCTAAGGTATTTCCACTTTGTATAGTCTTATAAACCTTAGGATCATTTACATTAATGCTTTGCCATACAATGTCTTTATTATGCCTTTTTTTGATAAGTTTAATCGCATTATCAATTAAAGTTAAGGTTTTAAGCCCCAAAAAGTCAAATTTGATTAAATCAATATCCTCTAAATGATCCTTAGAATACTGGGTAACTAAATGTTTTTCATCATTTTTGCTTTGTCTAAAAAGCGGAGTTTTTTTCCATAAAGAATCATTTGAAATCACAACCCCTGCGGCGTGCATACCTGCATTGCGATTAAGTCCTTCTAAAGCCCTAGCATACTCCCAAACTTCTCTACCTTTAGGATGTCTTTCAATGAATTCTTTAATCTTTGGTTCTTTTTCATAAGCACTATCGAGAGTGATTTTAAGCTCTTCAGGTATGAGCTTGGTAAGCTCATCTGCATCAGCAATACTCATATCGCAAACCCTTGCAACATCTCTTATCACACCCTTAGCTAAAAGCTTACCGAAGGTAATGACTTGTGCAACCTTATCTGCTCCATATTTGTCAATCACATAATCAATCACTTCGCCGCGTCTGTATTGACAAAAATCTACATCAATATCAGGCATTGATACACGTTCAGGATTTAAAAATCTCTCAAAAAGTAGATTATATGGAATAGGATCTAAGTCTGTGATTTTCAAACAATATGAAACCAAGCTTCCTGCAGCTGAACCTCTGCCCGGTCCTACTGGAATTTCCTTATCTTTTGCCATTTTAATAAAATCGTGTACTATGAGCATATAACCTGAAAATTTCATATTTTTTATGATTTCTATTTCTAAATCAAGTCTTTGTTTATACTCCTCGTGTTTGCTTTCATCAACAAATTTAAGTCTTTCTTCAAGTCCAAGCTTGCAAAGATATTCAAAAACCTTATCATCGTTACTAAAACTCGTATCACTATCAGGTTCTGGCAAGGTGATATTATGTTTTTTAGCATATTCAAGGGTAAATTTAAAATTTGGAGGCGTTGGATTGCCAAGTTTAAGCTCCAAATTGCATTTTTCCACAATCTCTTGGGTGTTTGAAATCGCTTCTGGTATATCTGCAAAAAGCTCGCTCATTTGAGCTGGACTCTTAACATAAAATTCGTGCACATTATGACGCATTCTATCAGGATCATTAAGCTTTTTTCCCATAGAAATACACATAAAAACTTCGTGTGCAGCGGCTCTTTCCTTGAAAGTATAGTGTGTATCATTTGTAGCAATAATTTTTATATCAAGCTCTTTTGAAAGTCTTATAATATCATCATCAATAAGCCTTTGGTCCTTGATGCCGTGCCTCATAATCTCAAGGTAAAAATCTTCTCCAAAAACCTTTTTATACCAAAGAGCTGCTTCTTTTGCAAGTTCATAACCCTTCGCACCAAAGCGAACATTTTTTTCATTATGTATATTTAATTGCCAATTTACTTCCCCTTGCAAACAAGCTGAAGAGCAAATTAACCCCTCGCTATGCTGCTCTAAAAGTTTTTTATTGATTCTTGGATAATAATACAAACCCTTAATATAACTTTGAGAACTAAGATACATTAAATTTTGATAACCTATTTCATTTTTAGCATATAAACAAAGATGAAATCTTTGTCTTGAACTCTTGTCATCAAGTTCATCAAAATTATGTAAATAAGCTTCAATCCCTATAATAGGCTTTAATCCCTCTGCTCTCATTGTTTGATAAAAATCAATAGCCCCAAACATATTGCCGTGGTCTGTCATTGCAACACTTGTTGCACCTTGATTTTTAAGTGTTTTGGCTAATTCTTTAAGCTTATTAGCTCCATCAAGCAAAGAGTATTCTGTATGCAAATGAAGATGAGTAAATTGACTCATATTAATCCTTAAACTCACTTTTATTTTGATAAATATTATAAAATTTCTAAGCTGAATTTGAAAGAAAAATTCGCTGAATTTTTTATGAAAATAAGCTAAAATTAAGGATTATCTTAAGTAATAATCCTTAAAAAATTATTTCGTAAGTGGAACTTGTAAGCCTTCATATAAAGCTTTATAAATTTCATTGCCACAAAGAGTTTTAACAAGCTCTAAACCAAATAAAATTGCTGTTGCAGGACCCGCTGAAGTGATAACATTTTTATTGACATTGATTGCTTTTTGCACTCTTGTGCCTTTAAGTCCAACCTCACAGCCTGGATAACAAGTAAATTCACCCTCTAAAACACCTGCAGCATCTAAAACTATAGGAGAAGCACAAATGGCTGCGACAATTTTGCCCTTGGCGTGTAAATTTTTAATAATCTTTAAAATTTCCCCATTATTTTTGAGATTATTCATTCCATCAAATCCTCCGGGTAAAGCGATTGCATCTAAATTTTCAACATCAACTTGAGCTAAAGCTAAATCTGCTTTTATGCTAATACCATTTGCTCCCTTTACCAAAAGCTCTTTATCTAAGGAAGCTGTAATAACTTCTAAGTTTTTATCCATTTGTTCTGCTCTTTTTAAAACATCTGCAATACCTATAAATTCAGCTTCTTCAAAGCCTTGTGCAAGTGGAACTAAAATCTTTTTACTCATTTTCATCTCCTTTTTTATTTAATTTACTAAATCTTTCTTCTCTTGCTTTTGTTCTTTCGTTCATTTGTCTATTAAACCCAATCACTAAAAAAGCGATAAAAAATACAAAAAGTGTATATAAAATGATTTCTAAAATTTCCATATATTTACCTTTAAGTGATGATTGTAACACAAAAAAATAAATCAAAATAAATTTAAATCAGTCCCAACATTCAGCGTTTTTAATGCCAAGTTTTGACGCACTAAACTTAGGGTTAAGTCCTGCTTTTCTTTGCTTATCAAAATCATCAAGCACCTTAAGCACGATTTTGCCCAAAAGAAGCAAGGCGATAATATTTGTCGTTGCCATAAATGCCATAGTTAAATCTGCTAGATTCCAAGCAAGGCTAAGATTAATTTGAGTGCCGATAAATATCATTGCCACCGCACTCACCCTAAAAGCGTTCATAGCAGTTTTTGATGAGCTTAAATACTTCATATTTGCTTGTGCGTAATAATAATTTCCTATCAAAGAAGTGATAGCAAAAAGCACAATCGCCAAAGTAATAAAATGAAGCCCAAAAGAACCATAATACTCACTCATCGCTTCTTGCACCAAAGGCATAGCTGTAAGTAAAGGCTTTCCATTCTCGCCAACATTAAAATAACTATTAGAAAAAAGCACCAAAAACCCCGAACTTGTGCAAATAATTACATCAATAAGAACAGAAAAAGTTTGCACTATGCCTTGTTTAGCAGGGTGAGAGGTAAAGGCTGCGGCTGCTGCATTAGGTGCAGAGCCCATTCCTGCTTCATTAGAAAAAAGCCCTCTTTTGATACCTATAACCAAAACTGAACCCGCAAAGCCTCCAAAAATCGCTTTAAAATCAAAAGCACTCTCAAAAATCACCTTAAAAACAAGAGGTAATTTTTCAAAATTCATCACAACTGCAATGAAGGCTAGAATGATATAAGCCATAGCCATAAAAGGAACGATGATTGAGCTTATTTTGCCAATTTTTGTATGATGAGAGAAAAACATCCACGCTCCAAACACACTCAAAATCACTCCAATTACCACAGGATAAGAGCTTTGGTTATAAGGCAAAGTAGAATCTAAGCTAAACATCTTATAATACACCTCAAAAGCGGAAGTAAGAGTGTAGCTTTGAAGTCCATTAAATCCATACGCATAAGTGATGATAAGAATAAAAGCAAAAAATAGAGCAAGCTTATCAAAACCTAGGGCTTTTTTGATGTAAAAAGCAGGACCTCCTTTAAACCCACCTCCATCTTTTGACTTATACACTTGAGCGAGGGTGCTTTCTGCGAAGGCTGAAGCTCCACCAAAAAAAGCCATTATCCACATCCAAAATAAAGCTCCTGCCCCACCTGAAGCCAAAGCAAATGAAATTCCTGCAATATTTCCTATACCAACCCTTGAAGCAGTCGAAACCATCAACGCTTGAAAGGGTGAGAGTTGTTCTTTGCTCAATTCTGCTTTTTCTTTAAAAATCGCAAAACTTAAAAACAACATTTTAAATTGCACAAAACGGGTGAGAAAACTATAATAAAAACCGCAAATGATAAGCAAGATAATCATTATAGTATCCGTATAAGGCACAATATCTGCAGCAATAAAATTTGAAATTGTATCAATAAGTTTTAAAAAATCCATAATATTCTCCTTTTTGATATCATTTTAATGTATTTTTTATAAAAATTGTATTTTATGTGAGAAAAAATGTATTTTTTTTAAAAAATGTGAAAATATGAAACTTTTTAAGAATTAAAATTGCAAAAATTCTGTCTTAAAGCTTCATAAGAAATGATACCTACGCTTGTAGCTAAATTTAAACTTCTTCCGTAAGATTTCATTGGTATGGTGATAGCATTGTTCGGATTTAAATCCATAAGTTCTTTTGGCAAACCAAAACTCTCACTTCCAAAGAACAAAAAATCTCCATTTTGAAATTTCACTTCAAAATAAGGCTTTTTACTCTTCGTTGTAGCAAAGAAAAAACGGGATTTTTGAGTTAAATTTTCTTGTAAAAACTCTTCTAAACTTTCCCAAATTTTTGGTTCTAATTTGCTCCAGTAATCAAGTCCTGCTCTACGCACAGCCTTTTGAGAAAGTTCAAAAATCGTAGGTTTTACAATGTGAAGCTTAAAACCTGCATTATAACACATTCTTCCTATGCTGCCTGTATTTTGGGGAATTCTTGGATGAACTAAAACAATGTTAAACATTACTAAACTACAATTCTAGGGATATTTGGGTGAAGTTTAACCAAAATTTCATATTCTATTGTATTAAAAAATTTTGCCCAAAGTTGCACATCGTTAAATACGCAAATTTCATCTCCTAAATCCTCGCAAGAAAAGCTGTCCATAGACATTTTGCCAAGTATAGGCTTACCATTTGCTAATTTTAGCTCACCCTTACCATTAAAGCGAAATAAACCATCAGCATACCCAAGGTCATAAGTTGCAACCTTTAAATCCTCTTTAGCTGTGTAGGCACCGCCATATCCTATGCTTTGAGAGCTTTTTAAGATTCTTGAGCTTATTTTGTGAGCATAAAGACTCAAAACTTTTTTTAAGTTCTCTTGTCCATAACCAAATTGAACAAGTCCTACTCTACAAAGCTCATCATCAGGGAGTTTTGTAGCTCTAAAAAGAGCTGAAGAATTATAAGAATGAAAAATAAGTTTTAAATCAGTCGATTTTTTTATCAAATCTTTAGCTTTTTGAAAATTTTGTTTTTGTATAAAAAAGCTTGCGTCCATTTCATCTGCACCTGAAAAATGTGTGAAAACTCCCTCTAAACGAAGTTTAGAAGCATTTTTTAAAACTTGTTGTAAATTTTCTAAGCAAACACCGTTGCGATGCATATTTGTATCAATTTTAAGATGAATTCTTGTATGTTTTTTAAATTGGTCTATCGACAAAGGTTCGTTGAGTGCATAGATAAATTTAGGATTTTCTTTGCCATTAGGACGATGAGAAAGTATGAGTATGTTTTCGAAAATATTTTCAAGTTCAAAAGCTTCTTGTTCGTTTCTAACAGCAATAAAATTAACTCCAAGAGCCTTAGTAATAGGAGCTAAAAGCTTAGTTCCGTGTCCATAGGCATTGTCTTTAAAAACACAAATAAGCCTTTCAAAACCGCCAGCTTTAGTGGCAATTTGATTAAGATTATATTCATAAGATTTTTTGTCAAGTTTAATTAAAGACATTATTGTTCTGCAAGAATTTTCATTTTACCTTTATTATCAAGCCTAACATATAAGATTTTATCTCCTCTAAACTGATAATTTTTAGTATAATAGTCCTCATAAAAAGAAATCCTATACATTTTTTCATTATTTATATTCGGATAAGGACTTATGATAATATTTGAAAATTTAATATTTTTTTGTTCTTTTCTTGAAAAAACGGCTTTTTTCATTGCAGAAAATTGCTCAAAATTACTTTTATCGAAGCGTCTAAAATCTTTTTCATCATAAAAATTTAGATAAGCATTTACATCACTTATAGTCCAAGCTTGCTTCCAAGCAAACAAATCCGCAAACAAAGAAGCAATATCATCTTTATTTCCTAAAACTTGGTCTTTTTCTTCAGTTAAAACATAAACTTTCTTATCTTCTATAACCTTAGCAAAACGCTCTAATTTATCGTTAAGAAAAGCGATACAACCTTTAGTTTTAAACTCATCAAGTCTTGTTCCGTCTAAAGGATAGCCGTGTATCCAAATTCCCCCGCCTGTTTTTCCTTGTAATTTATCGAGCAAATTTGGATAACTTGTTGCAAAAGCAAGAGGTCCATAATAACCATCCGGTGGAGTAAATTTACGTCCAAGCTCGTAAAAACCAACAGGAGTCTTTAAATCACCTTCTTCTTTTTTATCACCCATTAAACCTGTGATTACATCTTTTTGCTCAAATTCTTGTTTTAAAACTCCATCGTTATAAGAATAAACTTTAAGTACTTTGCTTGTTTTATTTGTTACAACTATATAGCTTTCTTTGTCATAGTATCCAAGTGAAACATCTTGGTTTCCAAGCTCTTTAAGCCAAAAATCCTTACTTGTAAGCTCTTTTTCTATGGCAACACCTACAGCATTTAAGCCTTCATTAAGGTAAATTTTAACCAAATCAGAAGCACTAAGGCTCGAAGCAAAAATCAAAACAAATGCAACGATTTTAAATTTAATTTTTAACAAGATTTATCCTTTTAATACGATGATATTTTGTTTTTAAATATAACTAGGTATATTATAAGATTTTTTCCTTAAAAAAGAGTGATTTAGTATTAAAAATTGAAAAAAATGAATGAAAATTTTTTAGTTATGTGTTTTAGTAAAAAAAGTAAATGACTATAATTTTATTATCTAGAAAATAATTAAAAATAACGACGAGGCTAATAAATAATCCTAGCTTAAAAGCTAGGATTATTTATTTAATCAAGGCTTTTCATATCGATGACAAAGCGAAAATCCGCTTCACCTTTAGCCACCTTTTCATACGCTTCATCAAGCTTTTGTATAGGGATTATCTCTACTTTCGGATAGATTTTGTTTTTCACAGAATAATCAAGCATTTCTTGTGTTTCTTTAATGCCTCCAATCAGTGAAGCATAGATTTTTTTATCTCTAAACTGCCAAACAAAAGCATTTATATCAAAAGTAGGAAAATCTTTAGGTGCAGGTAAGCCCACTATTGCCATTTCTCCGCCAAATTTAAGCATTCTTGCATAATCATTTATATCATATTTATAAGGAATCGTTGAGATGATGAAATCAAAGCGATTTGCAATCTTTTTAAATTCCTCGCTTTGCACATCGATAAATTCCTTTGCTCCAAATTTTAAACACGCTTCTTTTTTGCTTGGCACAATATCAAAGCAGGTTACTTCAGCTCCCAAAGCCACCATATATTGTAAAGCCATATGTCCTAAGCCTCCAACCCCTGCCACGGCAACTTTATCGCCTTTTTTAACTTTACTAAATTTGATAGGCGAATAAGTCGTAACTCCTGCACAAAGCAAAGGAGCAACCTTTTCAAACTCGGCATTTTTTGGCACTTTAATGGCAAATTTTTCACTCACAACGATATTGTTAGAATATCCTCCGTAGGTGATTTCATCGTTATGAAACACATCTTTGCTGTTGTAGGTAAAAACGGTTTTTGCATTTGTGCAGTATTGTTCTTTGCTTTGTTTGCACGCTTCGCACTCTCCACAGGAATTTACCATACAACCAACCCCTGCATAATCTCCAACTTTAAACTTACTTACCTTTTTACCTACAGCGACAACCTCACCTGCTATTTCGTGTCCAGGAACCATAGGATAATTTGCTTTGCTGTGGTCGCCTCTAACAGTATGTAAATCACTATGACAAATTCCTGCATATTTAATTTCTATCAAAACATCATTTTCTCCTAAAGGGTGTCTTGTAAAACTATAAGGCTTAAATTTCCAATCCTTGCTAAAAGCTGCATAACCTTTGGCTGGGATTCTCTCTCCTTCTTTAAAAAAGATTTTTGAAGTTTGGGCATCAGCAAAAAGTGCATTTGCTCCAAGTGAAAGAGCTGCTAAACCTCCAGCAACTTTGGCTGAATTTTTTAAAAATTCTCTTCTTTGTGAAGTTTTCATTGTATATCCTTTCAAAAATTTGTTTTATCAATCTAGTCTTAACACAGTTTTGCTCAAAGATAGCAAATGCATTAAGTTAAATATTTTAAAATTTATCCTTATGAACCTCTATCAAAAACTTCGCAGTTTGCGGGTCTTGATGATTTAAAAAGAGGCTTTGCTTATTATCAAGTGAGGCGATTTTTTGCATATCCTCATCGCTCAAAGCAAAGTCAAAGACATTAAAATTCTCAATCATTCGCTCTTTGCGTATGGTTTTTGGAATAGCGATGATATTTCTTTGAATCTGCCACCTTAAAATCACTTGAGCAATGCTTTTATTGTATTTTTTGCCAATCGCGCTTAAGGTTGGATTAGAAAACATATCATTCTTTCCCTCACCAAAAGGCGCCCAAGATTCCATAGCGACATTATATTCCTTCAAAATCTTTTGTGCCTCAAATTGTGCGAAAAAGGGATTGCACTCGATTTGATTGAGTGCGGGTTTGATTTCGTTATTAAGACAAAAATCAACGATTCTATCCGGATAAAAATTGCTTACCCCAATGGCTTTGAATCTACCCTCTTTGTAGAATTTACTCAAGGCTCTCCACGCTCCATAAGTATCATTAAAGGGCTGATGTAAAAGCATCAAATCCACATAATCAAGCCCGAGCTTACGCAGAGATTCCTCACACGCTTTGAGCGCTTTTTCTTCCTTGTAGTTATTAATCCAAAGCTTTGTCGTGATAAAAAGCTCCTCACGTTTTATGCCACCACTCATAGCATTCTTTATTGCAGCACCCACTTCTGCTTCGTTAAAATAAGCTTGAGCTGTATCAATGCTTCTATATCCTACTTCTATGGCATCTTCAACGCATCTTTGTGTTTCTTTTGGTTTAACTTGAAAGACTCCATAGCCTAAAATGGGCATTTTAACCCCATTATTTAATGTTACAAATTCCATTGTTTTTCCTTTTGTATGGTTGTTTGAGTTCTTGCTTGTTTTATCTTGTTTAGAGCTTGTATTAAGAGCAAAAGCTCCAAGAGATGCAAAAGTCGCTATTGTAGTGAGTTTTGCAGAGTTTTTAAGAAATTCTCTGCGTTTGTTTTTATCCATTAATATCCCTTAATTTTTACTTTCTTAATCCACCCAAGAAAAATAGCTTTTGTTTTCATCGAGTTTTCTTAGCTTTTGCATATCTTGCGAATCTATGGTAAAATCAAAAATATCTAAATTTTCTTTCATTCTTTCTTTATGAGAAGTTTTAGGAATGAGGGCAATGTTTTCTTGATTTAAAAAGCGTAAAATGATTTGAGCAGGAGTTTTTGCATATTTTTTACTTAAATCTTGCACTAAAGCATTTTCAAATACTTTTTTATTTCCTGCTATAAAAGGACTCCAACTTTGCAAAATTGTTTCTTTCATCACAGCTCTTAAGGCATTTTGTTGATAAAATAAATGAGTTTGGCATTGATTGATTGTTGGCATAATTTCAACTTCTTTAATAAACTCGCTGTAAGCTTTTGCATTAAAATTTGAAATTCCAAGAGCCTTAATAAGCCCTTGTTTATAAGCTTCTTCCATAGCTTTGTAAATTTCTTTGCTGTTTGAATAATTGCTGTGGATTAAAAGGAGGTCAATATAAGTTGTTTGAAGCTCGTCCAAAGCCCTTTTAATTATCTCTTTTGCTTGTGAAAAAGTTGCATTTTGAGAAATTTTTGTTTCTATGAAAAGCTCACTTCTTGGCATTTGTTTTATGGCATTGCCTATTTCTTTTTGATTTGCATACATTTGTGCGGTATCAAAAAGTCTATAACCACATTCATAAGCGTCTTTGATAGCTCTTTCACACTCGCTTCCACGCAAAGCATAAGTTCCAAGCCCAAGAGCAGGCATTTTTACTCCGTTATTTAAAGTCATCATCGGTATTTTTTCTCCATTTTGTGCAAAGAGTGAATCAGCACCAAAGCTTAAAACACCCAAAATCCCAGCAACTTTGGCTGAATTTTTTAAAAATTCTCTTCTTTTCATTTGGAAAACTCCCTTAGAAAATTTCAGTATCTTGAATAGCTTTTTGATAATCCTCATCACTCACAAGCTCAAGCCATTCGACATTTTTTCCATCTTTATAGCCTGTAAGAGCAATATGAGAAGCTTTAGAATTTCTTGCTCCGTGCCAGTGTTTGATATTTGGTGGGCAAGAAATTACATCTCCTTTTTTGGCAACACTTGCCTTTTCGCCAAGAACTTGAGTGATAATTTCACCTTCAGTTACAATCAAAGTTTGTCCAGCCGGATGAGTATGCCACGCACTTCTAGCATTAGGACTAAATTCAACCAAAGCTCCACCAAATTCACGCCATTCTTTATTTTCAAAAAGCATAGTAACTCTTACTTCTCCACTAAAAATATTGCTATTGCCCTTAAAACTTGGACGCGAATTTTCTTTTTCTATGATTTGAGTATCATCATTTTGATTTTCTCCAGCTCCACCGCCTGTTATGATGCAAGCAAACAGACAAAAAGGTCTTAAAAATTTTAGCATTTTTTCTCCTTTGATTTAGTTTTTAAAATTATACAACATTAGAGCAACTCTAAGTCAAGTCTTTTTATGAAATTTCATTCATTATTTTTCAAATTTAGAGCGGATAAAGACACTTACAATCCCAGCTAAAATCAGTAAAATGGCTGAAATAGCAATGAATCTTGTATTCCAAAAAGTAATGAAAAACCCACAAACAGCGGTACCAACAAAAAGCCCTATATTAGCTACAGATATAAATAGACCATTGGTAAATTCAGCAGCGTTTGGATAAGGATAAGAAATCATAAAATGCGTTGCGTTGTTCATAATCCCACCTAAAATTCCAAGTAAAAAAATTATGCCGATTAAAAACCGAATTTCATTAGCTTCCATAAAAATAGCTCCATAAAATAAAATCATTATAAAAGGCACAAATTTAAGGGTAAAATTTGCATTTTTTACCAAAGCTTTTCCAGCAATGATATTGCCGATGATATTAGAAGCTCCGTAAATAAAAAGAGTGGTGCTAATATAAGTAAAATCCATCTCTGAAATTTTAAATAAAAAATCAGATAAATAACCATAAAATCCCCATATTCCACCATTAAGACAAACTACAGCGATGATAGAAGCCCATAAAAGAGGTTCTTTTAAAATTTTAAATTGATGAGTAAGTTTGATTTTTTCTTTATTTTGGAGTTTTGGCATAAAAAAGATTGTTGCAAGAAAAGTTAGAGCATTGATAATAAAGAAAAATCCCATTGAGGCTTCAAAAGAAATTTCACCCCCTAAGTAGCTTGTAATTGGCACACCTAAAACCATACCTGCAGAAACTCCTGCAAAAACTTTTGCTACGGCTTTTGGAGCATCTTTTGGATCATCAACACAAGTGCTTGCAACACTTAAAGCTAGAGCTATGTAAATGGGATGAAAAAATGCAGCAAGTGCTCTTAAAACAAGTAAAAGCCAAAATTCATTCACAAAAACACAAGCTAAGGAGCTAAGGCAAAACACTGCTAAACATATACTCATTAATCTTTTTTTCTCAAAACCTGAACAAAGCAAAGGAACAATAGGAGCACAAAAGACTATCATCAAAGCAAAAACACTTAAAGTCCAACCTGCATCAGCAGCTGAAACTCCAAATTTTTGTGAAACTATAGGAATAATGCCCATCATTCCAAGTTCTGTGCTTAAAATTCCAAAAACTCCTAAACATAGGATAAATAAAAGTGTATTATGATGTTTTTGTGTATGAGTTTGCATTTTTTTCCTTAAAAATAAAATCATTAAAGTTTAAAAAAATATGGAATAAAATTTGTCAATAAATTTTAAAAACTAAAATTATACAACATTAGAGCGACTCTAAGTCAAGAGTTTTTATGACATTTTAATTTATTTTAGAAATAATATAAAAGAGTGTAAAATAAGAATTATCATTTTTTGAGCTTTTTATTGAAATTTTTTCCTTGATAGCTTTTATTTTTTTTATAAAAATCCTTGCCTTCGTAATTTTTGGTGTAAGGATTGAGTCTATCTTGTTTGTCTTTTATATCTTTTTCATAAATTTTAACTTTATTTTCTAATTTTTGTAAAATTTCTTCATAATTTTTCAAGATATTTTTAGCTTTGTCTCTTTGAATTTTAATAAGCTCAAACCTTTCTTCTAAAGATTCATCACCTAATAAACACAAATCAAGATAATGTTTAATCTCATCTAAACTTAGTTCTAACTCCCTAAAACACTGCACTAAAGACACTAATTGTAAATCTTGTTCGCTAAAATACCTTACCCCATTTTTATCTCTTTGCAAATGAGAAAAAAGTCCTTTTTTTGCCCAAAATCTTATAGTATGTTCATTAATTTTCGTAATTTCACTTACTTTTTTAATCGTATAAGCCATAATTTTTCTTTCTTTTAAGGCATAAAAATAATATCTACTAAAGCTTTGTCTTCTAAGCTTTGGCACTCTTTTGGAACAACCATTAAAGCAGCTTTGTTATTAAGATTGTTAATGATTGCACTTGAACCATCTTTTTTGCCTTTTAAATTTGCTAAAATTTGTCCATTTTTAAACTCTATATTACAAGCAACAAATTCCAAATAAGGTGTTTTTTTCGTATAGTTTCCACATAAAAAAGCTTTGCAAATATAATCTTTTTTTTGTAAAAGCCAAAAATTAAGAATTTCTCTTGTATAAAGGTTAAACATTACCATAGCAGAATAAGGAAAACCGGGTAGTGCGATGATGAATTTATTTTTAAATTTAGCAATTTTTATATGTCTTCCAGGTTTTATATCTACTTTGTCAATGATGATTTCATATTCTCTTACAGCTTTTTTTAAAAAATCAAAATCTCCCATAGAAACGCCACCTGTAGTGATTAAAATATCACAACTTTGCAAAGCATTCTCTAAAGTATTTTTAGTTTGTTTTTCGTCATCTTTTAAAAGAGGAAAAATCACACTTTTGCATCCTAATTTTTGTGCTAAATTTGCTAGGGCAATATGATTTGAAGAACGAATTTGAGCGGGATTTTCCAAACTTTCTCCTAAGTCTTTTATCTCGCTTCCACTGCTTAAAACCCCAACAATAGGTTTTATAAAAACGCTGATATGAAAAAAACCAAGTTCGGCTAAAAGAGCGATTTCACTATAACTAAGCTTTGTGCCTTTTTGGAGTAAAACTTCGTCTTTTTTATAACTCTCGCCAATTTCTCTTATAGCAAAACCTTTTTTTACAGCTTCTTTGATGAAAATTTTATTTTCTTTTACTTCAACATTTTCAACTGGAACTAAGGTATCACTTCCTTCACTCATCAATGAGCCGGTGAAAGTTTTGACGCATTGTCCTTCGCCAACACAAAATTCGGGCATAGTTCCTGCAGGAGTTTTTCCTAGAATAGTTAAAGCCTTATTTTGGTCTTCAAATCTAAGAGCATAGCCGTCCATTGCTGCAGTTCTAAATTCAGGGTGATTTTTAGGAGCTTTAATATCCTCAGCCAAGATGCGTCCTAGACACTGCGTTATAGCTATTTTTTCAATTTTTTCATAAGTTTTAAGATGGGTTTTTAAAAGTTCTAAACTTTTTTCATAAGACATTAATGTCATTTAAATCCTTAGTTTAAAATTCCTGCTCCACGCAGCTTACTTGAACGTTCTTTTGCATAAATTTTTTCGCCTTTAATCACATCATATTTCCAAATTGGAGCATTTGCTTTAAAATCTTCTACGAAATCATTAATGAGTTTAAGTCCTAGTTTTCTTTGCTTGCTTAAAACCCCAGCGAAATAAGAACTTTTATGCACCTTAACTTCACCGATAGAATGAGCAAACATTAGCTTCACCTTGTCTTTTTCAACCTTTTTTTGCCATTCTTCAAACCAAGTTTTAAGCAAAGGTTCGTAAATATCAAAACTCAAAGCTTCAACATCATTTTCGGCACGCACTATGCCACAAAAAGTAATCAAAGCCCCACAATTTTGCTCTTTTGCATAATTATACCATTTGTTATAAATTTTTGTAATATCTAAATCCCCATTATAGAGTTCAAACATTGAATTATCCGCCACAAACAGGAGGTAACAAAGCTATTTTATCCCCGTCTTTTAAAGTTTGATTTTCATCAAAAATGATTTTATCATTTAAAGCTACTGCACAAAGACTTAACCATTCCTTTAAGCTTTCATCTTGTTTTAAAAATTCTTTAAGTTCTTTTAAAGTATGGACATTAACTTCTACATTTTCTTTATTAATCGGTCCTAAAAATTCAATTTTTATCATATTAATTCCTTGAAAAATTTGTTACCATTATAATGTTTATTTTTTAAAATTGAGATAAATTTAAGGATTAAAAATGTTTGAAAATTTAGAACAAACTCCCGCTTATATTTTAGAGGAGGATAAGCTTAGAAAAAACTGCGAACTTTTAGCTAAAATCAGCAAAGAAAGTGGAGCTAAAGTGCTTGTAGCTCTTAAAGGTTTTGCATTTTCAAGGGCTTTAAAAATCGTGGGAGAGTATTTGAGCGGTTGTAGTTGTAGTGGGCTTTGGGAAGCAAAATTCGCAAAAGAATTTATGAATAAAGAAATTCACACTTATTCTCCAGCTTTTAAAGATGATGAATTTGATGAGATTGCTTTGCTTTCAAATCATATTATTTTTAATTCTTTAAATCAATTTGAAAAATTTAAAAATAAAGCCAAAAATAAAGCCTTAGGACTTCGTTTAAACCCTGAATTTTCAGTTGCTCCAAAAGAACTTTATAATCCAAGTGGGAGATATTCAAGGCTTGGAATTCGTGATAAGGATTTAAAAGATGCAAATTTAGACGCGATTAGTGGGTTCCATTTTCACTCTCTTTGCGAAGAAAGTGCTAACTCTTTGGAGCAGGTTTTAAAGGTTTTTGAGCATAAATTTAAAGCTTATATTTCAAAGGTTGATTGGGTGAATTTTGGTGGAGGGCATCATATCACCAAAGAGGGCTATGATACGCAAAAACTCATAAGGCTTTGCAAGGAATTTTCTGATAAATATGGAGTGCAAGTGTATTTAGAACCGGGTGAGGCTGTGGGTTGGCAGTGCGGAGTTTTGGTAGCAAGTGTGATTGATTTGATTGAAAATGAAAAACACATTGCAATTTTAGATACTTCAAGCGAGGCACATATGCCAGATACAATTATAATGCCTTATACGAGCGAAATTTTAGGTGCAAGAATTTTAGCTACGAGAGAAAATGAAAAAATTTCAGAACTCAAAAAGGGTGAAAAAGCTTATTTACTTGGTGGAAATACTTGTTTGGCGGGAGATATTATGGGTGAATATGCTTTTAAAAAAGAACTTAAAATCGGCGATAAAATTGTGTTTTTAGACCAAATTCATTATTCCATCGTTAAAAACACAACCTTTAATGGAGTAAGATTGCCAAATTTAATGCTTTTAAATCAAAAAAATGAACTTGAACTTGTGAGGAAATTTTCTTATGAGGATTATGCGAAGAGGAATTAATTTTTTTTGTTATATTTTTAAATCGCTAAAAGTTTAAAAAGAGACAAAATGAGAAAGAAAACTTTAAACTTTATTAACACTAGTTATTGATACAAATAAAATCACCAATATGAGCGGCAGATTTTTTATAAAACTAAGCGTAAAGATTTTAAATAGGATAGAGAGTTGGAATACAAGAAAGCTTATAAAAATATGAGTGGTATTCCCCTTTAGAGAAAAACACCTAGGTGGTGTAAATAAGTTTTTATTTTAAATTTAAGCAAAGTTTTATTATTTACACAGAACATAAAATATCATTTTTATTAAAGTTTTTAAGACTAAAATTTTTTAAAGGATTTTAGCCTTAAAAATAAATTTTAAAAATTATAAAATTACTATTTTATAGGGATTTAAAGGATATTTATTCTTTAAAAAATATTTATGAATTGTTTAAAAATTCAGTTTTTTTTAAACTAAATAGTATTATCATAGATTTAAGTTTATAAATGTTTCAAAGGGTGAATTGAGTGTATTTTACATAATATATCAATTTTGAAACTTTACTTATTTTGCATTTTGCAGGGATTAACAAATTTAGGTGAGCTATGAATTTAGAAGAATTTAAATTAGCTAGAAGTCTTTATTATCAATGCTTAGGAGAGTTTTTTACCTTTTCTTTTTCGCAGGAAAGATTTAAAAATGTAAAAAATTATTTAAGTTTGATGAAAGAATGTTTATTTGATGAGAGTTTGGCTGAAAATTTTGATACCTTACTTGAGTCTTTAGAAGAAAATTCTACGCAGACTTTAGCTAAAGAATACGAACTTCTTTTTTTAAGCCTTAAAAATGCTATTCCTACAACTTTTTCTTATATTGAAGAAGGTTTTGAGAATTCAAAAGCTTTGCTTTGTGTAAGACAAATTTTGGCAAGGAGCAAAATAAGACGCAATGAAACGCTTTTTAAGGAAAGCGAAGATAGCGTTGGCTTTTGTTTTTTATTGATGAGTGAGTTTTTAAGAACCGATGAGTTAAAACTCGCTAAAGAACTTTTTGAAAATGTCATTAATAAAGGCATAGATGAGTTTTTAGAATTAGTTTTTACTCATACAGACTCAAAACTTTATAAAGAAATTTCAAGCATAGCTATGAAATTCATAGAATTTGAAAGATTTTGTTTTGAACTTAATAAGCCTTTAAAAACTAATGCAAAAAAGGTTCAAAATGATTTATCTCGTTCAGAATTCTTAAGAAGAGAAGCAAATAAACAAAGGAGGAATCGTGAAAAATCGCAGGGAATTTCTTAAAAAATCTGCTTTAGCTTTGGCAAGTACTTCAGCACTTAGCACTTTAGCTTTGGCTAATGACGATGAAAGAAAGGATTTGGTTAAGGGTAAAAGCAAGAAAAAAGAAGTGCTTTTTCAAAGAAGTGCAAATTGGGAAAAATACTATGTAAAGGCTCAATAATGTCAAGTACAAAAGAAAATATCAAGCTTGCACGTCGTTCTTTTTTAAAAATGGCTACACTTTCATCTTTGGCAGTGCCAATGCTTGGACGCAGCGAAGTTTTAAGAGAGGCATCAGAAGACGAGCTTAAAGAGGCTTATGAGGGAAGCAAGAAGGTTAAAAGTGTTTGTACAGCCTGTTCTGTAGGCTGTGGAATTATCGCAGAAGTGCAAAATGGAGTTTGGGTGCGTCAAGAAATTGCTCAAGATCATCCTGTAAGCGTTGGCGGGCACTGCTGTAAAGGTGCAGATATGATTGATATGGTGCGTTCTCACGTGCGTTTAAAATATCCTATGAAAAAGGAAAATGGAGAATGGAAACGTATCACTTATGAACAAGCCTTAGACGAAATCGGTGAAAAACTTGCCGCATACCGCAAGGAAAATCCAGAAAGCGTTATGTTTTTGGGTTCTGCAAAACTCAGTAATGAACAAGCGTATTATATAAGAAAATTTGGAGCTTTTTTTGGCACAAACAATGTAGATCATCAAGCTCGAATTTGACATAGTGCAACAGTCGCCGGTGTGGCGAATACATTTGGTTATGGTGCTATGACAAACCATCTTGGCGATATACAAAGAAGTAAGTGTATATTTATAATAGGTTCAAATCCAGCTGTCAATCACCCTGTAGGCTTTAGACACTTTTTGAAGGCTAAAGAAAAAGGGGCTAAGATGATTGTTGTAGATCCAAGATTCACTAAAAGTGCAGCGAAGGCTGATATTTACGCACGAATTCGTCCCGGAACAGATATAGCCTTTATGTATGGAATGTTAAAAATCATCTTTGATGAAGGTTTAGAAGATACAAAATACCTTGATGAAAGAGTTTTTGGGATTGATAAGATTAGAGAAGAAGCTGCAAAATGGACTCCTGAAATTGTTGAAGATGTAACAGGAATTTCAAAAGATTTGCTTTATCAAATCACTTATGAAGTTGCTAAAAACAAACCAACTACTCTTGTTTGGGCTATGGGTTTAACTCAACATACTGTGGGAACTTCAAATACGCGTTTAGCTCCTATAGTGCAAATGGTTTTAGGAAATATAGGAAAATTCGGAGGTGGCGTTAATATCTTAAGAGGACACGACAATGTTCAAGGTGCTTCGGATATGGCGTGTTTGAGCGAGAATTTACCGGGTTATTATCCTCTTAATGAACCAACTTGGAGATATTATGCAAAAATTTGGGGTGTTGAGTATGATTGGCTTTTAAGTAATTTTGTAAGCAAAGATTGGATGCATAAAAATGGACTTACTCTTGCAAGATGGTGGGCTGGTGCACTTAATGGCAAAGATGGCAACGATAAAGTGGATAATGCAGGAACAGCTCTTAAAGCTTTAATAGTATTAGGAAATGGTATTACTTCAACTGCTCAACAAGCTAAAGTTAAAGAAGGCTTAGAAGCCTTAGAACTTTTAGTTTTAGCTGATCCTTTTGTTAATGAAGCAGGTGTGATTGCGGAAAGAAAGGATGGTATTTATCTTTTACCGGCTGCGACACAGTTTGAAACAAGCGGAAGTGTAACAGCAACAAATCGTAGCGGGCAATGGAGATTTAAGATTGTAGATCCTCTTTATGAAAGCAAGGAAGACCAAGAAATTTTATTTGAACTTGCGAAAAGACTTGGTTTCTACAAAGAATTCACTCAAACCTTAAGAGATGAAAAAGGCGAGATTGTTTGGCCTGAAAATGCTACAAGAGAATTTGCAAGGGCGGTTCGAACCATAGGACTTAATGGTTGGAGTCCTGAAAGACTTAAAAAGCATACTTTAAATTGGGACCAATTCGATGAGGTAACTTTAGAAGGTAAAGGAGAGCTTGCAGGAGAGTATTATGGACTTCCTTGGCCTTGCTGGAATCAAGATCATCCGGGAAGCCCTGTGCTTTACAATACAGATGTAGAGCCTACAAAAGGTGGTATGGGCTTTAGAAACAATTTTGGTTTGGATTATGAAGGAGAAAGCTTACTTGCTAAAAATGCTCCTTTAAATTCCCCGATAGATACAGGCTATCCACAAATCACTAAAGAAAATATCGAACAAGTTTTAGGTATTACCCTTAGTGAAGAGGAAAAAGAAAAAATAGGACCAAGCTGGATTTATGATGATAGCAATATCATTGTGGATAAATGTATGCAAAAAGGCATAATTCCTTATGGAAATGCTAAAGCTAGGGCTGTGGTTTGGAATTTTAAAGATAAGATTCCACTTCACAGAGAGCCTTTACATTCTCCAAGAGCTGATTTGGCACAAAAATATCCAAGTTTTGAAGACCAAAAAGCACAATACCGCGTGGATACTAAGTTTATTTCTGTGCAACAAGCTAAGGATTATTCTAAGGAATTCCCTTTGAATTTAGTTACAGGGCGTTTGGTGAATTTAAATGGTGCAGGTATGGAAAATCGTGCTTCAATGTATTTAACAAGACTTACGCCTGAAATGTTTTGTGAGATAAACAGCGAGCTTGCCTCAAGCCTTGATATTAAAGCTGGAGATATGATTTGGATTCATTCTCCTGAAAATACAAAGATCAAGGTTAGAGTTAAGATAAATAATGGCGTGGCTAAAGATATGGTTTTCTTGCCTTTCCATTTTACAGGGGTAATGCAAGGAGTGGATTTAACGCATAATTTCCCAAAAGGAACTAAGCCTTTTGCAAACGGAGAGAGTGCAAATACCGTTACAAATTATGGTTATGATATAGTATGTCAAATTCCAGAAACTAAGGGCGGATTATGTAGGATTAGTAAGGATGGAGTATGAGTAAGATAAATTTTGCAAATTTAGAAAAAGATCGCTTGAAATTTTATTGTGATAATGAAAGGTGCATTGATTGTAATGGTTGTGCGGTTGCTTGTGATGAGGCTCACGAGCTGCCGATTAATATACGTCGCAGACGCGTCATCACTCTTAATGAAGGGGTGCAAGGCAAGGAAGTTTCAACTTCTATTTCTTGTATGCATTGTGATGATGCTCCTTGTTCTATAGTGTGTCCTGTGGATTGCTTTTATATTCGTGCTGATGGTATAGTTTTACACGATAAAGAAATTTGCATAGGTTGTGGATATTGTCTTTATGCTTGTCCTTTTGGGGCACCACAATTTCCTAAAGATAGTGTTTTTGGGAATAAAGGCATAATGGATAAATGCACAATGTGTGCAGGGGGTCCAGCACCAACAAATTCAGAAAAAGAAAGAGAGCTTTATGGACAAAACCGCATTGCAGAGGGTAAAGTACCCGTATGTGCTGCAATGTGTTCTACCAAAGCTTTGCTTGTGGGTGAGAGTTCAAAAATCGAAGAAATTTATGAAAATCGCCTTCAAAGTCGAAAATACGGCATAGCTTCACCTTCTCAAAGTATGGAATGGAAAATCGCCTACATTGGAAAGGAGAGATTATGAAAAAGCTGTTTTTGATGATATTAAGTTTTGTGAATTTATTTGGATATGGGGAAGAGCGTATGGGACAAGATACCCAAATTTGGGATTTCCATCGTATTACTAATATACCAAATTATGATACCTTTGGTAAGCTTTGGACAACTTTACAAGGCGAATATATTGCCACGATAGCACTTGTTTCAGTTATTGCTGTTTTGGCAGCCTTTTCACTCCATTATATGGTTATAGGTCCAAAGCAATTTTCTCACGCAGGAAAGAAAATTTACGCTTTTACTTTGTTTGAAAGGATTTTTCATTTCATAGCAGCTCTTTCTTGGGTGATTTTAGTTCCAACAGGCTTTATTATGATGTTTGGTTCTTATTTTGGTGGAGGAATGTTTGTAAGGGTTTGTAAAAATTTACACGCTTTTGCAACGATTTTGTTTATCATTTCGGTAATTCCTATGTGTTTGTGGTGGATTAAAAGAATGCTTCCTGCAAGTTATGATTTGCGTTGGATGTTGATAGTGGGCGGATATTTAAGCAAAATCAAGCGTCCAATTCCTGCAGGAAAATTTAATTTTGGGCAAAAATCTTGGTATTATATCGCTGTTTTTGGTGGTTTTCTTATGATAATCACTGGAGGCTTTATGTATTTTCTTGATTTTAACTCAACCTCTGTTCAAAGCTTGTTTGGCTTAACTCAAATTGAGCTTTTAAGACTTTGTGCAATCATTCATAATTTCTTAGGTATAGTTTGTGCTTTGTTTTTTGGCATACATATTTATATGGCAGTATTTGCGATTAAAGGAAGTATTCATTCTATGGTTAGTGGCTATAAAGAAGAAGAGGAAGTGTATATACTTCATAGCTATTGGTATAAAGAGCTAAGTCATAAAAATAAAATTAACCCTAGTTTTTCTTATGATCCTAAGGTGAAAATTTGAATTAAGATACCAAAAAATATGCGAATTGACTAGAAATTTAGTTAATTCGCATTTAAAGTTTTTTGGTATGATTGATAAAAGAGGTAATTATGGAAGCTTTATTCACAACCGAAATTCTTAAATTTAAAGGCGATGAATCCTTTGTTTGTGATGATGTTTTAGTGCGTGAAATTAAGTTAGAGCTTTTTGTTAATGACGAAAAAGTGGGAACCTTAATGGCAACGCCTATTGACGAGCAAGCTTTGGCTGTGGGATATTTGATGAGTGAAAATATCATTGCAAATGCCAAGGATATACAAAGCATAGAAAGCCAAAATGATGGAATGAGTGTGCATATTAAAGCCAAGATTGATGAGGCTAATTTAGCTAAGCTTAATGCTTCTGGCGTTGTGATTAGTGGTTGTGGTAGGGCTTTAAGTGCAAACATTGATCCGCAAAGCATTGAAGCAGCAAAAATAGACTCACAAATTCATTTTTCAAAAGAGCAAATTTTAAAGCAAATGAGTGAATTTTACACTCAATGTGAATTATATGAGAAAACAGGCTGTGTGCATACAGCTAAACTTTTTGTAAATGAAAACACTTTTTTTATAGGGGAGGATATAGCTCAACATAACACAATAGATAAAGCTTTAGGTAAAGCAAGACTTGCAAATGTAGATTTAAGCAAGTGTTTTTTGATGGTAAGTGGCAGACTAAGTTCTGAAATGGTCGCAAAGGCTGTAATGCACAAGGTTCCTGTCATTGTTTCACGCACAGCACCAACCTGTCTTGGTGTGATGATTGCTAGAAAATTTAATCTCACTCTTTGTGGCTTTGCAAGAGGAGATAAAATCAACATTTATAGCGGAGAATTTAGAATTGAAAAATAAAGAAATTATAGCTTATATGAAAGAGCTTTTAAATAGCAATGAGAAGTTAGACTGCGGAACGGCTTTTAAAATTGCTAAAAAATTTGACAAAAGCATAGAAGAAATAGGGAAAATTGCCGATGATAATGCAATTCGCATTGACAATTGTGAGTTAGGGCAGTTTGGACACCTTGAGTTTGAAAAACCAAAAATTGAAGTGCTTAAGCTTGTTGAGCCAAAACTTGATGAGAAGCGTAGAATTTCTTGCAAAGAGGCTAGGGAACTTGCTAAAAAAAATTGGAGCTTAAAAAGCATACGTTCGACTTTAAAAGGTTATAAAATCGATGTAAAGTATTGTATGCTAGGCTGTTTTGAGGAAAAAAGAGGCAAGAAATTTGTGGTTAAAACCAAAACTTGGATAGAAAATGCAGACGGAGATTTGCTTTTTGGCAAAGGTAAAACCGAGCTTTTAGAACTCATTGCTCAAACAGGAAGTTTGCTCCACGCTTCGAGAATTATGGGATTAAATTATAAAAAAGCTTGGACTCATTTGCAAGTTTTACAAAAAAATAGCCAAGAAGAACTTGTGATTACAAGACAAGGACGTAGCGAGAATTCTGGAACAAAACTTACGCCTAGAGCTAAAGAGCTTATGGAAAATTATTCGCTTTTGCAAAAGGATATTGAAGAATATGCTAATAAACGCTTCAAAGAACTATTTTTAAAGGATAAAAAATAGTTTTTAGCTGTGAAAATTAAGCTATAAATTTTCTTTGGGTTACTAAATTACTCAAAGATTGATTTTTTAGCTTAATTTTTTTAAATATTTTATCAATATTAATATTTTTTTGTGTTATTCTACAATTCATTATGAAAAAACAAGGAAGTAAAATGATACAAGAAGCTCTAACTCTTGCTCAAAATTTACAGCAAAAGATTCAAGATAATATTTCAAATGCCGAAATAACTTTTCATACTAAAATGCAAAAATTACTTTTAAACCCTAAAAATAAGGTTATGCTTATAGAATTACTCGATCGCTCCTTTAGGTGCAAGGATAAAAAAGCAAGTTTTGATTTGATTGCTTATACTCTTCATCATTATGGAATAGCTGATTTTTTCACAGATTTTGAGAAATTTTTACTTTGGAATTTTCTTAATTTTGGTAAGTTTATACCGCAATTAAGTGTGCCATTTTTTATCTCTCATCTAAGAAAAGATACGCAAAATATGGTTTTGGATACAAACACACTCGAAAATCATATTGCAGAAAGAAAAGCAGAGCATATTACTTTAAATGTAAATCTCATCGGTGAGGAGGTTTTGGGCGAGGAAGAAGCAAATTTTAGAATGCAAAAATATAAAGAAGCTTTAAAATCAAGCTATATTACTTATATTTCTATCAAAATTACGACGATTTTTTCACAGATTAATATCATTGATTTTGAGTATTCTAAAAGTGAAATTGTCAAAAGACTTGATATTCTATATGCTTTAGCTTTAGAGGAGCAGCAAAAACAAGGAGTAGAAAAATTTATCAATCTTGATATGGAAGAATTTAGAGACCTTGAGCTTACCGTTGCAGCTTTTATGGAAAGCGTGGCAAACTTTGATATCAAAGCTGGAATTGTGCTTCAAGCTTATATCCCTGATTCTTATGAGTATCTTAAAAAGCTTTTTGCCTTTTCAAAAGAAAGGGTTTTACAAGGAAAAAAACCCATTAAAATTCGTTTTGTTAAGGGTGCAAATATGGAAAATGAAGAAACTATTGCTTCTTTAAGAGGCTGGGAACTTGCACCTTTTAAAGAAAAAACTCATACAGATAGCCATTATAAAAAAATGCTTGATTTTATCTTGCAAGATGAAAATTTCAAATTTATCAACATAGGCATAGCTAGCCATAATATCTTTGAGATTGCTTATGCTTATACGAGGATTAAAGAAGCAGGGGCTTTAGAATCTTTTACTTTCGAAATGCTTGAGGGTATGAGTGAGCAATGTTCTTTAGAGTTAAGTCATTTATCAAAGCTTATTTTATATGCTCCAGTTTGTGATGAGAAACATTTTAATAACGCCATAGCTTATCTTGTAAGACGTCTTGATGAAAACACGAGCGAAGATAATTTTATGCGTTATTTTTTTAATCTCAAAGTAAATGATAAAAACTACAATATCCAAAAAGAGCTTTTCTTAAAGTCTGTTGAGGGCGTTAAAACTCTTCAAACAAGCACACATCGTAAGCAAGATAGAAACAAAGAACAAAAAATTCTAAGTTCTTATGAGAGTAAAAAATTTAGTAATGAAAGTGATACGGATTTTATCCTCCCACAAAATAGAACTTGGGCTCAAAATATTCGCTCTAAATATCAAAATTTAAACCCTCTAGAGCTTTATCCTGTAGCAGGAACTTTAGAATTTCAAAAAGAAAAAATGCAATCTTTAGAGGTGAAAGATAAAATTGAGCAAAGGCTTATAGGAAAAGTATATTTAGCAGGAGAAAATGAAATCAAACAAGCCCTAGAGTGTGCTAAAAACTCAAAGTTCAAAGAAAAAAGTCATAGTGAAATTTATGAGCTTCTTTCAAAAACTGCAAAGTTAATGAGAGAAAGAAGAGGGGATTTGATAGGAATAGGGGCTTTAGAAGTTGGTAAAACCTTTCTTGAACTTGATGTGGAAGTGAGTGAGGGAATTGATTTTGTGGAATTTTACCCACATTCCTTAGAAGTGCTTAAAACTCAAAACAAAAATACGGATTTTAAACCAAAGGGCATAGGTGTAACCATAGCTCCTTGGAACTTTCCTATCGGCATTTCAGTTGGAACAATCGCAGCACCTCTAGCAGCAGGAAATGTAGTCATTTATAAACCTTCATCTCTTTCAATGCTTACAGGTTATAAACTTTGCGAATGCTTTTGGGACGCTGGAATTCCAAGAGATGCACTCATTTTTTTACCCTCTAAAGGAAGTGATATTTCTAAATATTGTTTGAGTGATGAAAGTGTGAAATTTTCGGTTCTAACTGGAGGAGAAGAAACAGCTTACGCAATGTTAGAAACTAACCCAACCTTGCTTTTAAGTGCAGAAACAGGAGGCAAAAACGCTACGATTGTATCTAAATTTGCAGACCGAGATAGTGCGATAAAAAATATCATTCATTCTGCTTTTTCAAATTCAGGACAAAAGTGTTCAGCTACTTCTTTGCTGATTTTAGAAGATGAGGTGTATGATGATGAGGATTTTAAGAAAGGCTTAGTTGATGCGGCAAATTCTTTAAATATAGGAAGTCCTTTTGAATTTAAAAATAAACTTGCAGCTTTAGCAAGTAAGCCAAATGAGAAAGTTTTAAAAGCCTTAAATGAGCTTAAACCTTATGAAGAATGGGCTTTAAAGCCTAAATTTGTAGGAGAATACTTAATGACTCCGGGTATTAAATATGGCACAAAAAAAGGTGATTTCACTCATATGACTGAACTTTTTTGTCCTATTTTAAGCGTGATGAGGGCAAAAGATTTAGAAGAAGCAATTGATTTGGCAAATTCCACAGGATATGGACTTACTGCGGGTTTTGAAAGCTTAGATGAAAGAGAATGGAAATTTTTTCATACAAAAATTGAAGCAGGAAATATTTATATTAATAAGCCAACCACAGGTGCAATTGTGTTGCGTCAGCCTTTTGGAGGGATTAAAAAATCTGCTATAGGTTTTGGTAGAAAGGTAGGAATTTACAATTATATCACGCAGTTTTTGGATATTGCTCAAGAAAAAATTGATGAAAATTTGCTTGATAATCCTTTTTCAAAAGCTTTAGAAAATTTAGTTTTACAAGAAAATAATGAAGATAAAAAGCTTTTAAATGAGCTTGCTTTAATTGCAAAATCTTATTTTTATCATACTAAAAATGAATTTGAGTGCGAAAAAGATTATGTATGTATTCGCGGCGAAGAAAATATTTTTTCTTATATTAAGATTAAAAATATTGCTTATAGGGTATGTAAGGAGGATAGTTTAAGAGATATTTTAGCTGTGATTTTAGCAGCAAATATCCTTGATATTGAGCTTTTAGTGAGTTTTGATGAAAATGATAAAATGGAAAAAGTAAGGAAAATATGTGATACAATAAAGCTCAAAGCTAGTTTTGTTAAAGAAAACAAAGAGGCATTTTGCCAAAAGATTGCTTTATATGAGAGAATTCGCTATTTTGCTACGCCTTCTAAGGAGGATAAAATTTATCAAGAAGCAGCAAAAAATGCTAAAATTATCATTAGGGATAAACCTTTACTTAATGGACGCTTTGAGCTTTTATTTTATCATAATGAAAAGTCTTTAAGTATTTCTTATCATCGTTACGGAAATTTAGGTATTCGTGGTTTAGAAAAGGAGTAAAATTATGGAAAAAGTAACTATAAGTTTTGAAATAGCCATTATGTTTGCGACTTATGCAATTTTAATGCTTGTTATAGGTTTTTATTTTTATAAGAAAAACAAAAATTCAGAGGATTATTTCTTAGGCGGACGCTCTATGGGTCCTGTGGTTTCAGCTTTAAGTGCAGGAGCAAGTGATATGAGCAGTTGGCTTTTAATGGGTTTGCCAGGGGCTTTGTATTTAAACGGCTTCATAGATAGCTATATTGCCATAGGTTTAACCATAGGAGCGACTTTAAATTGGGCTTTAGTAGCGAAAAGACTTAGAGTTTATACAAGTGTGATTGCAAATTCTATTACAATTCCTGATTATTTTGAAACAAGATTTGATGATGATAAACATATTTTAAGGATTGTATGTGCGATTGTTGTGCTTGTTTTTTTTACTTTTTATGTTTCATCAGGGCTTGTTGGTGGGGCGAAACTTTTTGAAAGTGCCTTTGGAATTGAGTATTCTTACGCCTTAACGACAGGAACTTTAATCATTGTAGTTTATACTTTTTTCGGTGGATATAAAGCGGTTTGTTGGACGGATATGATTCAAGGACTTTTAATGTTAGGAGCTTTGATTGCTGTGCCTCTTGTGATGCTTTCGCATTTGGGAGGTTTTGAAGAGGCAATGAAAATTGCTAAAGAAATCAAACCTAATGTTTTATCAATGGGTGAGGGTATAGGAATTTTAAGCATTATATCAGCCTTAGCTTGGGGACTTGGATATTTTGGGCAACCCCATATACTTGTGCGTTTTATGTCGATTCGTTCAGTTAAAGATATTCCAACCGCCACAATTATAGGCATTGTTTGGATGAGTGTGTGCTTACTTTGTGCTTGTTTTATAGGAGTTTTAGGTATTGCTTATGTGAGTAAATTTAACCTTACTTTGCAAGATCCTGAAAGAATTTTTATCGTAATGTCTCAATTACTTTTTAATCCTTGGATAGCAGGAATTTTGCTTAGTGCTATTTTAGCAGCCATTATGAGTACAGCAAGTTCGCAGCTTCTCGTTTCAAGTTCAGCTTTGGCTGAAGATTTTTATAAAAGAATTTTTAATAAAAATGCTTCAAGTGAGCTTGTGATGAAACTTGGAAGAATAGGTGTTTTACTTGTGGCTGTGATTGCATTTTTTATTTCTACAGATAAAAACTCAAGCGTTTTAAGCATAGTTGCTTATGCTTGGGCGGGTTTTGGAGCAAGTTTTGGTTCTGTGATGATTTTTTCTCTTTTTTGGAAGAGAATGACGAGAATAGCTGCCATTGCAGGAATGATTACAGGAGCTGTTGTTGTCGTTGTTTATGCAAATTTTTTAAAGCAATTTTTAGATATTTACGAGATAATACCGGGATTTTTGGCTGCTTCTTTGGTGATTATCATCGTAAGTTTGCTTACTAAAGTGCGTCCGGGAACAAAAGCAGCGTATGAAAAAATGCTTGAATATCTTTAGGATTTTATTTTTAAAGCAAGAAATTTTGGATAAAAATTTATTCATTTTTCATTAAAAATTGCTATAATTTTTTAAGATGAATTATAAGTCTTAAGAAAGGGATAAAATGAAAATAGATTGTCGTAATCTTAGCTGCCCAAAGCCTATTATTGAAACCAAAATTGCTTTAGAAAAGCTTAATGAGGGAGAGAATTTAGAAATTCTTTTAAATTCTCAAATTTCAAAAAATAATGTATTAAAATTTCTTCAAAGCTCGAATTTAGAAGCTAGGGTTAGTGAAGAGGGTGAAGAAATCACCATTAAAGTGTGTAAGAAAAATGCTTGTTTAAATGAAGATAAACTTGATGATTATAATGTTTTATTCCTAAAAAGTGATAAAGTGGGAAATGGCGAACTAGGAGAAAATTTACTTAGCGGTTTTTTAAACGCACTTAAAAATATCCCAAATCCTCCAAGCAAGATTCTTTGTGTGAATGAAAGTGTTTTAATCAACACAAATGCAAATCATAAAGCACATTTAGCAATGAAAGAACTTGAAGAATTTGGTGTAGAGATTATCTCTTGTGCTTCTTGTTTGGAATTTTTTGGCAAAACAAATGAAGTTAAAATCGGAGCTATAGGCAATGCTTATGAAATTTTGAGTGAACTTTTTGGTAAGGCAAAAATTGTGAGTTTATGAAATACAAAAATCAAAAATTAACTCACTATGTTAAAGCCGCAGGTTGTGCAGCAAAGTTAAGCCCGGGTGGTCTTAAAACAATTTTAAACTTTATGCAAAAATCTCCAGCTTTGCTTAGTGGTATCGGCAATAATGAAGACGCAAGCGTATATAAGCTAAATGATGAGTTAGCTTTGGTGCAAACCCTTGATTTTATCACGCCTATTGTGGATAGTGCTTATCATTTTGGCTCTATTGCTGCAGCAAATTCTTTAAGTGATGTTTTTGCAATGGGTGCAGAGGCGATTAATGCTCTAAATATCGTAGGTTTTGATAAATGCAACCACGATTTAGAAATTCTAAAAGAACTTTTAGAAGGAGCAAACGACAAGGTTAGTGAGTGTGGTGCTTTGGTAGTTGGAGGACATACTATTGAGAGTTCGGAGCTGTTTTTTGGCTTGAGTGTTACGGGAGTGGTAAATCCTAAAGAATTTATTGCAAACAATACTGCAAAAGTTGGCGATTTAATTGTGCTTACCAAGCCTTTAGGTGTGGGAATTCTAAGTACGGCTTTAAAAGGAGGATTGCTTCAAGAAAAACATTTAGAGCCTATGTTAAAAAGTATGCAAACCTTAAATTTAAAAGCAAGCAGAGTGGCTAAAAAATTTGGTGCGAGTGCAATGAGCGATGTTACGGGATTTGGACTTTTAGGGCATTTAAGCGAAATGCTTAATGATTTAATCTCAATTGAGGTTTTCAAAGATAAAGTGCCTTTTCTAGAGGGTGTTAAAGAATATTTTGATATGGGTTTAATACCGGGTGGAGCTTATAGAAATTGCGATTTTGTTAAAGAATTTTGTCCTGAGCTTAATGATGAGAATTTAGCCCTTTGCGACCCGCAAACTTCAGGAGGACTTTTAGTTGCTTTAAAAGAAGATAAAATCAAAGATTTTTTAAAAGCTTTAGAAGATGAGGGAAGTTGTGCAAAGGTGATTGCCCAGTGTTTGGATAGAAAAGAAGTTAAAATTTCTTTGAAAAATTCCTAAATTTATTTAATATAAAGAACTTCTAAAACTCTAAAATTACGAAAGGCTTTTGTCCAAAAGGAAGAAATTTTAATTTCAAGCTTTATTTTGTGATAAATTGCCTTGAGTTTTTAGAGTTTTAAATTTTTGGTAGAGTTTAGTGAAATTTTATAACAAGGAAAAGTTTGGGACTTTGGGCAAGTTTGCAGAGTGGAATTTGGAAGTAAGATTTATGAAATTTAGTGCAGGGTTTTAAATCTCTTGTTTATCTTACAAAGTTAAGGTTGAGTGATGAACTCTTTTTGCGTAGTTTTGGTTTATTTATAATCAAATTTTTAAATTTTATTTTATTTTTTATTAAAAACCGCTATAATTAACTTTTTGGAAGATAAGTGTATCTGGTGATCGCCACTGACTTCAAATCAGATGAAAGGATAGCTGGCTATTCTTTGGGGAGTTCGATTCTCTCATCTTCTCGCCAAGTCACTAGATTTTAAAAATAAGGAAATTTTTATGGGCAAAGCAGATATTGTCGTAGGTATTCAATGGGGTGATGAAGGCAAGGGCAAGATCGTCGATAAATTATGTGAAAATTATGATTTTGTTTGTAGGAGTGCAGGAGGACATAACGCAGGACATACAATTTGGGTAAATCATACGCGTTACGCACTTCATCTTATCCCTTCAGGTGTGCTAAATCCACTCTGTATTAATGTGATTGGTAATGGAGTTGTAGTATCTCCCGAAGTTCTTATCAGTGAAATGGCTCAATTTGAAAATTTAAAGGGAAGATTATATATTAGCGATAGGGCTCATCTTAATTTAAGACACCATTCTTTAATGGATATTGCCAAAGAAAAACTCAAGGGTAAGGACGCCATAGGCACGACAGGTAAGGGCATAGGACCAAGTTATGCTGATAAGATTAATCGCACAGGACATAGAGTGGGTGAGCTTTTAAACCCGCAAAGACTCTGTGATGCTTTGATGAAAGATTTTGAAGCAAATCAAGCTTTTTTTGAAATCTTAGAAATAGAACTTCCAACAAAAGAAGATTTGCTTCATGATTTAAATCGTTATAATAAAATTTTAGCTCCTTTTATCACTAACACCACGAGTTTGCTTTGGAAAGCTTTAGATGAGGATAAAAGGATACTTTTAGAGGGAGCTCAAGGCTCAATGCTCGATATTGACCACGGAACTTATCCTTATGTAACAAGTTCAAATACTATTTCAGCAGGAGCTTTAACAGGACTAGGGCTTAATCCTAAAGAAGTAGGTTCTATCATAGGTATAGCTAAAGCTTATACAACAAGAGTAGGCAATGGTGTGTTTCCAACAGAAGACAAGGGAGATGATGGAGAGAAAATTGCCTTAATTGGTAAGGAAATTGGCGTAAGCACAGGGCGTAAAAGACGTTGCGGTTGGTTTGATGCAGTGGCGGTACGTTATGCTGCGAGGCTTAATGGGCTTGATTTTTTGGCTTTGATGAAACTTGATGTGTTAGATGGCTTTGAAAAGGTAAAAATTTGCAGAGCTTATGAATATAACGGGGTTGAGATTGATTATATGCCAAGTGATTTGGAAAATGTAAAGCCTATTTATGAGGAATTTCAAGGTTGGGATAAGGTTTTTGGATTAAGAGATTTTGATTTATTGCCTTCAAATGCGAAACTTTATATCAAACGTTTAGAGGAACTTGTAGGAGTGAAGATTAAAATCATTTCAACAAGTGCAGAAAGAGATGATACCATTATACTATGAAAACGAAATTTAGTTCTATCGTTAAGGTTAAAAAACAGCAGCTTGATAATGCCGAAATTCACCTAAGCAAAGCTAAACAAAGACAACAAGAGCACCAAAAACTTTACGAGCTTTCATATCAGCAGCTTAGAACTTTAAGTGCTATACCACATTCAGGTTCAAGCAATGAATTAAAACATAATCTCGCAATGGCAAATGTCGGCAAAGAAGCCTTACAAAGAGCTAGAGAAAAAGTCGAACTTTCCGAAAAAGAAATCACACATTATCAATTTTTATATCAAAAAGCAAATATAGAATATGAAAAAATGAAAGCTTTAGAGGGTCAAGAAATCAAAGAAAAACAAAAAGAACTTCAAAAAGCAGAGCAAAAATTTATTGATGAACTTGCAATTACAAGGTTCTTCAGGGGGAATAAAGATGATGATTAGAATTGTTTTAACTTTTGTTTTATTTGGAATTTTTGCCTTTGGTGCGGAACAAGATTGTGAGCAGTATTTTGAATCAAAAAAAGCTCAACTTGAAATTCAAACAAGAGAATTTGATGAAGCAAGACAATCCTTAGAAGCTTATAAGGCTTCATTTGAAACACTACAAAAAGAAAAACTTGAAGCTTTAAATAAAAGAGAAGCTGAGGTGAATGCGACTTTGGCACAAATTGAGGAATTAAAAGCCGAAAATGCAAGACTTTTAAAAGAAAGCCAAGATATTTTAAACACTATCAACGAAAAAACTGAAGGTAGGGTAAGAGAGATTTATTCCCAAATGAAAGATGCTGCAGTTGCCGCTGTTTTAAGTGAAATGGACAATGATGAAGCAAGTAAGATTATGCTTTCTTTGGAATCGCGTAAAATTTCAGGTGTTCTTTCCAAAATGGATCCTAAAAAGGCATCAGAACTCACCTTACTTCTTAAAAATATGGATAATAATACAAGCCAAACAAGCGAATAATTTCAAAAAAAAAAAAAACGATTTAGGATTTTAAAATCGTTTTTTTGAAATTTAGCTTTTGGGGTGGAAATTTGAATTGTTTTTTAGAAAATTTATAAGATTAAATAAAAATGAGTTTTTTATAAAAGAAAAATTTTCTTTTAACCTTTTTTTACCAAAAATAAGCTATCATTTCATAATCTTAAATAAAGGCTTAATAATGCGTATAAAATTACCACATATTCCTTATATTGCAAATAAAATTATGCTTGATATTGCGAATTCTTCTTTTATTGAGATTAAAGACCAAATTGAAAAACTAAATCAAAGCGTCAAAAATATACTTGAAAAAGATGCAATGAATGAAAAAAAGCTTGATGAAAAAGTCAAAGAACTCCTACAAGAACAAGAAGAAGAAATGGAGCTTATGCAAGTGGATAGAAAAAATATGTTTTGGCTTGTAAAGAAAAAACTCGCAAACGATTTTGAAGTGATTTTAAATACAGAAGATAGGCACAATCACCTTGCACATCAAATTCTTAATGAGCTTGTAGAAAATGATTTTATCAATTTTGTTGTGAGTGAAAATCGGGTAAAAAATTTGATTTTTTTGAGTATTGAAAATTACTTAAAAATTTATGAAAAAATTGAAGATGAAGTGTATGATAAAATCAGCAATTACAAAACAAAACCTATCCCGGGCAGTGAAGAATATGAGTTGATTTTTGAAAAGCTTTATCAAGAAGAACTTAGAAAAAAAGGTATGTTTTGATGAAAGCTTGGGTGTATTTAGAAAATGATATTTTTTTGAGTGCTAAAGCCTTTGGAAAAAGTGGAACCTTTTTTGGTGAGCTTGTTTTTAACACTTCAATGACAGGTTACCAAGAAATCATTTCAGACCCTTCTTATGCAGGACAATTCATAGTCTTTTCAATGCCAGAAATCGGCATAGTTGGAACAAATGATGAGGACAATGAAAGCAAAGAAATTTTTGCAAGCGGAGTTTTAATGCGTGAGTTAAGCCCCACATTTTCAAATTATAGAGCCAAGCAAAGTTTAGAAGAGTATTTTAAAAAGCATTCTAAAATAGGAATTTATGAGCTTGATACGAGATTCTTAGTCAAAATGATAAGAGATTTTGGCAATCTTAGAGCTGTCATTTCAACCGAAATTTCAAACAAAGAGGAACTTAAAACCTTGCTTGAAAATAGCGGTAAAATAGAGGATTTTAACTTCGTCAAAGAAGTCAGCACTAAAAAGCCTTATGTCCATAAACAAGGCGTTTGGAATGGAAAAAGTTTTAATAAAGCTAAAAAAAGTGTGAAAAAAGTTGCTGTGATTGATTATGGGGTGAAGATGAACATACTCAATGAGCTTGTAGAGCTTGGATTGGAAGTAAAGGTTTTTCCTTATGATACTAAAGCAAAAGAGCTTATCGAGCTTTATAAAAACGGCGAAATTCATGGCGTGTTTTTATCAAATGGTCCCGGAGAGCCAAAAATTCTTAAAAATGAAATTGCAGAGCTTAAAAAACTCATAGAAGCTAAAATCCCTATGTTAGGCATTTGTCTAGGACATCAGCTTCTAAGCAATGCTTTTGGTTATGAAACTTATAAGATGAAATTTGGACAACACGGAGCTAATCACCCTGTCATTAATCTCGAAAATAAAAGCGTTGAAATCACAGCACAAAACCATAATTACAATGTGCCTGAAAATTTATGCGAGGTGGCTATCATCACGCATAGGAATTTGTTTGGCGATAATGTCGAGGGAGTTCGGTATAAGCATTATCCTATCATCTCTGTGCAACACCATCCCGAAAGTTCATCAGGTCCGCACGAGAGTAAATATATTTTTAAAGAATTTTTAAATTTAATGTGAGTATAGATTTTATAGCCATTGTTAGCGTAGCTTTTTTATCAAGTTTTGGACATTGTTACTCAATGTGTGGCGGTTTTAACCTTGCCTTTATCAACCTCAATCTTGGAGCTAAGAATTTATTTTTACTTTCTTTGTTTTATCATCTTTCACGCATTTTCGCTTATATCTTGCTCGGCGTAGTTTTTGGAGCTTTTGGAAATATCCTAGCTTTAAATGCTAAGGTTCAAAGTTTATCTTTTTTTATACTTGGCGTATTTATGATGATACTGGGTTTTGCTTTGATTTTAAGAGGAAAAATTCTTATTTTACTTGAAAGCAATGTTCTTTTTGAAAAAATTTTCAAAAAAACAATACAAAAGGCAAAAAGCTTTAAGGGCATAAAATCTGCTTTGATTTTAGGTTTTGCAAATGGTTTTGTGCCTTGTGGTTTGGTGTATTTTTTCTTAGCAAGTGCTTTAAGTAAAGAAAATTTTTTAGAAAGTGTTTTAACAATGGCTATTTTTGGACTCTCAACCCTACCTGCTTTACTTTTTTTCTCAAAATTTTCAACATTTTTGAGTGAGAAATTTAAAAAATTTTTTAGCATTCTTTCTTATATACTCATCATCATTTATGGAATAATGCTTGCTTTTATAGGATTTAAAGGGTTTTATTAAAATTTTTGTGTCGATTATTGAAAAAAATAAGTAGCAATATTTTCATAGTTTTGTTGAAAAATTTTAAAAGTTTAATTTAAATACTTTAAGAATTATTTATTTAAAACCCAAATTCTTTAGCTTTTTCTTTCATAAACCATAAATGTGCAAAGTTAAGCAAGGGTGTGTGAATGGTGTTTGCAAAAAATTCTTCACATTCTTTTACTTTTACAAAAACAGCTTCAATTTGCTCTCCGTCAATTCCGCCTCCAAGTCCAACCTTATCTTTTTCATCAATAACAGCAAAATAAAAGCTTTGTTTGCTTGTGCCTGAACCAAAACCTGTATAAAAATCTCCTATTTTTTCTAAAAATTTTGGGCTGTATCCAAGCTCTTCGATACATTCTTCTTTAGCAATCTCCTCAAGACTTAAATCCTTATCTACCAAACCCGAACAAAGTTCAATGGTATAGCCCATATTTTCATCTTTTTTATAGCTTTTATCTTTGTTTTGATGATACCAAAGTGGAATTCTAAACTGACGCACAAAAATAAAACTTTGAAAATCTCTATGATACAAGAGCGTAGAAACGCTGTCCTTAGCCTCAATAAAATCCCAAATACAAGTTTTTCCCTTACTTTCATAACTAAATCTTTTAGGTCTTATATAAATAGAAGTATCAAAGCTTTCTTCTTTTAAATTTTTAAAACCCATTTTCAAACCTCTTTCACAAAAAATATTCCAAAAAACATTTCAATTTATCAAAAAATTTCAAATTTTTTAAACAATTTAGGATCATCTTCTAAAATTTTGCGTAAAATCAAATCTTCAATCACCTTTTTAGAGCAATCTGTTTGCTTAGGCCAAGCTCTTGGATAATCCTCTAACTCACCCTTAGCACTCGCATCAACTCCCACAACTTCTTCTTCTATAAAAATATCTCTTAAAGCATCAATATTATTTACCACACGCCAAACAAGCATATAAGGGTTTTCTAACTCATTATAAGAATCTAAAAATACCAAAATTCTAAAATGCTTTTTAAATTTCAAAAGCCTTTTAAAAAGCTGCTTAACTTTTTCTTTCTTTTTAATCAAAATGCAAACAATAGGGCTTTTTGTATGCGTATAAAATTGCTTTAAATTTACGATTTGCTCTTCATTAAAAAGCTTTTTAAGCTCTTTATCTTTTAAGAGTTCTAAATTTTCTGCCTTAAAATCACTCGTTGCGTCAAGTCCGGCTTTGCCTCCAAAACAAGCATTAGGTGAAGCGTGGTCAAGTTGGTCGCAAATTCCCTCACTCAAAAGCAAATTTTTAGTGCTAAAACGATTTAAAATATAAGGGATTAAAGCATCATAATCTTCTAAATTTGGTGCCTTTTCATCAACAAAAATAGCGTGTTTAACAAAACTCATTTGTCCTATTCCCCAAAAAGCGTGCATAATTTGTTTTGCGTGTGCAGGGTAGTTTGAATGGATTTTTGCAAGGATTAGGTTGTGAAAGACTCCATTTTCTGGCATTTTATAATCAATCAAATCAGCAATCGTGCTTTGCAAAAGAGGTAAGAAAATTCTTTCTGTTCCAAGTCCCATAATTTTGTCTTCTAAAGGAGGCTTTCCAACCACAGTGGCTTGAAAGATTGCATTTTTTTTCGCATAAATTTTTTCAACTTTCATCACAGGAAAAGGTTCGCTCGGTGTATAAAAACCTGTATGATCCCCAAAAGGACCTTCGGTTTTAAACTCATCTAAGCTCACATAACCCTCAATCACTATATCACTATCGAAAGGAACGAAAATTCCATTCTCGCAAGGAGTAAGTTTGGCTGGAGTTTTTTTGATAAAACCATAAAGTAAAAGTTCAAATATCCCTTTTGGAAGTGGAGCTTGGGCGCACCAAATATAAAGCGGGTCTCCCCCGATAGCAATGCTTACAGGCATTTTTTTAAGCCCGGCTTTTTTATATTCATTGTAAAAACTAGCCCCATCTTTATGAATTTGCCAGTGCATTAAAAGTTCGTTTTTATCACTTACTTGAAGTCTATACATTCCAAGATTATTTTGTGTTTTATTAAGATTTTGCGTATAAACTTGCCCCATAGTGATAAACTTACCCGCATCTTCTTCCCAAGTTTTAAGTATAGGAAGCTCATCAAGCGAAGATAAAATTTCAAAATTATACTCACTTTGCTTAGCATTCACTCTTTTAGGAGGAACATTTTTAAGACTAAAAATTTGCTTAAAAAAATCCACTTTAGCCTTGAAATTCGTAGGAATATGAAGCTTTAAAAGCTTAGAAATTTCAGCACTAATCTCCTCATAATCCCTGCCAAAAGCTAAATTTAAAGCTTTATTGGAGCAAAAAGTATTCATCAAAACAGGAAATTTATACTGCTTGTTTAATTTTTTATCCACAGGATTTGTAAAAAGCAAAGCTTTTGCATCCTCTTTTTTAGCCTCTATATAAGCTAAATGAGCTATTTCAAGCTCGACATCTAAAGGTTCTTCTATAATTTTAAGCAAACCATTTTCTTTTAAAAGCTTTATAAATCTTTGCATTTTCTTTTCTCTTAAATCATCTCTTCAGCTCTTTTAAGCAAATCTTTTGCACCTCTTTGTATGAAAAGTTTGGCAAGTTTTTCGCCGTAATTTTCAAACTCGTCTTTTTTAATGCTTTGCTTTTCTTTAAGAAATTCACTCCCATCAGGAAGCCCTAAAACCGCACGGATTATAATCTCATCTTTCTTAAGTTCTGCATTAATGCCTATAGGAACTTGACAACCGCCCTCTAAGGTTTTGATAAAATCTCTTTCAATCCTAGTTTCGATATAGGCATTTTCATCATTAAGACATTCTAAAAGAGATAAAATTTCCTCATCTTCAATGGCTTCAATGCCTAAAGCTCCTTGAGCTGCTGCAGGAACAAGCTCATCTTTTGAAAAAGGGTATAAAAATTTCACTTCTTTATCCAAACCAAGCCTTTTAATCCCTGCTTGTGCAAGGATAATTGCATCAAATTCGCCATTTTTTAGCTTTTGTATGCGAGAATTGACATTACCCCTTAAAGAAATGATATTTAAATCACTTCTTAAAGCCAAAAGCTGCATTTTGCGTCTAAGGCTTGTCGTGCCAACTTTCGCGCCTTTTGGAAGTGCGTTTAAGCTTTCATAATTTTGACTTAGCATTGCATCATTGCTTTGCTCTCTTTTGCTTATAGCAGCAAGTTTTAAGCCCTTTGGAAAAAAACTTGGCACATCTTTAAGGCTATGCACAGCCAAATGTGCCTCGCCCCTTAACATACTTTCTTCAAGCTCTTTGGTGAAAAGCCCTTTGCCACCGATTTTTGCTAGGGGGGTATCTAGTATCACATCGCCCTTAGTTTTAAAACCCTCAAGACGAACCTTAATGGAATGTTTTTTCTGCAAAAAATCCTTGACATATTCACTTTGCCACAAGGCTAATTGACTTTTTCTCGTTGCGATAATAAGTTCTTTCATTATTTAAAATCCTTGATTATATCTTTCATTTTTTATCCTCGATAATTTCCACATCGATAATCTCTTCGTTGTCTAAATTTTGCTTGTTTTTTGCGGGTCTTATTTTAATGAAAAGTCCAAAAATAAGAACCAAAATTCCAAGAACACTTGTTAAAATTCCCGGAAATATCAGTAAAAATCCTGCAATCACAAAGCTAAATTGTCTTAACATACTTTTAAAATCTCTAACTTGAAATTCTAACATATTGTTCCAAAAAATGACTAAAAGTATCACACCAAAAATCACGCTAAGAAGCATAAAAATCAAAAAATTTCCCAAGCCAAAAGCACTGATAAAAAGAACACTTGCAACAATTTCAAGCAAAAATAAAGGCGTTAAGCTTAAACTTTTACTCATAAGCTCTCTTTAAGAAAAGTTAAAGCTTCATCAGCTTTAATAATGCTTTTTTGAAGGCTTTTGCGTTCTATAAATTCAAGCTCATTGTTTTCTAAACCTTTACCGACAACGATTGCATAAGGAAAACCCATAAGCTCAAAATCATTCATTTTAACGCCAAATCTTTCATTTCTATCATCAAGCAAAACCTCTACACCTTGATTTTTAAGGCTTTCATAAAGAGAAGTCGCAAAATTCACAGCTTTTTCATCTTTAAGATTTGAAATGATAATTTCAAGCACAAAAGGAGCTAAAGTTTTGTTCCAAATGCAACCTTTTTCATCAAAGCTCGCCTCCACAGCCACTGCCACCAAACGACTTACTCCCATACCATAACAACCCATATAAAAAGGCACACTTTTACCATTTTCATCTAAAAAATTTGCATTCATCGCGGAGGAGTATTTTTGCCCAAGTTTGAAAATATGTCCAACCTCTATGCCCTTGCTTCTTTTAAGTTTGCCTCCACATTTTACGCAGGCATCATTTTCTTTAACTTCGATTAAATCCTTAAATCTTTCTTTATTAAGATTGATTACATCAATGCCGATAAGATGATAATCCGTTTCGTTCGCCCCCATTATCATTTGTTTTTCATTTTCAAGCTCATTATCAATGTAAAAATCCACATTTTTAAGCCCGATAAAACCTATAAATCCGGGCTTTAAACCTGCTTTTAAAAGTTCGTCTTCTTTTGCATCTACAAGCTCTAAAGCCTTTGAGGCATTTTGTGCCTTAGTATCACAAAGCTCATCACAACCTCTTATAAAAAACACAACAAGCTTGCTCTCGTTCTCATAAACAGCTTTTTTAACCACAGCTTTAATGGTATAAAATTCATCAATCTTAAAAAAATCCGCCAAAGCTTCAATTGTTTTAACATTTGGAGTGTGAAATTTACTCGCATAATTTGCCTCCGGTCTTGGCTTATCGCAAGTTTTCTTAGCTCTTTTAGCTGCCTCAACATTAGCTGCGTAATCACAATTCTCACAAAGCAAAATATCATCTTCGCCGTTTTTTGCTAAAACCATAAATTCCTTACTCCCACTTCCTCCAATCGCACCGCTATCTGCTTCTACAGCTCTAAACTCAAGCCCCAAACGCTCTAAAATGCGGCTGTAAGTTTGGTGCATTAAGTTAAATTCGCGTTCTAAATCCTCTTCATTAGAATGAAAGCTGTATCCATCTTTCATCAAAAATTCACGACATCTTAAAAGTCCAAATCTTGGTCTTAATTCATCTCTAAATTTCAGCCCGATTTGATAAAGGTGTAAAGGAAGCTGCTTGTAACTTGTGATTTTATTTTTAACCAAAGATAGCATAGCCTCCTCGTGCGTTGGTCCTAAAACAAAATCATTATCCTTGCGGTCTTTAAATTTCAAAAGTTCCTTACCAAAAACATTATAACGCCCACTTTCTCGCCACAAAGTCGCAGCAGTTACAAAGCTAAGTGAGACTTCTAAAGCTCCTGCATTGTCCATTTCTTCTTTGATAATGGCTCTAATCTTATCCAAAACCCTTTTTCCTAGAGGCAAAAAATTATAAAGTCCGCTTCCAAGCTGTTCTACAAAGCCTGCACGCAATAAAAAAATATGGCTTGGCAAACTTGCGTCTTTTGGGGCTTCTTTTGTGCTTGGAGCATAAAATTTACTCATTCTCATCATCATTCTCCATATTCATTTCACATTTATACTCATTAAGTGCTTCTAAATCGTTTTTTAAATCAAAAACATAACGCATTGCGTTGATAATAGTATCACTCTCAACCTTACCTTGCAAAGTTTTTAACTTGATTGTTGGTTCGTGCAAAAATGCTTTAAAAACCTGATGAATAAGTTTTCTAGCCTCGTATTCATCAGATTTTTTCAAATAACCTTTTTTAAGGGCAATTGCAAGCTGTTTATCTGCACACTCTTTAGCCTCTAAGCGTATAGCTTTAATAATTGGCATTAAAGCTAAATCATTTAAATGCTTGAAAAACTCCGAAGTCATCGCACCTATAATGCTATAAGCAATCCCTGCTTCGTGTTCTCTTAAGGCTAAATTTTTTCTAACCACTTCTTCTAAGTCATCAACAGCAAAAACCTTAATTTTATCATTTTCGTCCAAATCAATATCCCTTGGCACAGCAATATCGAAAAAATACCTTGTAAAATCCACATTTTCAAGCAAAGAATTTGTGATAATTGCTGAACTTGCATTTGTTGCAGAGAAAAAAAGCTCATAAGAATTTAGATATTTTTGCAAATTTTCAAGGCTATCGTATTCACTCAAAACGCCTAATTTTTCGCTTAAATCTTTGGCTTTTTTTACATCGCGGTTAAGGATTAAAACCTTAGCACCCGCTGCGATTAAATGCTTACAGGCTAACTCTCCCATTTCTCCTGCACCAATCACCACAGCTTTTTTTTGACTTAAATCAACAAGCTCTTTAGCCTTAGCTACAGCTACAGAAGCTACAGAAATAGGATTTTTAGAAATTTGCGTTTGATTTCTTACTTTAGCCGCACATTTAAAAGCGTAATGTATGGCACGAGAGAGATTTAAAGCACAAAATTCATTTTTTAAAGCAAAAGAAAAAGCGGTTTTGAGTTGCCCAGAAATTTGAGTTTCACCTACGACAAGACTATCTAAAGAACTAGCCACAGCAAAAAGATGATGGATAGCTCCACTATTTTCAAACACATCAGCTTTTTGCGAAAGCAAATCCTTAGAAATATTACAAAATAAAGCTAAACAAGCAATAATATGCTCACTTGCTTGTTCTAAATTCTTAACAAAACAAAACACTTCAACGCGGTTACAAGTGCTAATGACTAAGCTTTCTAAGATATTTGAACTTGAATTAATCGTTCTTAAGAGTTCTTTTTTTCTTAGCTCATCACTCATTGAAAGCTTTTCTCTTAAAGCAATATCAGTATTTTTATGCGTAAAACTGATACAAAAATAATTCATTAAAAATCCCTATCAAGCATAGCTTTGATAATATCATTAAGCTTTTTATTTTCATAGTTTTTAATGGCTTTAAGGGCTAGATTGCTGTATTCTTTTGCTTCATCAATCACTCTTTGCAAAGCCCCATTTTGCATAAGTTTAAGCTTTAGCCATTCAAGTTCATCAGGATTTAAATCCTTTTTGAAGAGTTTTTTTAATTTAACTTTATCTTCATCATTGAGGCTCTCATAAAGATAAATATAAGCTAAAGTTGCTTTACCCTCTTTAAAATCATTCATTGCAGGTTTTCCAAGCGTTTTTTCATCACCCTTAATATCCAAAATATCATCTATCATTTGAAAAGCAAGTCCTAAATTTTTGCCATATTCTCTAAAAGCTTCTTCATCGAATCCAGCGATTATCGCTCCGCATCTCGCACTTGCTTCAATCAAAACTGCAGTTTTGTTATAAATCATCTTAAGATAGGCTTCTTTGTCTGTGTTAAAATCTTTGCTTAGCTCAATATCCATAAGCTCACCTATGCTCAAATTCACAACCGCACTTGAAAGCACAGCAGCAATTCTAGTATCTGTTAAAGAAAGTTCATAAAAAGCTTTAGAATACAAAATATCTCCAAGCATTAAAGCATTTTTCGCCCCAAAACGAGCATTAATGGACTTCGCACCTCGTCTTAACTCACTCTCATCAATAATATCATCGTGCAACAAACTTGCCAAATGTATAAGCTCTATCACCGCACAAAGTTTGCAAGAAAGCTCATTTTCTCCAGCTATATTTAAAAGGAGTTTCGAGCGAAGTTTCTTGCCCGAATTTGTGTGCGAAAACATTTGCATAATAGGCTCGTAATCTAATTCTTTTAAAAATTTTTGCATAAGCTCATCGATAAACTGCACTCTTTATCCTTGAATTTTTTGTGT
>JAFLRU010000030.1 GCA_022511325.1 Campylobacter sp.
TATAAAGGCTAGATAAATCATAGATAATCTAGGATTTATAAAAAGCAAAACAATAAATATAGCAATTTGCTTGAGTGCGAGTTTTTGACTTTGTTCATAAATGCTATTATCCCTTAAATCTTTCATAGGAAAATTATAACAAAATTTACCTTAAAGCGTTTTTTATATATTCAGTTTAATCTGTGTATTATCTATCTTAACCCCTTTTCATCGCCTCTATCATCACTTTAGCTTTACAATCTGCACAGCAATATAGAGTTTTCATCTTAGCTTCATCGCCTAAAAACTTAGGTTTCATCAAAGTTGCTATCTTTTCAACTGCCTTTTGTGTAGCAAATTCTTTTCCACATTCTATACATTTAAAAAGTTTATCTTGTGCTAAGGTATGAAAAGCAAAATACGAAGAATTAAGCTTCATACCATTTCTTAGAAGCTCTAAAGTATCTTTTTCAGCACAACTTTCTTCGCAATATCCACAAGTCGTGCATAAACTTGCATTGAATTTCAAAGCATTTTCTTTGCTATCTGCAATTAAAGCTCCTACATTGCAAGCTCCAACACAAGAAAGACAAAGTGTGCATGTGTTTGGATTGATTTTAATCTCTCCATATCTTAGCCATTCCCCGCTTTGCACTACCCCTAAATCATCTTTATCAATCAAATGTTCTAATCTTTTGGCAAAATTTTCTCTTGTTGTTAAGGTGTTATTATGAAAATCAAAACTTAAGTTTTCTATGAATTCAAGCTTTGCTAGAGCTTCGCTAAGTTCAGTTTTATCCTTTGCAATCCATACAGCTTTTTTGCCAAATTTTCTTTCAAAAACCTCGTTTAAAAGAAAAATCGCTTCAGCACTTCCTTTGGAAACAAAATCCGTGTAAAAAACCAAATTTGCTCCTGAACTTTGCAAAAGAGTTAAAAAATGTAAAGCACTAAGCCATTTCTCACCTTCTATCATCAAAGGCAAAACTTCCTTAGGCAAGTCAAGTTCTAAATTTTCTAAAGACATTTTTTTAGGAATGATTAAAATTTTTTGTTTTTGATAAAATTTTGCAAGTTCAAAAAAACTCTCTCTTGGTAAAGGTGCATAATCAAGCGAACCACTAGGGCATACACTAATGCAATCTCCACAGCCTAAACAATCAATTTGAGAAAATTCTAATTCTTTCTTTTCATCGTCTTTTAAAATCGCAGTTGTTGGACAGAGTTCAGCACATTTTGAACAATGCTCTGTGCGTCTTTGATGATACTGACAAATGTTTAAATCATAAGTGATATAATTTTTATATCGATATTTTGGGCTTTTGCTTTGCAAAAATTCTAAAAGTTCATTTTCATTTTTAAAATCTTCACAATCATAACATCCACTTTGTCTTGAAAAATCAGCTCTGTTTTTACCCTTAAAAAGTAAAATATCAAAATCTATCTCGAGTTTTTCGCCTTTATTTTCCACCACAGCACAAAGCTCACCCACACAGCCAAAAACTGCTAAAATTTCATTTTCTTTAATGCAAATAACCTTAAAATTGTGATTTTTCAAAAAAGAAGCTAAATTTTCATCATCTGCTGCTAAGATGATTTTATTTCCTATGTTTTTTTCTTGTTCTAAATCAAGTCCTAAATCATAAACACTTGCTCTTGCTTCATAAAGTTTTAACACATTTTTAGCTTTTAAAAGAGCATTTTCCTTTGAATTTTTAAGATAAAAATTGATTTCTGGGGCGAAAATCACCGCTTTTTGTCTTTTATCATTGCTGATTAAAACTTCCTCTTCTAAGGGAGCATTTAAAATTTCTATATCATCAGGCAAGGGCAAATTTTCATCATTTTTTATATAAATAAAACTTCGCATTTTTATCCTTAAAAATCAAAACTTCATTAAAATTTTATGTTAAAATAACCAAATTTTTTCTTAAGGTAAAAGATGAATTCATTAAGAGCTTTTCCACAAATTCAAAGCTTAGTGCAAGATGAAAGCCTAAAAGCTTATCCTTTTTATTTAAAATCCCATTTTTCTAAGCTTGTAGTTGCAAGATTGAAAAAAAATTTTAAAGGACAAATTGATAAAGATACGATTTTAAAAGAAATTAAAAAAGAACTTGATGTTTTTTTGCGTAAAGATTTTCAAAGTGTGATTAATGCAAGCGGGGTTGTGATTCATACAAATTTGGGTAGAAGTGTGATTGATGAGAGTTTATTTGAGGCGTGTAAAAAAAGTATTTGTTCTTATTCTAACTTAGAATTTGACCTTCAAAACGGCAAAAGAGGTTCAAGATATGGAGCTTTGCTTGATAAATTTAAAATTCTTTTTGAGTGTGAAGATGCTTTGATTGTCAATAATAATGCCGCTGCAGTTTTTCTTGTTTTAAATTCTCTTGCTTTTGCTAAAGAAGTGATTAGCTCTAGAGGTGAGCTTGTAGAGATTGGCGGAGGTTTTAGAATGCCTGAAGTGATTAAAGCAGCAGGAGTTAAACTTTGTGAGGTTGGCACGAGCAATAAAACTCATCTTAAAGACTATGAAAACGCAATTTGTGAAGAATCCGCTCTTATTTTAAAAACCCATCGTTCAAATTTTAGCATTCAAGGTTTTCATAGTGAAGTAAGCATTGAAGATTTAGGAGTTTTGGCGAAAAAAAATGAACTTATAAGTTATTATGATTTGGGTTCAAGTTGGTGCGAAAATTTAAATACAAAGCTCACAAAAAATGAACCTCAAGTTAAAAAAATTCTTAAATATTGTGATATTTTAAGTTTTAGTGCAGATAAGCTTTTTGGTTCAGTGCAAGCTGGAATCATACTTGGAAAAAAAGAGCTTATTGAAAAACTAAGAAAAAATCAGCTTTTAAGAATGTTAAGAGTGGATAAAACCACCCTTGCTTTTTTAAATGAAACCACGAGAGCTTATCTTGAAAAAGATTATGATAAAATTACAACTCTAAGGCTTTTAAATGATGAATTGGCTCATCTTGAAAACAAGGCTTTAAAGGTGCAAAAAAATATAAAAATTAAAAGCATTTTAAAAACGAGTAAAAGTCTTGTAGGCGGGGGTTCTATGCCAGATAAAAGTTTGGATACTTGCATTTTAGCTTTTGAGGGCAATGCTTTAATATTGCAAGAAAAATTTAGAGAAAAAAATATCATCGGACGCATAGAAAATGATTTTTTCGTGCTTGATTTTAGAAGCATTAGAGAAAATGAACTCGATAGTCTTATTTTAAAAATCAATGAGCTTGATTTATGAACTCACTCATCATTGGCACAGCAGGACATATTGACCACGGAAAAACCTCGCTCATTCGTTCTTTAAATGGCTTTGAAGGCGATACTTTAGAAGAGGAAAAAGCGAGAAAAATTACTATTAATCTTAGTTTTTCAAATTTAAGCAAGGGAGATAAAAACATTTCTTTTGTCGATGTTCCCGGACATAAAGACCTCGTTAAAACAATGATAAGCGGAGCATTTGCCTTTAGTGCTTGTTTGTTTGTCGTCGATATTAACGAAGGTTTTAAAGAGCAAAGTATCGAGCATTTAAAGGTTCTAAAACTTTTAGAAATAGAAAAAATCATTTTAGTTTTTAGTAAATGCGACCTTTGCGAAAATCTTTCTTCAAGAGCTAAGATTCTTTTAAAAGAACTGGATAATCTAGAATTAAAACCTCTTAAAATTTTTTATACAAGCACTTTTACGAATTTAGGTATTGAAGAGCTTAAAGAATATCTTTTTAGTCTAGAGCCTAAAAATGCGGATGAAAATCTTGTTTTTCATTATTACATTGATAGGGTTTTTTCTTTAAAAGGCATAGGAACTGTGGTTACAGGTAGTCTTAATGAGGGTAAAATTTCAGTAGGAGAAAAAATTATTTGCCTTGATACTCAAAAAGAATTGCTTGTTAAAAATATACAAAATCACGAGCAAAATTATGAAAGTATTTGTGCATTTAACCGCGTTGCTTTGAGCTTAAATTGTGATTATAAAGAGCTTAAAAAAGGCTTTTTGTTAAGCAAAAAAGGTTTTTTTAAGGGTTTTTTAGAATGTGATTGTGTCGTAAATGGTAAAATTAAAAATGAAAAAATGATTTTTTGCGTTGGCACAAAGCAAATTGAATGCAAAAGTTTAATTTTAAAAGAACTTGCAAAAGATAAATTTTTTGTGCATTTTCAGTTTGAAAAACAGCTTTTTCTAAGTTTTGATGAAAAATTCATACTTCTTCAAAATAACCGATTTGTAGGTGGCGGAAGAGTTTTAAATCCCGTAAATGAACCTCTAAAAAAAGAGCAAAAGAAAGAATTTTTAAGCCTACTTGAAAAAAAAGATTTTAAACAAGTTTTTGAATTCCTAAAAAATACCCATAAATATGGCTTTGGTTTGCTTTCAAGCTATCAAAGGTTTAAACTAAATCGCGAAGAATCTTTAGCTTTAGCAAGAACCTTAACTGAAGTTTTTATTGATGAAAAAAACCTCAATATTTATCACCTTAGTGTTTTGGACGAGCTTAAAAAATTCGTATTTTTTGTTATAGATAAAAATCCTTATGCTATGCTCTCAGCACATTTTTTGGCTTTGAGAATTTCTTGGGCGAGTGAAGAGCTTTGTGAATTTGTTTTAAAGCAAATGGGGGAATTTTTGGATTTTGAAAGAGGCGTGTATTTCAAAAAAGGTATGAATTTTGAAAAACTTAAGGAAAAAAACAATAACGAGTTGTATCAAATCCTTAAAAAACAAGGTATAAAACCTGATTCTCCTTATAATCTTTATGATTATTTGGAGCTTGATAGAAGAAGTGGCGATGAAATTTTAAAAAAATTAACCAAAAATGGTTTTATCGTTCGACTTGCTCACAATCTTTTCGTTGAAAAAAAGGCTCTTGAGAGTTTAATCCAACAATTTTTAGCCTTGCTTAATACTCAAAGTCTTGATGTGCAAAGCGTTAAACAACAATTTAACCTTTCAAGAAAGTATGCAATTGCGTATTTAGAATATCTTGACAAACAAGAAAATGTAGTAAAAAAACAAGAAAAAAGATTTTTAAAAACAAATGGTTTAGATTAAAAATATAAAATAAAAAATTAAAATTTTTAAGGATAAAAAATGAAAAAATTTACCCTCGCTTTAATCTGTGTAAATGCTTTATTTGCTGCTAGCAATGAGCAAATTGCCGAGTTTTATTCTCAAAGCATCAAAGCTCAATTTCCTGACGCAAAAGTCAGTGTTTCACAAAGACAAAAAGTTGCAAATACGGGTTTTGAAAGTGTTATAGTCAGCATAGAAGTCAATGGACAAAAAGAAGAGCAGATTCTTTTTACAAAAGATAATCTTGTTGTGCCTGATATTATTGATTTAAAGGCTAAAACTTCTTATCGTCAAGATTATGAAATCAAAAAATTCCAAGAAGCAAGAGAAAATTTTACTAAAAATGCTAAAGCTGTGGTTGAAAAAGAAGAAATGGTGATTCGTATGGGGGATAAAAATAAACCTGCTATTTATGTGTTTTCTGACCCTGAATGCCCTTATTGTAGAGAGCATTTAAAAAAGATTAAAGAAGAGCTTAAAAACTATCAGGTTAATTATATCTTAACTCCAGTTCACGGAAAAAGTGCATTTGAAAAATCTGCTTTGATTTATAAAGAAACACAAAAAGCTAAAAACGACGATGAAAAAATCGCTATATTAAAAAAATATTATGATGAAAAGATTAAGAATTATCCAAAAGTTAGCGAAAAAGAATTCACAGATGCCCTAAAGCTTTATGAAAAATACAGAAGTTTAGGACTAAGGTCTGTTCCTACGATAATTGGGGATTAAGATTTTGTTGTGTGAATACTCTTGCTTTAGCTTTAAGAAATTTTAACTAATGAAAAAGAACATCATCTTGCTTGGTGGAAGCAATAGTTTAAATGGAAATGGGTTTTGAAAAGGCTTAAAAGAGGGTATAGAAAAGCTTAATCTTACTTTAGAAGAAAACAAAAAGTCAAGCTCATCCAAAACCAAATTAGAAGCGAATGGGGGAAGAGGAAGATTTGAGTTTTATAATTTGGTTTGAGGAGCTAATGATATTACCTAAAAACTTTTATTCCCTAAAAAATAAAGAAAATCAAAAAAATCCTGCAATATACTTCTTTAATTATCATGATTCTAAAAAATTTATTTTTAAGATCTAGCTTAGTTTTTAAGTGAGATTAAAACCCCTTCAATGAGTTTTTTAATATCTCCATCGAGTATGTTTTCAACTTGAGAAAAGGCTTCATTTGAGCGGTTGTCTTTAACTTGCTGATAAGGAAAAAGCACATAAGAGCGGATTTGATGTCCCCAGCCGATTTCACTTTTTTCGTTTTGATTAGCTTTGTCTTGTTGTTTAGAAAGTTCGAGTTCATAAAGACGCGATTTTAGCATTTTAAAGGCTGTAGCTTTGTTTTTATGCTGACTTCTATCATTTTGGCATTGCACGACAATTCCACTTGGCATATGAGTAATACGCACAGCAGATTCTGTTTTGTTAATGTGCTGACCTCCTGCACCACTTGCTCTATAATAATCAATCCTTATATCTTTTTCTTCAATTTCTATCTCAATATCATCATCAAGCTCGGGACTTACCATAACGCTTGAAAAACTTGTGTGCCTGCGTCCTGCACTATCAAAAGGACTAGTTCTAACAAGGCGGTGAATTCCATTTTCAGCCTTAAAATATCCATAAGCATTTTCTCCTTTGACCAAAAAACTTACATCTTTAAGTCCAGCTTCATCTCCTTCTTGAAAATCCAAAGTTTCAACCTTAAAACCCTCTCTTTCGCAAAATCTTAAATACATTCTATAAAGCATACTCGCCCAGTCATTGCTTTCAGTTCCGCCTGCTCCGGGATGGATTGAAACGATAGCATTTTTATTGTCATTTTCTCCACTTAAAAGCATTGAAATTTCGAGTTTTGTAATAGAATCTTCAAGTTTAGAAGCGTCATTAAATAGAGCTTCTAGGGTTTCATTGTCATTTTCAGCATTAGCTAAATCAAAAAGTTCCCCAGCATCTTTAAGCGAATTTGAAGCATTTTCATAATTTTTAAGTAAAAGAGTGAGTTGATTTTTTTCTTTACCTATGAGTCCGGCTTGTTTAATATCTTGCCAAAAATCAGGAGCGTTTTCGAGTTTTTCAATCTCTTCAAGCCTTATTTTTAAATTCTCTGGTTTGATGATAGAAGCAATGTTGCCTACTTTGTTGTTAAGGTTTTTTAAAAGTTCGCTAAATTCGTAATTATCCATAAATCTTTCTTGAAGTAAAATAAAGCGTATTTTAACCTAATCAAGCTTTGACATCAATTAAAATTTAGGCTTTATTTGTGAATTTTTGGCTATTATCAAATAAAACTCAAATTTTAGGTATAATGCGAAAAATTTTAAGGCAAAATTATGCAAAAACTTTATCTTTTATCTTTAGGTTGTAATAAAAATTTAGTTGATAGTGAGATTATGCTAGGAAGACTTAGTAAATACGAGCTTACTGATGAGCCTAGTGAAGCTAATGTTTTAATTGTTAATACCTGCGGTTTTATAGAAAGTGCGAAAAAAGAGAGTATAGAAGCGATTTTAAATTTGCATCAAAAAAGAAAGAAAAATTCTCTTCTTGTGGTAACGGGCTGTTTAATGCAAAGATATAAAGATGAACTTATTAAGGAACTTCCTGAGGTCGATCTTTTTACAGGTGTGGGGGATTATGAAAAAATTGATGAGCTTATCCTTAAAAGGCAAAATTTATTTTCACCCCAAATTTATCTGCAAAGTGAGGATTCTAAACGTGTTATAACAGGTTCAAATTTTCATACTTTTATCAAAATTTCTGAAGGCTGTAATCAAAAATGCTCCTTTTGTGCCATACCAAGTTTTAAAGGTAAATTAAAATCCCGCGAACTCTCAAGCATAGTCAGTGAGGTTAAAAACCTTGTTTTAAAAGGTTATAAAGATTTTTCTTTTATTGCACAAGATAGCAGTTCTTATCTTTTAGACAAAGGGATTAAAGATGGTTTGATTGCTTTAATTGAAGAGATTGAAAAGATTGAGGGTATAAAAGCGGCTCGAATTTTGTATCTTTATCCTACAAGTGTGAGTGAAGCTTTGATACAAAAAATTATTGATTCTAAAATTTTTGTGAATTATTTTGATATGCCTTTGCAACATATTAGCGATAAAATGCTAAAACTTATGAGAAGAGGAAATGGGAAAGAAAGATTAAAAAAGCTTTTAAATTTAATGAAAGCTGCACCAAATAGTTTTCTAAGAACAGGTTTCATTGTAGGACACCCTTTAGAAAATGAAGATGATTTTAAAGAACTTTGCGAATTTATCAAAGAATTTGACTTCGATAGAATCAGTGTTTTTGCATATTCTAAAGAGGAGCAAACTCTTGCTTTTGATATGGAGCAACTTAGTGCTAAAACCATACAATCAAGACTTAGAATTTTAGAAAAAATCGTAGATGAAAGCACAGAAAAAAGTTTTGCTAAAGAACTTGGTAAAATTCGTAAAGTTTTTTGCACAGGGCAAAGTAGTGAGGGTGAGTTTTTCATTGCTGGAAAAGATTTAAGATGGGATAGGGATATTGATGGAGAAATTCTTATCAATGAAAGTTTATGTGGAACTTTGGAAATGGGACAACTTTATGAATGCGAAATTTTACAAAGTTTAGATAAAAAACTCCTTGCAAAAGCTTTAAGAAAAATTGATGATTAAGAATGAGATTATAAAGCTTTTAAAAGGGCGTAAAAATTTACTTGCTTTTTCTTATGGAAGTGATTCTACGGCTCTTTTTTATATTTTAATGGATTTAAAAATTGAGTTTGATTTGGTTTTTATTAATTATAAAACAAGAAAAAACAGCGATATAGAAGAACTTGAAGCCAAAAATTTAGCTAAGAATTTTGGTAAAAAAATTTTCATTCAAAATGCTCCTTGTTTTAAAAATAATTTTGAAAAAAAGGCTAGAGATTTTAGGTATGCTTTTTTTGAGGAGCTTTGCCATAAAGAAAAATATGAAAATTTGATTTTGGCTCATCAACTTAATGATCTTTTTGAATGGTTTTTAATGCAGTTTTCAAAAGGAGCGGGTTTAGCTGAACTTATAGGAATGAAAGAAAGCTTAAAGTGTAAAACTTTCACTCTTGTGCGTCCTTTGCTTTTTGTGAGTAAAGATGAAATTTTGTCTTTTTTAAAAGAGCGAGGTTTAAAATATTTTAATGATGAAAGCAACGAGGATGAAAAATATTTTAGAAATTTTATAAGAAAACATTTTGCAAGGACTTTTGTTTCTAAATTTCCCAAAGGGGTTAAAAAAAGTTTTAAATATCTTAATAAAGATTTAAAAAATCTTTTAGGAGATGAAAGTGAAATTTTAGAATTTGGTGGAATTTTTATTTGTAAAAAACACGAGAGTCTTGTTTCTAAAGCTGTGAAAAAGATGGGTTTTGTTATGAGTGAAGCTCAAAGAAAAGAAGCTTTAAAAGGCGATTGCGTGATAAGCGGTAAAGTGGGTGTTGTTTATGTAAAAGATGATTTAGAGAATGAAAAAGCTTTGATTTTCAACTATGAACTTTGTGAAAAATTGCCAAAATCTTTTAAAGAAAAATGTCGTAGAGCAAAGATTCCAAAGCTTATTAGAGCTTATTTACATAATCATCATTTAGAACCTGAGGATTTAAATCATTTAATTTTAAAGTTTTTTGGTAAAAAAGATGAGTAAGAAATATCACAAAAAATACTTGCAATAAAATTCCCAAAAGTGGCACTGAAGAGATGATATAAAAACAAAGAGTACTAAATTTAAACTCAAGTGGAGATAAGGTTGAGTTAAAAATTTCAAATTCGTCCCTATCAAGCACTGAACTTGCTACATCTAGAACCAAAAGTTTATGAAAGAGATAATAGATAACAACATAATAAACAAAAAGATTAATAAAAGGCATAAGAAGCAAGAGGGTTGCAAGAGCAAAAAATCCTATAAATTTAATTAAAATCAAAAACATACAAAAAAAGATTTTAAAAGATGAAATTTTGTTTTTGACTTCGTGGTGATAGTATTTATTGTTGATTTCTTTAGCAATATAAGGCGTGAGAAAAGAAGTGATGAAAATGGCTAAAAAAACTGAAGCAAAAACGAAAATGAAAGAAGTGAGTAAAAAGCTTAGGACTCCTATAAAAAAATGCACAATCGCAAAAGAATAGAACCAAGCTAAAAGTCCATTTCCTTCACCAAAGATAGAATTAAAGTATTCAAGTAAAAGTGAAAAACCAAAAAAAGCAAAAATTCCTAAAAAAATAAAACTTACAATGAAAGGCACGAGAGAGTATTTTAAGAATTTTAAGGTAAAAAAATCTTTAAGTGAGAGTTGTAAAATGTGGGTCATAAAGCTTTTTCATAGTGTTTTTTAAGACTTTGGTAAATTGCTTCGTAGTTTAGTTCATTTTTTAAAATTTCATTTAAAATTTCATTATCTTCTTTGCCATTCCAAATTTTCTTGTATTTGCCTTCTTTATAGCCATTATCTTGTCTAAAAGCATTTAAAACATTTTTGCCAACATAAATTTTATAAAGACTTTCTAGGTTAAGCCCACATTTTATAGCTAGGGTAAAATAAGCCGATAAAAGCTCATATAAATCAAAGCCAAAGCCACTACATTTATGAATGATAAGCTCAATATCGTTTAAAATTCCATAAGTATCATTTTCGTTTGGTATGCTTTCTTCCTTGCAAAAATCCTTGAAAATTTTAATCGAATTAAGTTCCATAGCTATAAAGGTGAAATTTTTATTGTGCTTGTTATGATAAGTTTCAAGTACTAAAGATAAGATAAAATGCCAAATATCTACAATTTCAATACGAACATTTTCCCAGTTTGTAGGAGAGTTGATACTTTTCCAATGTTTCCACGCAAAAGAATCTATAAGTTCAGCACATTCCATATAAACACAACGTCTAAAGCTGATAAGTTTTCCTTCTTTAGTATAACCATTTTCCCAGTTTAAACCATTAGTTTCATCATTGAGCTTTTGCTGAAGTTTGAGCATATTTTCTAAAATTTCTATAGTTTCCAAACTTTTTCCTTAAAAAAAATTAAATTGTAATTTTATGCGTAAAAATCAAAACTTCCATCATCTTTTTTGTTTTGAGTTTTTAAATTTTCTTCAAGCTGTTTTTGTATTTGTTTTAAAATTTCTTCTAAAAGATTTTTACTATCTTCTAGCATAGAGAAATTTTGGTCTTTATTTGTTGTTTGATTTTGTTTGAGTAAATTTTCAAGTGTATTAGTAAATTTATCCATAATTGCATTTTGATGATTTTCATCTTTAGGGCTTGGCAAGATATTTGCCATTTGCATTGCATTTTCAATGATTTCTTTTGGGTTAAGATTACCCACTTTAGAATTAGCCAAAAAATCTTGTATCATAGGTTCTACATCTTTCATAGCGTCTTTAATTTCGTTTAAATCTGCTTCAGTAAGCTTTGAACCCTCGTAAGTAAAGCTAAAGCCATATTGTCTTTTTAAACTTAGGCTTTGTCCTTCTTCGTTTTTATTATAACTTACGCTTTGATTGTCAAACATAGAAAAAGAAAGATGTTTGCCACTTTTTGTTGTATAATCCATAGCGAAATTTTGGTTTTTACTTGCATCAACTTGCATTGAAAAGCTCCTAATAAATATTTTGACATTATATCGACTTTTTTGAAATTATTTTTAGTATAATTTTTACTATGGATAAAAAAATTTTAGAATACATTCAATCAATGCAGCTTTTATCTTTAGCGATGCGTGATGATGAAGAGGTTTATATTGCTAATGTTTTTTATGCTTTTGATGAGAAGAATTTAGCCTTGATTTTTTCTTCTGATGAAAAAAGTAGGCATATTAAACTCGCTTTTTTAAATCCTAAGCTTGCATTAAGCATTGCAAAAGAAGATAAAATTGCTTTTTTAAAAGGCATTCAGGCTAAGGCTCTATTTAAAGAAGCAAGTAAAGAACAAAGCGAAATTTACTATAAAAAATTTCCTTTTGCTAAACTTCACAATGCTAAAATTTATGCTTTAGAATTAACTTGGGCGAAATTTACTGATAATACCTTGATGATAGGCTCAAAACTTGAATTTCAAAGGTAATTTATTTTTTAGAAAGAAAACTAAGATACAATTAGACACTGATTTAAATTTAGGAAACTAATGATAAATGTAATTTATGCTTTATTTTTTAGAGAGTTAAAAACAAGATTTGGAGCTAATAAATATTTAGGCTATATTTGGGTTGTGGGTGAGCCTATGTCTGTGGTTTTATCTATCACAGCTATTGTTACAATCATTAGAGAATATCATCATCAAGTAATGCCTGATGGAATTTCTATTTTTATGTTTTTAATTTCTGGTATTGTGCCTTATTTTATGTTTAGAAGTATTGTAACCCAGCTTATGAATGGTATTGGGGCAAATTTAGCTCTTTTTGCTTACAAACCCGTTAAACCTATACACGTTTTTATTGCTAGAACTTTACTTGAATTTTGCATTTATTTTACGATTTTTGTGGTAGTGCTTTTTTTTTCGGCTTGGTTTTTTCATTTAAATTCTACCCCTAGGCATTTTATGGAAGTGATGTTGTGCCTTTTTTTGCTTTTGTGTTCAGGCTTTTCTTTGGGGCTTTGCTTTTCTATTATTTGGCATTTTTTTGAGCCTTTAAGAACCTTGCTTAATTATTTTAGTATCATTTTTTATTGGACTTCAGGGGTGATTTTTCCCACTTGGCTAATGCCAAGAGCCTTACTTGACATAGCTTATTATAATC
>JAFLRU010000031.1 GCA_022511325.1 Campylobacter sp.
TCCAATTTTCAGCACTTAAACCAACACTTGATAAAGCCTCTTTACCTGTTTGTAAAAAGATATTTTCACTTTCATTCAAATAATCTTTTTCATTCTCTTTTAAAAGTTCAAGTCTTTTAAGTTCTTTTTGTTTTAAAGCTTCCTTTTGCTCTAAATACGCTTTTTCAGCTTCGTTAATTTGCGGGTTTTGTGAGTTTTGCAAAGCTTCGTTTTGTGAAGTATTTTGCACGGATTTTTTTCTAAAATTAAGCTCGTTGCCTTTAGCTTTTATAATGTCGTAAAGCTCGAAGTTTGTATTATTTTGAGTGTTAAAATCTTTAAGTTTGTTTTGTGCTTCATCAAAATCAAAGCCTAAATCGTATGTGTTTTTTAAATAATCCACCAACTCTTTTTTATTTCCATTATCTTTTTCGAAAGTTTCAAAATCAAAAGTTTTAAAATCGCTCATAACAGCCTCTTTTTTGAAAAATTTTCCTAGTATAACTTTATAAAAAAGAGGATTTTAAAAAAAGGGTTAAAAGGTGCAAAGTGTGGTTTTGTAGAATAAGCAAGGCGTTTAAAATTTCGTTACTTTAATGATGATTTTATCTTGTATCCATTCTTCTAAATCGTTTTTAACTTTAAAAATGATTTCAAATTCTCCCTCTTCTTCGCTTGAAAAGTCTAAAAGTTGCGAATTTTCCAAAGTTTGTCCTTTAAACTCAAAAACACTTTCATTTTGCGGATAAATGCTAAATCCTATAAGCTCGATAGGTTCTCTTATCTTTATTTCACTTCGTGGATAAATGATAAAGCATTCTCGCATTTTTCCAAGCTTTGATTGCTCTTTTAAAAAGTTTTCTCTTGCTGCTTTAAAAATATCTTTATAATCACTTGTCAAAGCTGTATCATCGATTTTTTTAATCTCACTAATCACATTATTTGAATGCGTTGCAATGGCTGAACTTTCACTTGCATTGCCGACAACATTTAAAAAGCCAACATAAACATTTGCTCTATTGATACAAGCATTATCCCCGACGCTTCTAACCATACTTTCAGCTTGAACCATACTTTTTAAAATCTCAAATTCAAGCTGTTTGGTTTGAGTTTTGCTTTGTAAAATAAGCCCTTCCATTTCTTTTTTGAGCTTTTCTCTTGTTAGCATTGCTTCTTTTTCTTTTAAATCCGCTTCAACAAGTTTTAAAGCTAAATCTGCACTCAAAGAAAAAAGCTTATCATCGGTGAAATTAAAACTTTTTAAATTTTTCTTGCAGTCGTTAAAATAAATCCAAAAATTCCTAACGCTCATCTTCTTTTGCCTTTTTTGAAAAATAGCTTTTGCGGTTTTCTAGTTTGCTTAAAATCCTTTGCAGTCTTAAAAGCTTTAAAAGTGTAAAAAATAGGACGATTAAAACAACAAAAAAGAGGATTAAATCAAGCATTTATTCCCTTGTCATAGGATTATCATTCCAAGCGGAAGCACTTGCTGCGATTTGGTCGTTTGCTGCAATGCGTTCAGCTTCTCTTTTGTCGTATCGCTCGTTTTCGATTGCATTTTGTTTTTGTGCTTCGCTTAAGGCTTGTTTTTGCAGTTTTAAAGCCTTATTTGTTTGAAAAAGTCCATAAATCGAAGTTCCTATACTTCCAATACTTCCTATGCCCTCAAGTCCTTTTCCAAAATTTGCAAATTTATCACTGCCAAAAAAGCTAAAAATCCCATTTGAGCCGCTATCTGTTCCTTTATTTACATCTTTTCCTCCAGCTTGTTCTCCTCCATCATAACCCATTTGAAAAATCCTTTATTGTTTTTTTAAAATTAAAGCTAAAAGAGTATTTTAAAAAAAGGGTTAAAAGGTGCAAAGTGTGGTTTTGTGGTATTTTGAAAGGGGTTTTTAAGTGAAAATTAGCTAAAATTTTCTTGTGTTAAAAAGGATACCTCCAAAACTTAAAGCAAGGCTTAAAGAAAGGAGGTTAAGTAATGATAGAATTGACAGCTTTTTGCTTAATTCTGTTAATGCTTATCTTAGCTCTTAAAAGCTAGGATTAACTAAAACTTGTATTCATATTATAAAGTTCCCCTGCTTAGTTTATCCTTAAAAAACACAAAAAAACTTAAGCCTTGTTTGCAGGGGTGCAAAGGCTTTAAAAAGGCTTGTTTAACTCGCTGATTTTTTTAGTGATTTCATAGCTTAGTTTATAATCTTTTTTGTTTTTAGCTTCTTTTTGCTCTAAATACGCTTTTTCAGCTTCGTTCATTTGCGGGTTTTCAAAGTTTGCATTTCATCATTTGGTTGTGTCTGTGCTTTTTGTCTAAATTTTAAATCCTTGCGTTTAGCATTTGAAATTTAACAATTTATATTATAATCCAAAATTAAACTCAAGAGATAGGAAAAATATGTCTAAAAAAAACCAAAAAATTTCAAGTGATAGAATTTATGAATATATCATTGATGCAATCAGACAAGGAAAACTCAAACCTAATGATAGAATCAAAGAACAAGATTTAACTGAAGAAACAGGTTTAAGTAGAACTCCAATTCGTGAAGCTTTAGGAATTTTACTCAATGAGGGTATTTTAATCCAAGATGGTAAAAATGGTTTAGTTGTTGCGGGGCTTGATTTGGTTTCCATCACTAAACTTTATGAGATAAGAGAACTTTTAGAGAGTGAAGCTGCAAGACTCGCAGTTCAATACGCTTCTAAAGCAGAGATTGAAATTTTAGCTAATGTTGTTGAGGCTCAAAAAAACATAGCAAAAACAGATGTTGTTTCTTTAAGGGCTAATAATGTTTTGTTTCACCAAACCATATATCATTGTTCAGGAAATCACTATCTTTATAAAATTATGCAAAACCTAGAAAAGACTTTAATTCTTCTAGGTGAAAGCACTTTAGCCAAGGAAAATAGGGCTAATGAAGTGTATGAAGAGCATTTAGCACTCGTAAATGCCATTAAAGAAAAAGATGCTAAAAAAGCGGCAGACTTGGCTAGATTTCACATTCACCAAGCCTATAAGATAAGACTTGAACGCATTTTAAATTCAAAATAATCACTCAAAAATCATAACTCCATCTTTATCCTTTTTAGGAGTTTCATCAAATGAATTTTGCGTATTTTCATTAAAAGTTTCATTGAAGCTTTCATCGTTAATAAATTCATTAAATTCCTCATTACCCTGCATATTTTGAGTTCCTAAATTTGCTCCTGAAGATTGAGGTAAATTTTCATAAAGGGTATTTAAAGTGGTTTTATAAAAAGTTAAAAAAGCTCTATCAATTTCAAAAGCAGGACGCTCTAAGCCTTTATTAAGCTGTGTTGGTACAGAACTAAAAGTCGTTTTAAACATATTCACACCTTCATCACTTTTAATTGGATAGGTTATATTTATGTAAGAATCAAGCCTTGCACTACTCATCATATTATTTACATTTGCAACATTATGTGTGTCAATGAAATCTATTTTTCCTTCGAAACTTATACCTAAATTTGAATTTATAGAATCTCCATTAAGCCATTCAGTAGTTTTTTGAGCATTTTTTTCCTCTATAAATACTTTAATCACGCCTTTAAGTTTGTAATCTGGGTTTGTATTGCTAATTTCATAACCTTTAAGTTGTGCTATGGTTTTGATTTGCTCTTCTAAATTTTGCTTTAAAAGCTCTGTTTCTTTATCGATTCTAATCTTAAGAGTTGAGTTTTCAAAATAATCAGAATAATTGTTATTTTGCTCTATATTTAAAGCTTCTAAAGAAATTCGCACACCTGAATGAGTATTTTCTGTTTTAATAGGAGTTTGAGGCTTAAAACTAGGCATTGAAACATTGACAAAATTTGAGCTTGTTTTTCCACAAGCACCTAAAAATAATAAAACAAATGCAGTTAAAATATACTTTTTCATCACTAAACCTTTATAGAATTTAAAGCTAATTATAGCAAGTTAAAGTTTTTTTGATATATTTTTACAAAAAAATAAAACAAAATTTTTGGAAATAGTATGGAAACTTGGCAAAATATTTATTCTCATTTTGATGTTGTAGCCTTTGAATTTTTAGGTTTTAAAGTGCATTGGTATGGCATTATGTATGTTTTTGCTTTGCTTTTTGCTTTGCTTTTGGCGAAATTTTTTGTTAAGAAATTTAAAATGAATATTAGCAATTCTATGCTTGATAATTATTTTTTTTGGGTTGAAATTGGCGTAATTTTAGGTGCTAGAATAGGATATATTTTAATTTATGATTCTAACACCTTGTGGTATTTAATCCACCCTTGGCAAATTTTTAATCCTTATGAGAATGGCGAGTTTATAGGTATTAGAGGGATGAGCTATCACGGGGCTATCGTAGGATTTTTACTTGCAACCTTTTTGTTTTGTAAAAAATACAAGCAAAAAGTTTGGCTGTATTTGGATTTGGTAGCTTTAAGTGTTCCTTTAGCTTATGTTTTTGGACGTATTGGAAATTTTTTAAATCAAGAGCTTTTTGGACGCGTTACAGATGTTCCTTGGGGAATTTATGTTGATGATACTTTACGCCACCCTTCACAACTTTATGAAGCATTTTTAGAAGGTTTTGTGGTTTTTGTCATTGTGATTTTGGCAAAAAGTAGGCAAAAATTTGAAGGAGAGCTCATCATTGTTTATGCTTGTGCATATTCTTTGGCTCGTTTTATTTGTGAGTTTTTTAGGGAGCCTGATTTTGGTATAGGTTTTGTGGTTTTTGGACTAAGTATGGGACAAATTTTAAGCCTTATTATGTTCGTGGCTACTTTATTTTTTTACAATCATTTAAAAATCAAAAATAAATTTTAATTTAGTTTAAAGAGTATTGTAATATAATCAAACTTTATTAACAAATCATTAAAAAAGAAAAGGAGTAAAGATGAGTGGGCTTATCGAAGGATATTTTGGTAAGAGCATTGAGGGTAAAAAAAGCAAAATACCCGCAAAGCTAGACTTTATCCAGAGTGCTTCAGGGCTTTTTCTAGGGCTTTTTATGTGGGGACATATGTTTTTTGTCTCAAGTATTTTAATCAGTGAAGATTTTATGTATAAAATCGCTAAAATGTTTGAAGGAAATTTCATACTTGGAACTCCTCAACCTTGGATTGTATCCTGTATAGTTTTCATAGTCTTTGTGATTTTTATGGTTCACGCAGGACTTGCTATGCGTAAATTTCCTATTAATTTTAGACAATGGCAACTTCTTCGCACTCACGCAAAAACTATGAATCACGGAGATACAAGTTTGTGGTTTGTTCAAGCCATTACAGGCTTTATTATGTTTTTCTTTGCCTCATTCCATCTTGGCATTATGTTTTTCTACGCAGAAACTATAGATCCTTATGGTTCAGCCGATAGAATGTTCCAAATGTGGCCTTTTTACCTCGTCTTACTCTTTGCAGTAGAATTACACGGAGGTATAGGACTTTATCGTCTTTGTGTTAAATGGGGTTGGTTTGAAGGAAGCAATGCAAAAGCAAGTCGTAAAACACTTAAAAAACTTAAATGGGTGATTAGTGTATTCTTCTTGGTTTTAGGACTCTTTACTATGGCAGCTTATCTTAAAGTGAATTTTAACAGCCCTCATAACCCGGGTGAAAGATACACACCAAGTGCGAATTTAGTACTACCATCTTCAGAACTTATAAATCAAAGGGGTTAATTATGAATATACAATATAGTGATGCCTTAGTTATAGGTGGCGGTTTAGCTGGTCTTAGAGCATCGATAGAAGTAGCTAAAAGTGGTCAAAGTGTTATACTTTTAAGTATTTGTCCAGTTAAACGTTCTCACTCTGCAGCAGTGCAAGGCGGTATGCAAGCAAGTTTAGGAAACGGAGCTAAAGGCGAAGGAGATAATGAAGATTTACACTTTGCTGACACAGTTAAAGGTTCAGACTGGGGTTGCGATCAAGAAGTAGCAAGAATGTTTACTCAAACTGCTCCAAAAGCTGTGCGTGAGCTTGCAGCTTGGGGTGTTCCTTGGACAAGAGTTACTAAAGGACCAAGAACAGTTGTAATCAACGCTCAAAGAACTGTGATTGAAGAAAAACAAGAAGCACATGGGCTTATCAATGCAAGAGACTTTGGTGGAACCAAAAAATGGAGAACTTGTTATATTGCTGATGCAACAGGACATTGTATGCTTTATGGAGTGGCTAATGAAGCCATTAAACATCAAGTTAAAATCATTGATAGAATGGAAGCATTGCGTATCATTCACGATGGTAAAAAATGCCTTGGAGTGATTGCAAGAGACTTGACAAATGGACAGCTTACTGCTTATGTTGCAAGAGGGACTATGCTTGCGACTGGAGGCTATGGTAGAATTTATAAACAAACCACTAATGCGGTTATTTGTGAAGGAACAGGTGCAGCTATAGCTCTTGAAACAGGACTTTGCAGACTTTCAAATATGGAAGCAGTGCAATTTCACCCAACTCCTATCGTTCCAAGTGGAATCTTGCTTACTGAAGGTTGCCGTGGTGATGGTGGAATTTTACGTGATGTCGATGGCTATCGTTTTATGCCAGATTACGAACCAGAGAAAAAAGAGCTTGCTAGCCGTGATGTTGTAAGTCGTAGAATGATGGAACATATTAGAAAAGGTAAGGGTGTAAAAAGCCCTTATGGAGACCATTTATGGCTTGATATTTCAATTCTTGGTCGTGCTCACGTGGAAAAAAATCTTAGAGACGTGCAAGATATTTGTAAAACCTTTAATGGTATTGACCCAGCTGATGAGGGTCCAAAAGGTTGGGCTCCGGTTTTACCAATGCAACATTATTCAATGGGTGGTATTAGAACCAAACCAACAGGAGAGAGTCAATGGCTTGAGGGACTTTTCGCTTGTGGTGAAGCAGCGTGCTGGGATTTGCACGGCTTTAACCGCTTGGGTGGAAATTCTTGTGCTGAAACTGTTGTTGCAGGTATGATTGTTGGAGATTATTTTGCAGATTATTGTAAAAACAATGGCGAAGTTATTGATACTAATGTTGTTAAAAGCTTCTTAGCTAAAGAATATCAATATCTTAAATCTTTAGTCGATAAAGAAGGTAAAAACAATGTTTTTGAAATCAAAAACAGAATGAAAGAAATTATGTGGGAAAAAGTTGCGATTTTTAGAACAGGCGAAGTTTTAAAAGAAGCTGTAGATGAACTTGAAAAACTTTATATTGCTGCACAAGATATTAAGGTTCATCAAAAAGAACTTGACTCAGCAAATCCAGAATTAGAAGAAGCTTACAGAGTTCCTAGAATGCTTAAAGTCGCTCTTTGTGTAGCTTATGGAGCACTTTTAAGAACTGAAAGTAGAGGAGCTCATTACAGAGAGGATTATCCAAAAAGAGATGATTTAAACTGGATGAAAAGAACTCTTACTTACTGGGTTGAAGGTGAAAATTTACCACGTGTTGAGTATGATGATCTTGATATTATGAAAATGGAAATGCCACCAGCCTTTAGAGGTTATGGAGCCAAAGGAAATATCATAGAAAATCCACTCAGTGAGAAAAGACAAGCAGAAGTTGATGCTATCCGTGAAAAAATGGAGTCTGAAGGCAAAAGCCGCTTTGATATTCAACAAGCTTTAATGCCTTATGAACTTCAACCAAAATACAAAGCACTAAATCAAAGAATAGGAGTTGATTATGAGTAGAAAATTAACCATTAAGGCTTTTAAATACAATCCTTTAAGCAAAATTTCTAAGCCACATTTCGTAACTTATGAGCTTGAGGAAACTCCTTTTATGACAGTTTTTGTGTGTTTGACTATGATTCGAGAAAAACTTGATCCGGATTTGAGTTTTGACTTTGTTTGTCGTGCAGGGATTTGCGGCTCTTGTGCAATGATGATTAATGGGGTTCCAAAACTTGCTTGTAAAACTTTGACAAAAAACTATCCTGATGGAGTGATTGAACTTATGCCTATGCCAGCTTTCAGACATATTAAAGATTTGAGTGTTAATACAGGAGAATGGTTTGAAGGTATGTGTAAGAGAGTTGAAAGTTGGGTGCATAATGAAAAAGAAACTGATATTTCTAAGATAGAAGAACGCATTGAACCAGCAGTTGCTGAAGAAACTTTCGAACTTGATAGATGTATAGAATGCGGAATTTGCGTAGCTTCTTGTGCGACTAAACTTATGAGACCAAATTTCATTGCCGCAACAGGACTTTTAAGAACAGCAAGATACTTACAAGATCCACACGATCACAGAAGTGTAGAAGATTTTTACGAGCTTGTGGGCGATGATGATGGAGTATTTGGATGTATGTCTTTACTTGCTTGTGAAGATAATTGTCCAAAAAGTTTGCCACTCCAAAGCAAAATTGCTTATATGAGAAGACAACTTGTTGCTCAAAGAGACAAATAAAAATTTTCCCCTTTTTAAGGGGAAAATTTTATGAATTTAGATAACTTTTTACAAGAAACTTGGCAAAATCACTTGCAGTTTTTAGACCTTGATGCAAATTTTGAGGATAAAAATGCCTTAGATATTTCAAGAATTGCAATTTTACTTAGTGCTAATGAAGACAATTACGAAAGATATTTTCTCTTAAAAGAATTTCAAGATATTTTTAAAATCATTAATTTAAGAGTGGATATTTTTGGCATACAATACGCTCAAGTTTGTGCTATTAATCTTTTAAAAACAGGTTTTTTAGATAAAGAAGACTTGCTTAAAGCCTTAAGAATTTTAGAAAAAATTTCAAAAAATTCCTTGATTTTAGAATTTGTCGAAAAATTAGAAGTTAAAAAAATCGATAAAAAAGCAGTTTTTGAATCTGGTTTTAAAGAATTAAATTCCATAAATTTAGAACTTCAAAAACTTGCTTTTAATGATGAGTGCAAACAAAGACTTGAAAAGACTTTAGAAAAATTCCAAAATTTAGAATTTAATATCTGTATAACAGGAGTAATGAACTCTGGCAAATCAAGCCTTTTAAACGCTCTTTTGAAAGAAGATTTTTTAGGTGTTTCAAATATCCCTGAAACCGCAAATTTAACCGTACTTGAATACGGAACCAGTCATAGTGCAAAGATTTATTTTTGGGACGAAAGAGAATGGCAAAATATTTTAGAAAGTTCTAAATTTAGCGAAGAGCTTAGAAATTTTGCTGAAGAACTTTCAAAAGATTTAAATATCAGTGAATTTATCAAAAAAGAAGCTTTGATTAAACAAAGTTCTTTGGAGGAATTAAAAAGTTTTAGCAGTGCTAAAAACAAGCTTTCTGCTTTGATTAAAAAGATAGAAATTGAGAGTCCTTTGGAATTTTTGAAAAACAACATACGCATCGTGGATACTCCCGGACTTGATGATATAGTCGTTCAAAGAGAATTAGTAACAAGTGAATATCTCAAAGAAAGCGATTTTTTAATCCACCTAATGAACGCCTCGCAAAGTTTAACTCAAAAAGATGCGCAGTTTTTAATCCACTGCCTTTTAAATTCGCGTTTGAGTAAATTTTTAATTGTGCTAACTAAGGCGGATTTGCTTGGAGAAAAAGAATTAAATGAAGTGATTTCTTATACCAAGCAAAGTTTGAAAGCAAGACTTGAAAATTTAGACAGCAATCTCGTTGAAAAAATAGATTTTCTATGCGTCAGTGCAAAAAGAGCAAGTAATTTTTATAAGGGTTTAGCTTCTAAAGAGGATTTTGAAAAAAGCGGAATGAAAGAATTTGAAGAATATTTATTTAATGAACTTTATTCTGGCGAAAAAACTAAAATTGCAATGAATGCTTATAAAAAAGAATTGCTTTTGGAGCTCAAAAATCTTTTAGACGAGTATGAAATGCAAAATAAGCTCATCAAAGAAAATGAGCAAAGCGGAGATAAAGAAAACGAAAAATTATTTTTGGAATTTAAAGCTCAAAAAGAACTCTTACAAAAGGCTAAAGAGGAAATTAAAAATTCTATTTTGAAGCTTGAAAATTTAGAAAGTGGGCTTGATAATCTTTTATTGCTTTTAGCTAAAAAGCTTAAAGAGCGTTTGATTGATGAGCTTAAATATCTCCAAAATAAAGGGCAAAAAGCCAATCTTTCGCGCATTTTAAATATCACAGATATTACCGTTAAAGATGGAATTAACGATATTTTAAGAGAAATTAAATTTGAAAATCTTAAAAGAATTGAGGATTTAAAAACAGCTCTAAGTGTAAAATACGAGTTTTTGCAAGATGATTTTGAAAGTGGTTTTGAGGAATTTAAAAGTCAAATTTCAAAAAATATTGAAAATATCTTTTCAAGCGAAAAATTCTCTCTTCTAAGAATGCAAATTTCACAACTTACACAGAAAAAATTTGATTTTAGTTTAGAAACAGAACTTGATGAGGTGATACACAAAGGTTTTGAGAGCTTTGAAATGCCTAAATTCTTAGAAGAACTCAAAATCAATCAAACTTTTTTTGATTTCTTAAACCAAAAACTTGCACATTATGAAAGCTCACAAAATGAAAAGCTTGAAAACCTTGAAAATTTAATGGGCAATTTAAAAGGTAAAAATATGGATTTATCACTCTCTTATGAGAAAAATTTAGAAAAAATTGCAAGACTTTCTCAACTTAAAACGGAGCTTTTGAATGCAAATTGAACTCTTAAATGATTTCATCAAAGCTTATGAAAACGCTTATGAAAAACAATTTGACTCAAGTTTTGAAGGCAAGATTAAAACCTTGTGTGCTAAGCTTAATGAACCTTTTATGCACCTTAGTAAAGAGCTTAGCAAAGAATTTGAGGAACTCATTTTCAGCCTAGAAAAAAATATCAATGTTGCAATCATCGGGCAATTTTCAAGCGGAAAATCAAGCCTTTTAAATCTCATTTTGCAAAGAGAATGCCTCCCTACAGGCATTATTCCTGTAACCTTTAAACCCACATTTTTACATTATGCAAAAGAATATTTTTTAAGAGTAGAATTTGAAGATGGAAGCGATACTATCACTGAAGTGAGCGAGCTTGAAAAATATACAGACCAAAGAAAAAGCATAAAAGAAACTAAAAGTTTGCATATTTTTGCTCCTGTGCCTTTACTTGAAAAAATCACTCTTGTAGATACTCCCGGACTTAATGCTAACGATACAGACACTCTTACAACCTTTAAAGAACTTTCAAATACACATTCTATCGTGTGGCTTAGCTTGATTGATAATGCGGGTAAAAAAAGCGAAGAAGATGCCATAAAAGCAAATTTAAAACTTTTAGGAGAACATAGCATTTGCGTTCTCAACCAAAAAGATAAATTAAGCGAAGCTGAACTTGAAAATGTGATGAACTATGTTCAAAGCGTGTTTTCAAAATATTTTGAAAAAATCATTGCCATTTCTTGTAAAGAAGCTAAAAACAAGGAAAGCTACGAGCGTTCTAATCTTGAGCTTTTGTTAAATTATTTGCAAAATCTTGACACACTTAGCATAAAACGCAATTTTGTCAAAAGAAAAATGCTTGAGTTTTGCGAAATTTTAGAACAAGAAATCAAACTTTTTGATGAAATTTTCAACTCTCTTGAAAATCATTTTAAAAACTATGAACTTTATTTAAACGAATATTTTGAAAAATTAAATTCTAAAATCAAAATTTTAAACCACCAAATTTTAGAGCAGCTTAAAAGCATTAGCGAACGCATTTCAAAAGAAATTTTCGATAGCGTCAAGGAAAAAGAAGCTCATTTTTATAAAGAAGCTAAGGCTTTGTTTAAAAAAGATTTGTATATTAAATACGATTATAAAGCTCCTTATATTTCAAGCGATGATGTATTTTTGGCAATGTTTTATAATTCTGATGTGATGAGCAAAGAATTTAAAAGAAACAAAAACGAACTCATCGTGGCTTTTGATGAGTTAAAGCTTGATTTAAATGAAGTCTTTGAAAATTTGCAAAAAGATATTTTGCTTTTTAGAGCAAGATTTTCAAATATCCAAAAAGACAATGAATTCCAAAGTGATACAAATTTTAGCGAATTAAGAGCCTTTTGTAACGCGAGCGATGAACATTTTTTAAAAGATTTTAAAAATGTTTTATTTGAAAACACTTTAGAACTTGATATTTTTTTAGAAAAGTTGAATTTAAAGGCTTTTGCAAATTATGAAAATGCTACAAAATTAAGTTTAAGCTTTTTTAGTCGCAAAATCAATGAAAGCAGAAGTTTTTATGAGCTTGATAGTTCGCAGTTTTCTTTGTTTTATCCTAAAAAAAGTGAAGTTTATGAAAGGGTTTTAACTGAACTTAATGTCTATGAATTTGAGGCTTTGCTTATTAATAAGCCTATAATTACAAAGATTGTTAAAAACTTTTTTGAGCAAAATAAAACTTTAATCACACAAAAATTAGCACTCATTAACTCTAAAAAAGACGAATTAAAAAAACGAATGGACTGCATTTTAGAAGTCAAAGAGGCTTTAAAGGAGCTTAAATGAAAAAGATTATATTGTTTTTAGCACTAATGTTTAGCAGTATTTTTGCGGCAGAGGATTTAGAACAGGCTTTGAAATTTTATGAGGAAAATAAATTTGAAAAAGCTTATAAACTTTTTGAGAAACTTTGCGAAAAAGGAAGCGCCAAAGCGTGCTTTTCTGTCGCTTCTATGAATGAAGATGGCAAGGGAACTCGAATAAATTTGCAAAAAGCTTATAAATATTATGATAAAGCTTGCAACTCTAGACTTTCTAAGGCGTGTTCAAATCTAGCTCTTTTGTTAAAAGAAAAAGGTTATGAAAATCAGGCGATTTTGGCTTTTAATCGCGGGTGCA